>JAZDLH010000169.1:0-14506 GCA_043802275.1 Planctomycetota bacterium
CACAAGCGATGCCGCCGTTCGTGCCGTCGTGCCGGCAACAAAATGCTCGATCAGTCGAGCCTGTGTTTTAAAAGCCAATCGGCTCTTGCGCATGGCGTCCAGTATAACTTTTTCTCACGTTATCTGGTACAGCCCCTAAAACTTTTGCAAAACGTTCGATGGATAGATCATCCGAAATAGTGCGCAACAGCTTTTGAGATAGGGTCATGCAGGTTTTTCATGATATCGTTCTTGTGCATGACCAAAGTCTATCAGATTTTTTCCTCTTTTTCCATTGTGTATCCATCCATCGGGTCGATTTTCCCCTCCCTTCGATGACTTACGTACTATGCCTTTGGAATATAGCCGGTCAAGCCTTCCCATATTTTCCTATAGGCGCCTGTATTCATATCAATGACACCATAACGCACGGCCTTATCACGCTTTATTAACCGAACAAGGAGCATTGAGACTTGCCTTGACCGCTTGACTTTACAGCCGGATCTCTTATCATCCGGCCATGAGCAAGCCCGATCCGAAATCCCAACCGGGAATCTCCCTCATCCTGCGGAACAAGAAGGCGTTCCACGAATTCGAGATTCTCGAGACCCTGGAATGCGGGATCGCCCTCACCGGGACCGAGGTCAAGAGCCTGCGCGAGCGCAAGGTGAACTTCAGCCAGACCTTCGCCCTGGCCAAGGGAGGCCGCCTCACCCTTATCGGCCTCCACATCGCGCCGTACGCCATGGGCAACCTCCAGAACCACCCTCCGGAACGCAAGCGGCCGCTCCTCGCCCACCGCCGGGAGATCCGCAAGCTCGCCCGGCGGACGGATGAGCGGGGCTTGAGCCTCGTTCCGCTCAAGCTCTATTGGAAACGCGGTCGCTGCAAGGTGGAACTCGCGGTGGTCCGCGGAAAACATCTGCACGACAAGCGGGAGATCAAGCGGGAAAAGGACTTGAAACGCCAGGTGGAACGGGAGACCCGCTCCCGATAACCTCTCCTTCTGCTCCACGACTTCACGGCCGATCAGTCCGCGCCCTCTTCGCGGAGAATCGCCTCGATCACCGCCTCCTCCAAAATCGCCCTCATCTGCTCATAGGTCTCGGGACTCAAGAGCGCCCTTTGGAGGTCCTCGAGGGGCATGCCCTCCAGGCGCTCCGCAAAAGCCGCCGCGCCCGTCGCCTCGGCAAGGCTCACGGTGCGCTCGAGCGCGTTCTCCGCGCTGAAAATGCGAAGGACCGCCGTGCAGGGAAGGGTGAGGACCGCCTCCGCCGCGGAAATCGAACGGCGTTCCACCCGGGCGCCCCGGTTCCAGATCTCCACGAGAAAGGGAACGGCTCGCCCCGACCGCAGGGCGCTAAGGCGCACCCGCGTCGCGGGCGGATGCGGCATTTCCGTCCCCGCCCCGGCGATGAAAACGGGGTTCGTAAGGGCCCGATGCTCAGGGGAGAGCGCGCTTAAGTACCGGAGCGCCACCCAGCCGGGCATGGAGAGGGTGAGGGGCAACTCGCCTTGGATCTGCCGCATATCCTGGCTCTCCCGGCCCTCCCAGATCTTCCGGATGACGCGCCCGTTATAGATCACCTCCACATCCGCGATGCTGTCGTCGTGGGCGGAGGAGGAGAAGACGCTCAATACGAGTTGCCGGTAGTCGTACGAAGGCTCGATCGCCTGCCCCGGCGAGACCCCGCCCAGGGTGAAGAGAATCACGGGACCGTTGCTCACGATCGCATTCCCCTCCCGGAGCTTGTCCAGGAAACCCTCCGCTCCCGGACGTTCCGGCACGGGCACGTAACATCCCGGAAGGGGAATAGGATCCGCCTCGCTCCCCGGTCCGCCGCCCAGCGCAATCGGGCGATAGCCGCGGTTAAGAAGAAAGAACCAGATCTCTTCCGGGAAAGCGCCCCCCGTGAGGTCGAGCGCATCATACAACGGACCGGCCACGGTTGCGTAGACAAAGGCCGAGGCGGCCCTGGCCCAGGCTTTCCGGCCTCCTTCCGAGAAGAGGCGCGATCCGAAGGACCATACCGTGAAGGGGGTATCGGCCGGAAGGGAGACAAGCTCCTTAGGCGAGCCCCTATCCTCTTCAGGAATCCGCTCGTCCGCCCGCACAACGGGACGGGAACGAAGACAGTACATAAAGGGCTGCCCTGGTTCCCTTTCCGCGTCCAGGAAGACGGTCCCGTCGGCGGCCGCCCGGTCCAGGGCTTCTTGCAAGTCCAGGCTCCCTCCACTCATGGAAAAGGGCACGCCGGAGGCGTCCACGAGCGAGCCCAGGCCTGCCACGCCTGCCCCATCGAGGCCGGAGGCTCTGGCGCTGAGGAGGATCGCTTCAAGACTTATCGGACCGCCTGAATCCCGAGCCTCCACATAGGGATCAAAAAGCCAATATCGGCCCTGAAGGGGGTAAAACGGTTCGAGTCTCACCTCGTGCTCGGCAACCCCCGCACCGACGAAAAGTAAGCTCTTCCAGACCGTCAACCGGGGCCCGGCGGAAACGGTGAGGCGGTACTGGCCGAAGGGAAGGCGGAAGATGGCGGTCCCATCTGCCATGACTCGTTCCTTTGCCCCCAGTTGGAGCACGGAACGGCCTTGGGGATCGTTGAGCTCCATGCAGACGGCCAAGGGCTTCTCTCCGTCGGTGAACCGCAGGGTGACCACGCCCTCCTGCAGAGCGGGGCCATCGTCAACCTGCTCCGAAGAGGCGGGCTCTCCAGCTGGCGCACCCCGGCAGTCAAGGAGCGCCAAAAGCAAGACCGGCCAGGCGAGACGAAAGGTCCATTTCTTCATGTCACCAGCTCCGCCAGGATGGTGTCCGCCACGGGCAAGGCCCTGGCGCTCAAAGAAAGATGCGTGGCCGTGCGCTCAATCCAGCCCTCTTCCTCCAGATGGCAAAGACGGGTTCCGTAGAGGTTTTCAAGGGAGAAGCCGGTCTCCCTGGCGAACCGACCGAGATCGATTCCATTCCGCATGCGGAGCCAGATCACCGCGCGCTCCCGGGCCCGCGCTTCCGGGGGCAGCCACTCCTCCCAGCAGCGCGCGGAACCGCTCTCCCGCATGAGGCGGATGTACGCATCCGGCCTCTCGGCGTTGCTGAAGCGCACCCCGTCCTCATAGGAGTGTGCCCCGGCCCCGAGACCCACGTATTCGGCCCCTTCCCAGTACGCGACGTTATGCCGGCAGACATGCCCGGGGCGGGTGTAGGAGCTGATCTCATAGTGCTCGAACCCCCTGGACGGGAGGTAGCTCAGGGTCCAGTCCAACATGGCCCGCTCCTCCTCCTCTCCCACGACGGAGAAGCGACCCTCCTCCCGGGCGCGTTCGAGCGGAGTCCCCACCTCATAGGTGAGGCCGTAGCAAGAGAGGTGCGCGGGCGCGCAGGCGAGAGCACGCTCAATATCGGCCTGCCAGACGGCGAGCGTCTGGCCAGGCCAGCCGGTGATGAGGTCGAGCGAGAGATCGTCGAATCCCGCTTCGTGGCACAGAGCCGCGGCGGTGCGCGCCTCCCGTGCCGTGTGGATCCGGCCGAGCACGCGAAGGCCTTCGTCCGAAAAGCTCTGCACCCCGAGGCTCAGGCGCGTCACGCCCGCCTCGAGGAGCCTCTGGAGCTTGTCTATGCTTAGCGTGCCGGGATTCGCCTCCACGGTGAATTCCCTAACCTTGGATGCGTCCAAGAGTTCCAATATCCGAAAAAGCCTGCCAAGCTCCCGGAGCGAGAGCGCGGTCGGCGTCCCGCCCCCGATGTAGAGGGTGACGGGCGCGAGGTGCCCGGCGCGCCTCTCGAACTCCGCTTCCAGGGCGTCGAGGTACGGCTCGACGAGCGCGGGCGTGTAAAGCGTGCTCGCAAAGGCGCAATACGCGCATCGCCTGATGCAGAACGGGATGTGGATATAAAGCGCGTCCGGCGGCACGGAAGAACCCCCAGGCCAATGCATCCAGAGACCTTTTAGGCAGTATATGGGAATGGCTTACGGGATGCAACCACAAGGCAAAAGGAAGGTGGAACGCACCGCGCGACCGAAGAGACGGTTGTGTGCATAACCAGAGCGGCGGTCCCGCCCTCCGGAACCGCCGCCTTGAGTTCTCTTGTCAACACTTAAGCCATGCGTTTCAACGCTTGGCGCTTTTCCTGACGCTGCCCTTGCGCATCTTCCGTGGTTTGGGCCGGCCGCGCGTACAACCGCCGGCCTTGATGCGTGCTCGTGCCATGGAACCTCCTCTCCGGGTGAACGGTCCGCACGGCAGTTTATGGTTTCCCGCGCTCCCTGTCAAGGCGGGAGGGCGCCTTTTCCGTATCCCAAGCCTTGCCTTGACATGCCTTCCCCCTGTCGGTTATATAAGTCGGTGATGCCATCTCCTTCCGCGCATGGGGGACGGACAATCGATTACCCGTGATCGACTGGGAAACCCTATGAACCCCCTTTCCGATTCCCCCCCGGGCACGCGCCGCCTTCTTCTCATCTTCCTCTTAACAGCGCTCGTCCTCCGTATATTCGCGGCGGTGTACGTCGGCCGCCAGGTTGCGGCGCAAAACGCCGAGACAGAGAAACGCTTGCCCTTCCTCTTCCCGGACTCGAACAACATGCACAGCATCGCCATGAACCTCGCAGCCGGAAAGGGGCACGTGGATGAAAAGGGCCGCTACGCCTGGCGTATGCCGGGATACCAGGCCTTTTTGGCCTTCCTTTACTCTCTCGGGCTTCGATCCGCCGGAGCCGTGCGCCTGGTACAGGCTGTTCTGGGAACGGCCAATGTCCTGCTCTTGTATTTTGCGGCAAAACGGCATTTCGGGAATCGCGCGGGGCTTGTGGCCGCTTTTGCTGGCGCGGTGGACCCGGTCTTCGTCTACTTCTCCGCCCTTGTGCTTGTGGAAACCCTGGCCACGACCATGGTGCTCCTCGTGTGCCTTTCCCAGCGCCTTCTCCAGGAGCGGCTGGGCCTCTTCCGGGCCGTTCTGGCCGGAGCCGTCCTTGGCGCGGCGGTTCTTGTCAAGGAAACGCTCTCCGCCCTGATTCTCTTTTATCTGCTATATTGGTTCCTCCATGGGCTGTTTTGGGCCAGAGAGAGAAACCTTGCGCGGGGCGCCCTTGTGTTGGCGTGCCTGGTCCTGGGATGGGCCCTGGTCCTTGCGCCCTGGTCCCTTCGCAACCATGCGCGGCTCGGCACCTATTCGCCCTTCAGCACCACGGGGGGCCATGCCCTGTACGAATCGAACAGCGACCTCGCCGACGGCGGGCCCAACAACAACCGGATCGTCTTCCCCCCCGGAAGCGACGCCCTCGGCGAGGTGGAGCGGGACAGGCTCTTGAAGCGCGAGGCCGCATCCTGGATCCTTGCGCATCCGGGACGGTTCGCCCGTCTCGCGGTCCGCAAATTCCTCCGCACCTGGAGCCCGGTCCCCAATTACGCCGAGGCGCGCTCAGTGCCCAAGATGGCCGCCAGCTTCCTCTCCTACACGCCGGTGATGCTCCTCGCCCTTTATGCGCTCTGGCGTCTCCGGCGCGAGTGGGCTCTTGCGTGGCTGCCGGTCGTTCCGGTGATTTACACCGCGCTTCTCCACATGGTCTTCATGGGGTCCCTACGCTACCGTGTACCGGTCATGGTCTGCTTGATGATCCTGGCGGGCAAGGGATTCGACCTTTTGCTGGGACATGGGCGGGTGGAGCGATCCGCTCCCGTTTCCGGATCCTGATCCTTGGGCCCGATGCCCCCCTGCCCCGGGCCGGAGAAAGACGGCTCCGGGGAGTTTTGGAAAGCCTTCACTCCCGGTAAGAACGAATATAAGAGCGGCTTCGTTCCTTCCGCTTCGGCATTTTGCTTGACAATTCGACAGCGTATGCTTTAGATAAAGAACCTTCCGAATGGATCGACCGGCGGCGTAGCTCAGTTGGTCAGAGCGAGGGATTCATAAGCCCTAGGTCACTGGTTCAAATCCAGTCGCCGCTACCACGAATCCACCCGCAGGCGGGGCTGCTTGCGGGTTTTTTGTTTTGCCCGCCTCTTCCTGCCGCCCAAAAAAAATCCCATAAAAACCGGGTAGTTCTTCCTTTGCCTGTTATAATGAAATAAGAGATTAGCCCCCAACCGTGAGATGTCCATCACAGGCTGTCAGGAGGACCTCTCATGAAGATCCATGCCCACACCATGGGAAGCGTGGCCGTCTTCCATCCGGAAGGACGGATAGACGAAGAAGAGGCGTCCTTCCTGCGGCAGCAGGTCATGGCCGCCCGGGAACGCGGTTTTAAAAAATTCCTCCTCTCCTTTTCCGATGCCGCGATACTCTCAAGCACATGGATCCGCTTCCTGGTCCAATGCCAAGACGAGGTCCAGGCGGCCGAGGGACGGATGATCCTGACCGACCTCCCTCCCCTCCTTCGCGTTACGTTCGACGCGGCCGAATTGAACGGCCTTTTCGAGGCGGCGCCCTCGGTGCAAAACGCCCTGGAACGCTTCGCCGGCGCAGGAAGGGCCGATGCGGGCGGGGACCTGCCGCCGCCGCCCATCCCCGCGGCCCTGGCAGAGCCTTCGCGCACCACGCCCCCCCCCCCGCTGTCCGCGGAAGTCAAAGAAGCGCGCCCTTTAGATCCGACCGGGCTCGCTGCCCACAAGGATGCGCACTCCAGGGAAGAAGAGCGCATGCTGCGGTTTCTGCAGGATCACCTGCCCGGACGGCTGGCCGTGGAAATCGTGGGCTACTTCATTCACAGCGGCCATCGAAGCTCCGACGTGGCGACCGTAGCCGATGCCATCAAGCATGACCGCACTTCGGTGGACAAGATGCTCCACACCCTCACCCGGCTCCATGTCGTGCGATCCGACGGCCATGAAAAGTATACCTATGCCCCTCCTGTGGACGTCAATCTGGAAATCCGGCAGTTCTTTTCACGCTGGCGCGTTCCTATCGAACACACGCACCTCCTTGCCCTCGTCATGAAGGTGGAGTCCCAGAAGGGTTAAACCTTGTAAGCGTATAGGGGGTGGCGGCATCCTGCCCACGGCTTCCTCGAGCGCCCATCCGGGGCGGGGATCATTGAGGAAAGCGCTGGGGTGGTGTCGCCGACGGATTTTGTGCCCGAGCCGTTTCCGGCAAAGCCTCTTCAACGACTTCGGCGGCCTCCGAATCTTCCGGCCCCTCTCCGGACCCCTTCTCCAGTTGTTCGACCGTGTACTCCCTCGCATGGAGGAGGGCGAGGATCCCCTTCTCGCCCAGGAGATGCCCGCTTCCGACCACCACGAAATGGGAGCGGTCCGAGCGGAGGTACCCCTCGATCTTCTCCGCCATGTCGAGGTTCCGCTCGTCGAAGAGCTTTTGGGAGAGCAGGAGGAAACGTGGGTCCTTCTCCATCGCCTCCCGAAAGGTGTCTTGCATCGCCGCCGCGTTGCCGTCCTTCCACGCCGACAGAATGGCGTCGACCTTCTCCTCCAGGGCATCCACCTCCTCCAGGGAGGCCAGGAGGAAACTCTCCTGCAAGTCGTCGGGAAAACCTGCGAGCATGGCGATCTGGGCCTGTACCCCTTCCAGCTCGATGATTTGTTTCCTGCCGAGGGCCTTGTTCAGAAAATACATGTCAATTCCGTATTGCGGGGAAAATCCCTTTTTGAAGAGCTCCATGGTGGTGAGGGTCGACGCCAGGATCCAGGGCTGAAACGCTCGAAACGGCTCCATCCCGAGGCCGAGGGACTCGAGATGGGTTTCAAGCCTTTGCAGCGTCTCTCGGGAGAGATGATCGTCCAGGCTCTCCCCCTGCGGGTACATGCCCTTTTCCCGTATGAGAAGAGAGGTTTCGATCATGGTCTCCGGCCGGGTGATGTCCGCCTCCACCACGAGGACAGGGGAGGCCTCGAAGGCTTCCTCGATGCGCCGGTCGAGCGGATAGAGGTCGGGCCGGGCGAGATGGATCGATCCGAGAAGATACACGGCGTTCGTCGCCGACCGCGCCTCCCAGAGAAAGCACTTCTCCCCCGCGGCGCCCGCCTCTTGCGCCCAGAGCGCCGCGGCCCAAAGACAGCCCAGGGCCAGAATCGTCCTACGGCTCAACGTCCTCCGCACCGTGCGCTCCCTTGCGTGTCTCCAGACCGGATGGCCCTCGGTTGACCGGTCGATCACATGAACGTCCAGGTGGGGAGAATCTCGCGGGTGACCCCGCGAAGATAGGCGTTGATCTCCCGCTCGTTCTGCATCCGCATCGCCTCCGCGGCCACCTCCTCCGCCTTCTTGATCGAGACGGATCGGATGATTTTTTTCACCTCGGGAATGAGGGGTGGCGGGACGGAAAACTTGCGAAGACCCAGCCCCAACAGGAAGATGATGAAGGTCGGGTCCGCGGACATCTCCCCGCAGACCGAGACCGGCACGTGATGCTCGTGGCTGACGTCGAGCACGTACTTGATCAGGCGCAACACGGCCGGATGCGCGGGCTGGTAGAGGTCGGCCACGTGCTCGTTCGTGCGGTCGACCGCCGCGGTGTACTGGATGAGGTCGTTCGTGCCGATGCTGAAGAAATCCACGAGCCCCACGTAGAACTCCACCGTGAGCGCCGTGCTCGGCACCTCGACCATGATCCCGAAGGGCATTTCGGGATTGAAGGGGATGTTTTCCGCCGCGAGCTCGTCCTGCACTTCGCTTAGGATCTCCAGCGTCCGGTGCACCTCCTCGACGTTGCAGATCATCGGGATCATCATCCGGATCTCCCCCCGCGCGGAGGCGCGGCAGATGGCCCGAATCTGAGTGCGGAAGATGTCCGGCCGGAGGAGGCAGTAGCGCACGGCGCGACACCCGAGGTTGGGATTGCGCTCGTTCAGGGGCGGCGCGTTGTGCACGAACTTGTCCGCCCCGAGGTCCAGGGTGCGGACGGTCATGGGGCGGCCCTTCAGGCTCTCGAGGGCGGCGGAATAGACGCGGTAATGATCCTCCTCCGTGGGCGCCTCGGAGGTGGAAAGATACAGGAATTCCGTCCGGTAAAGCCCCACCCCCTCCCCGCCGAATTCGATGAGTTGTCCGATCTCGGTGGGAAATTAGATTTTGCCCCTGACCTCGGCGACCACCCCGTCGGTCGTAACCGTGGGGAGGTCGCGCTCCGAATACAACGAATCCTCAAAGGTCTGGAACTCGTCGGCCATGCGCTGGTAGCGCGTGACGGTATCCTCGTCGGGGTTGATGATCACGATCCCGCGGGTGCCGTCGAGGATGAGGGTCTCGCCCATGTTGACATCGGTGGAAACATTCCCCAGGCCCACCACGGCGGGCAACTCCATGGCGCGCGCGACGATCGCGGTGTGGCCGGTGGCGCCGCCCACGTCGGTGCAAAATCCCACCACGTGCTGGGTGTCGATGCTCGCGGTCTCGCTGGGGGTGAGGTCATGCGCGACCAGGACCACGCGCCGGTCCAACAGCTCGAGCTCGTGCGCGCGCTCGCCGAGCAGGGCCCGCAAGAGCCGCCGCTCGATATCCTGGATGTCGCTCACGCGCTGGGCGAGGTAGGGGTCGTTGATGGAGTAGAACGCCCGCTCGAACTTGCGAAGCGACCGGCTCACGGCGTATTCGGCGCTGAAGCGGTTCTCGGTGATCCGACGGATGACCTCGTCGTGCAGGGAGCTGTCGGCCAGGATCATGACGTGCGCGTCGAAAATCGGGCGCGCCTCGTTGCCGATCTCCGGGTGCATGCGGCTCTGCAGGTCGCGGATGTCCTGCTGCGCCTTCTTCACCGCATCGAAGAAGCGATCCCGCTCGGCCTCCACCTCGGACGCCTGGATGAAGCGCCGGGGAATGTCCAGCTCCTTGCTGGAGATGATGTACGCCTCGGCAATGGCGAAACCGGGAGAAACGGGGATGCCCTTGAGGATTTCCATCCGTAGAAAAGCTCCTCCATACGCCGCGGGCGCTTTCCATCCCTTGCGCCTCCCGCCGGCGCAAAACCGAAGGCGATACGCCCCCATTATAAAAAGGCTTGCGCAAGCGGTCAACCGGAAAAGCCGAAAGCCGCCGCCTCGGACCCTAAGCGCCCGACGCGGAGGATCGGGAAGCGCCGCTCGCGCCACAGGAGCGCTTGGACCAGGCCAGAGCCAGGGCAAATGCCAACGCTCCCCCCACGCCCCGCACCATGGGATTGGCGAACCATCCGGCCAGGGCGAGTCCGCCGAGGATCCCGAGCACCGCGTGGCCGCCAAAGGCGCCTTCCCGCACCCGCTCCACGGCGGAGCGGGCCAGATCCGAAAAAATCCACAGCAAGATGGCGGCGCCGACCAGACCAAGCTCCCCCGCCACCAGGAAAAACCAGCCGAAGGAGAGGGGCTCCTCGGTCTTCACGTTGTAGAAGGCGGGCTGATCCGTTCGGCCCGCGGGGAGCCGGATGCCGCCGTAATACTCATGGATGCGTCTCCCGTACTGCTCGAGCCCCACGCCCAGCCAGGGATGGTCGACCAGCATCTCCAGGTCGGCGCTCCATCGGTAGTAGCGCATGGTGTGCTCGCGGGTGACCGCGCCCGTCTCGGGATCGCGCCAATGCACGTAGACCTGCACGGAATCCACCAGGATCTCGAGCTGCCGTGGGCTCAATATCAGGAGCGCCATGAGCAGGGCGAGAAAAACCGGCACGGCGGCACGTTTTGCCACGCCGGCGAGAGTCGCGGTGCATGCCACGCACGCGCCCAGGAACGGGCCGCCCGCCCAGCATAAAAGAAATCCGAGCAGGACCAGGATCAGCGCAGCCACGCCTTGCGTGCCGAGAGATATCCTGTGGGGAAGCGTGCGATGCGAAAGGAGAACCGGGCCCCAGAAGACCAGGAAGAGGCCGTAGGTATTGCGATTTAAAAGCCACCCCTTGGCCGCATAGGGAAGCCCCTCCGGGGAGAGCCACGAGGTGTACAAGACCGAGGCCACGGTGCTCACACCGACGAGGCAGAGGACTTCAACCGCCCATCTCCGCCATTTCTCATCGGCCAATAGGGCGCGGAAGACGAGTACCCCGAGGCCGAGATACTCGATCCATTGGATCGTTGCCTTCCCATACAAAAGACGGGACTGGGGACGGCTGAAATCGGCCCAGAGGGCGCTGAAAACCGCCCATCCCAGGAGCACAAGCGCCGGGCCCGTCGCCAGGACGTGATCCCAAAGACGCGCCCGGAGAACGCCCTTTCTCCACCAGGCAAGAAGGAGCCACCCGGCCGCGAGCCAGACGAGCGGATCGAACGGCGTAAGAAAGAAGGACCGCTTGGCCATGACGGGCACCTCAAGGCCCGCGGCAAAGGGCACCATCGCGACCGCCGCCAGGGCAACGCAGGCCCATGCCGTGGATGGAACGGGCGACTCTGTGGACTTGTCTAATGGGACGGATCCGCCGGTCATCCGATCGATCCTTTTCTTCGTTCACCCAAAGCTGCCATCCTATTGATTCACAATTCCCGCTTATTCCTTCATTGTGTAGGCTTTGGTGCGCCCGGTCAAGGGACAGGATGAAGATTACCAAATGTCCGATAAAAGTTGACAGGCCACATTCCTTTTCCCTATACTGGCAGCCATGGCACGCGCCTCAAGTGACATGGTAATTTTTTTCCGGCGCCGGTTGGGGACGACGGTAGTCCTCACGCTGACCGACAACATCTGCTCCATGGCTTCCTTTCGCAGGGCGGCCGGAGGGGGTTGGGTCTTGCGCCTCCACCGTATGTTTGCGCAGGCGCCGGACTCCGTGCTCGATGCGATCGCCCAATGGATCCGGATGCCCGGCTCGGATGCGGGCCCGGTCCGGGCCTTCATGGACGCGAACCGACACACCGTGCGACTGCCTCAACCGAGGAAAATCTCTTCGCGAGCCGTGCGACCCCAGGGCCGGTTTCATAAGCTGGACACCCTGTTTGCCACGCTCAATGCCGAGTATTTCGACTCTTCTCTGGAGATGCGCGTCACCTGGGGTCGCCAGCCCGGCCGGCGCCGGCCCCGGCGCCTGTGCCTCGGAAGCTACACCCGGGAAACCGGCCTGATACGCCTCTCGCCGCGCCTCGACAGCCCGCGCGTGCCGCGCTACTTCGTGGAATTCGTCCTGTACCATGAAATGCTCCATGCCTTCCTCGGGCTGGGAGAAGAGGCAAACGGACGCCGGCGCATCCACCCGCCCCGCTTCCGCCGTCTGGAGCGGCGCTTCCGGCATTACGAAAAGGCAACCGTGTTTGAAGCCCGCTTCTTTTCCCGCCGTCCTATAGCCGAAGGAGGGGGTGATTCTGCTTGACCCTGCCCTGAAAAGGGGGTAGAAACGGGTAGGCGCTGTTCCAAGGGCTCGTAGCTCAGACGGTTAGAGCAGCTGACTCATAATCAGCATGTCGCAGGTTCAAGTCCTGCCGAGCCCACCGGGTTTTATCTAATTTCCCATCAAAAAGTCGCATGTTCAATACGATGCGCTTGTGGCGTTGCACGTGTGGGGAACGAGTGTTATTTGTGGTGTTTCACCGATCAAGTCCCGCTTTTTTTTTGCATGGGGATGCCTATGCAAGGGCCTTTCATGGCTTCTCGGATCGAGCGCTTCGCGCCGCAAGGAACGCTGCGCCGAGGGCGCCGGTCATTTGGGGATCGGGTGAAATGATTACCTTCCTTCCCAGGGCCGATTGAAGCGCCTCGGCCATGCCCGGCACCAGGGCCACGCCACCGGTAAAGACGACCGGCTCGGCCAAGTTCCGGCCCGCCATGGAAGCGATGCGCGAGGCGATCGAGGCCTGCACGCCCGCCACGATGTCCGCGGGCGAGGCGCCGGAGGCCATGAGGCCTATGATCTCGGTCTCGGCGAAGACCACGCACATGCTGCTGATGGGCGCCGGCGTCCGGCTCTGGGCGGCAAGCGCCCCCAAACCGGAGATTTCCACGCCGAGGCGCTTGGCCGCCATTTCCAGGAAGCGGCCCGTACCGGCCGCGCAGCGGTCGTTCATGGCGAAGTCCCGGATGTTCCCCTCCGCGTCCAAGCGCAAAAGCTTGCTGTCCTGGCCGCCGATCTCGATCACGGTCCGCGCGCCCGGCAGGTGGCGGCGCACGCCGCAGCCGTGGCAGGTGATCTCGGTCACGGCCTCGTCCGCGAAGCTCACGAGGTGGCGCGCATAGCCCGTGGCGAGTTTCCGGCCGATGTCTCCTTCCGCAAGACTCTCCTCCCGGCAGAGGCGATCCAATAGCGCTCGGGCAAGGGCCTCCTGCTCCACCCCCTGGTCGGCCACGCCCGAGGCGAGGACCCGGAGGGATTCTGACTCCAGTAGAACGACCTTGATTGCCCGGCTTCCCGCATCGATGCCCGCGCAAATCATGCCTTCCTCCGTTCCTTGACCGCCTCGAAAAGCGCTTCGAAGCGAGTGCGTAGCGCAAGGCTCACGCCGTCGCTGATGGGCGGGATCTCCACCTCCAGGACCGGGATGTCCATGCGGCGCTCAACGACCCTTTGGATGGCGTCTCCTTCCCAGGCGCAAGGCTCGCGCCCGGGATGCGGCTCACCACGACCGCCTCCGCGCGGAATATTTTTGCAACTCTTGCGATCCGTTCGCCTCGGTCTTCCGCACCCCCGACCATGGGAGCCAATTCCTCATGGATGCTCTCCAGATCAAGTCCTTGGTAGGTAAGGCGCTATAATCGGTAAGGACGTAAAGCGGCTTTCTTCTCATCAAACGGAAGAAACCGTCTCTTTTTCTATATCATCCTTCTGTTACCGATGCCCGAAACATTATAACGATAGGCGGAAAATGCAAGCGGGAATTCAAGCGGGCGGTCTTTCGACCGCCCGCAACCTAATTTCATGCTAAGGGTAAGCTCAGGCCTCCCTGGCGGTCTCCGTTCCCTTCTGGGTGAGAAGCGACACGACGACCAGGGTGAGGAAACTCAGCGGAATGGAGATAACTCCGGGCTGATTGATGGCAAAAACCGCGGACTCCTTGCTCATGCCATACCGGGCATACATATCCGGAGAGATATTACAGATACGGGCTATCAAACTTACCATAAGAACGGGCACTTGTTCATAGAATGTCATTTTCGTGGATAGCATGTCTGTTTTCAACGCTAACCTGCGTAGCATATTCTTGTTCGATATTATAGCGGTAAAATTGCTTGCGGTTTTCGGCCTTCGTGATTTTTGCCGTCTGCGGCACCGCCTTAACTCCTTATTGTAACCTGAACTGCAAGCTATTATAAAAACGTTATGTCTCATGATTACATTTTGTGATTTGCTACGTTATGGGCCAATTTATTATCTCTAAAAAAATATTTTCTTCTTGACAGGCTTTTCGGTTTTATTAGTCTTTTGTATTGATACATTGCTTGGCGCAGATAAACACGTTAATTCTTTTTATTTGTTCTACGGTATTGTCTTGGCCATGTGGCATATAGCCAAGGGGAAAACTACACTTCATTGGAAAAAGGAGGGCGGATATAACAGAAAAACAAGTGAACCATGCGTCTATTTTTAGATTTCGGGTTCAGGAAGGAGAAACTGAAAATGGGTGCGCAACGGAATCGCGCGTGTTTGTCGTTCGCCCGGTTCGCGGCGATGGCGGCCTGCCT
>JAZDLH010000170.1:0-4390 GCA_043802275.1 Planctomycetota bacterium
CGTTTGCCACGGTTTTGACGGCCAGAGACTGCCCATGGCCCCAAGTCGTGCGATGCGCAACCTCGATTTGCGAGGCACTGGCGGGTGGTCTTTTCTGGCGATTTGATGGCGATCCCAGTATGTGCCGGTACACCATTGCTCAAGCAAAAGAGCATCTTGCGAGTGCGTGGGCTCTGGAAAGGACCATTCCAAGCCGAGATCCGAGCGAATCCCAACAATAATCACGCGCTCGCGACGTTGTGGAACTCCAAAGTCGGCGGCATTCAAGAGACGCCAAACCACGTTATAATGAAGTCCGTCACGCATCCCGCAAGTGTGATGTCGCTCAAGCCGAGAAAGATGCTCGTTCCATTTCTCATCCGGTTTTCGGGTGATCTCGGGGTGCCTCAACTGAAGAATTAGATAGTTAAAATACGTGGCGAACGACCGGCGGGCAAGCCCCTTGACGTTCTCGATTAGTACGGCACGTGGCTGCAACTCGCGGACGGCGCGAAAGACCTCGGGGAACATATTCCGCTCGTCCTTTTCCCCTCGTGCCTTTCCGCCAATGGAAAAGGGCTGACAGGGAGGTCCGCCCGCAACGAGGTCAATACCATCGGGAAGGGACAAGAAGTCGAACTTGCGAACATCCATCTCGTAAAGCGGCCAATCGCCTACTATGCGTAGACCGCGCTTCTGATTTTCTCGAATATTATCACAGGAATATTTGTCCCATTCCAGCACGGCCTTATGGCGAAAACCAGCCATGGCCGTACCCATGGCTAAGCCACCAGCGCCGGCGAAAAGTTCAACGGCCTTCACGTTCCTCTCCTTCCATGAACTTGCGTATTCGTTTCGCCAGCTTGACCCGGTTCCGCGTTTCGCATTCCCACACAACGAGAACTCCCCAGCCAAGGCGCCGCAACGCGTGCTGGCACATCTTATCTCGTTCTCGGTTGGCCCGCAACTTGGGCAACCAGAAGTCACGGCGCGATTTCGGGGGGCGATCATTGCCGCACCTGGGGTGACGATGCCAAAAACATCCGTGAACGAAAACAACTTTTCCGCGACTCTGGAAAACCAAGTCAGGACATCCGGGTAACTTCCGGGAATGAAGCCTAAATCGGTATCCCATCCTATGGACTAAATGGCGAACAAGCATCTCCGGCTTTGTGTCCTTCGCCCGGATTCTGCTCATTCTTTCGCTTCTCTGTTTTGGCGTCAGGGTGTCCATGTGTCTTACCGCCTACGTACTTCTAACCCTGTTGCCATCGGGAATACGAATGTCCCGCACCACGCCCTCTAGTAGCCGCGTCGCGAACTCCTGCATCGAGACATCCTCGAAGGCGCACTTCACCCGCAAGCGCTGATGCGCGTGCTCGGTCAGGGAAATATGGATTTTTCGTTCCTTGGGTCTGTCGTTTCTCGGCGGCACCCCTTTGTGAGCCAAGCCTAAATGTACTACTATACCCTCGGTAGCATCCCCGCCAAGAACTTTTTTTGCGAAAAAAGCGGCCAAATCTGTTCCAGGGCGGGGCGGGTTCGGCCTTGACGGCGGCGGCGGGCCGGGGATAGAATCGCGCCTCGGTCCCAAGGCCCCGACCAAGGGCCTCGGCCCAGGGGAGGTCCGCCATGCTCAAGGAGCTCTGGCGCGAGGCGAGGGAGATCTGGTCCGAGGACGTGAACCTCGTGGACCTCACCGACCCCTCGCGCGCGGGCGCGCGCCTCCGCTCGTTTCTCCTGCTCGTGCGCGAGACCTTCCGGAACGCGGCCACGGAGCGGACCTTCTCCCTCGCCTCGGCCCTCGCCTTCAAGACGCTCGTGGCGCTCGTGCCGCTCCTCGCCATCTCCCTCGCGATCGTGACCCTGCTCGAGCCCCCCGGCGGCGCGGCGGGCGTGCCCCAAGGATCCTACACCGAGAGCTTCCTGCGGGGCTTCCAGGAAAAGCTCCCGGACTTCGCCGGCCGGGAGGACTTCCTCGCCTCGGTGCGCGGCTTCGCCCAAAACGCGCGCGCGGTGCTCGGCGTCGGCTTCGTCTTCCTCTTCGGCGTGGCCTTTTCGCTCCTCACCACCATGGAGGCCGCCTTCAACGGCATCTGGCAGGTGCGGGCGAACCGGCCCTTCTTCGGCCGGCTGGGGGCGTTTCTCTCGACCATCCTCATCGTGCCCATCCTCATGAGCCTCTCGGTCTACTTCGCCACGCAGGTCACCTATGTCACCGAGAGCGTGGCCCAGGGGCTCGGCCCGGTCCTCACGGGCGAGAGCGCCCCGCCGGCCCCGCCACCCGCCGCTGGCCGGGTCGGCGCCGCCACGCCCGAGGAGGCCGCCCGTTTGGCCCTACAGGACGGAGACGACCAGAGCCGTCTCACGCGGTACGTGCTTCTCGCGGGGTCGGTCCTCACGACGATCGCCGCGCTGACGGCGCTTTTGTATCTATTGCCCAACACGCCCGTGCGACTGCGCGCGGCGCTCGCGGGCGGGATCCTCTCGGGCCTCCTCTTCGAGGGGGCCAAGTCCCTCTTCCGCCACTACGCGGCCTACCTCGCCGTGAACTATACGAAGATCTACGGGCCGCTTTTGGCCGTCCCGTTCGTGCTCCTGTGGCTCTGGCTCGTGTGGGTCATCATCCTCTTCGGGGTGGAGGTCGCGTTCGTGGCGCAGAACTTCCGCGACCTCGCCGCGCGCGCCGAAGTCGAGAAGCGCGGCCTCGCGAGCCGCCTTTATCTCGCGGTGCGCGTCATGCTCGCCGCGAGCGACCGCTTCCACCGGGGCGAGGACCCCGCCGGCATGATCGAGCGCGTCTGCGAGGAGCTGCGCGTGCCCCCCTACGTGGTGCGCCAGGTGGTCCTGACCCTCGTGGAGGGCCGGATGCTCAGGCGTCTCGGCGGGAGCGAGGAGGCCTACGTCCCGGCCCGGGATATCGGCCGGCTCACCGTCTCCGACGTGGTGCGGGCCGTCGCCTCGGACGCGCTCGACGTCCCCTCCGAGCCGGAGGACGACGCGGTGCGCCGGCGCGTCGCCGAGCTCTTTGCCCGGGCGGAAAAGGCCGAGGAGGCCGTCCTGGGCGGCCCGACCTTTGCCGAGCTCGTGGCCGCGACGGAAAAGAGGGGCCGGGAAAATCCGCCCGACATCCCCGGATCCGGGGCTTGACATTTTTCCCCTGATCCCCTAGAAGGGCGGTTTTACCGGACGCGGGAGACGGCGAGAGCGGCTTTTCAAGGCGGGGCGTCCCCCTTTTGTTGCGCGACCGCAACGAGTGGGACGGGGAGGCCCCGGGTCGCGGAAGGATTCGCCGGCGCGATCGTTACACCGGCATGGCGCCGAGGGCGCAAAGGAGGGGAAGACATGAAGAAAAAGACTTCTCTGTGGCGGATCGTTCTGATCCTGATCTGCGGCCTCGTGGTGGCTGGAATCGGCGCCCTGATCATCGATCAACGACGGGCCCGGGAAGCCGCGGAGCTGGAGAAGAAGAGCCGGATCCCGATCAAGCGCGAGGCGGCCAGTCCCGACTTGATCCTCAAGAAGGTCAAGGGCCCTTTGCCGTTCCCCCTCTCGGTCACGTACTACGCCTCCGGGGCGCAGGCGGCCGGCCAATGGGCGCCCGCGGAGATCAACCCCCGGGCGATCAAGCTCAGCAAGAAAGAGGACCTCGATACCGCACGGGCCGCCATCGACCGCTACCTCGCCGGCTTCCGGAAGATCCGCTCCCTCCGCTTCCGCCTGACCGAGGCCGCCAACGCCCTGGACCTTGAGCTCGAGCGCGATCCCCTGCGCCTCCGCGCGACGGGCACGCTGGACGGGAAACCGATCCAGGCCGCGGCCGGGACCGAGGCGAGCGGCCTCGCCCAGGCCCTGCTCGCGAGTTTTCTGGGGGGAGAGATGTGGTTCACGAGGACCGCCATCCTCGAAGAAACCGTCAAGATCCGCGAAGAAGCCATCGTGGACAAGGAGCTCCCCCAGGTTGGGGAATTCCTCGGCGACCCCCAGAAGCAGGACGCCGTCTACACGGTCGTCGAGGCCTTGGACATGACGCGCGAGCTCGTCTACGAGCACTGGTTCAACCAGGCTACCGGCCTCCTGGACCTCATCGTGCTTCGCATGACCATGTCCCCGGATAAAGGCACCCCCTATACCGGCGCCGCCTTCATCCAATATGCCAAAGCGAACGGCGTGGATTATCCGGTCCGCTGGACGAGCTATTCGGACGACTTTTCCAAGAAGACCGAGGGCGCGATCGCCAATCTTGCCGTGAACGAAACCGCGGGCCGGTAACCCGCCTCCCGCGTTCCGGATGCGCCAAAAGCAAAGCGGCGGGGTCCTTTTCAGGTCCCCGCCGCTTTTTTCCTGCCGCGCGTGGAGCTACCTCTCCTCCCTCCCCTATTCGATAAAATAGGGAAGCAAAAGGACGGGC
>JAZDLH010000171.1:0-2316 GCA_043802275.1 Planctomycetota bacterium
CCGCAAAAACCCCTTGGCGTACAAGAGGTAATCGTATTGCGTGGGGAAGGTGTGAAACAAGATACACCCCCTGGCGCTCAGCCTTTTTTTGACCGCGGACAGGAAGACGCCAAGCTCCCCGTCGGGCAGGTGCTCGAAGAGGTCGAAGCAGACGAGGATATCGATGGGAGGGAGGCTGTCATCCCACTCGGCGACGTCGCCGCAGACGAACTCGGGCGAGACCTTCTCCTCCCCGGCGAGCTCCCTTGCGACCTTGAGCGCCGAGGGGTCGAAATCGACGCCGAAGCTCCTGTACCCCATCCGGGCGAACTCGATCGCAAAGGTTCCGATGGAGCAGCCCGCGTCCACAACGACAATGTCTTCCCTCGGCCTCCCCCGGAACCGGGGCGCCGCGTATCGCTCGAAGAGGCGGTGCGCCAATTCGATGCGGAAGCGCCAGTGGTTGTTTCGCCGGTTCCGGTACTTCTCCGCCTGCCCGCGCTGGTACGCTTCGCCGTAGGCCGAGGCGGCTTCCTTTGCCGTTGTCATGGATTCCCGACTCTCCTGCGTGGTTGCGGCGGACGGTCTTTCACGGGGCCGACTCCTTCGCAGAGGCGATGAAACCGGGGAAGCCGCCTCTCCCCGACCGCCGCTCCCCGACCGCCCACTATAAGGCCCATGCGCAAGGCGTCAAGCGCAAAGAGGCGCGCGTAAAGCGGTTGAAAATCGCAATCCTTCCGTTGGAACACGCCCATGATTTTAGTTCCGTAACAGAGAAAAAACTTGACATTCTTATTGATTATTGTACATTATTCATAAGGAGCGGCCTTGAGGAGTGAAGGCAATATCCAATCAGAAAACAAAAACCAGGGGGCAAAAGCCATGCCGCGCGGCGGAAAACGGCCCGGAGCGGGCCGGCCCGTGGGAACGGGCAAGTACGGCGAACGGACGCGGGTCGTCCGAATCCCGGAACGGATGGTGCGGGAGGTCCTGCGTTTCGCCCGGCACAAGGGGTATGCCCTGCCCTTGTACCAGTCCCGGGTCTCGGCGGGCTTCCCCTCGCCCGCGGACGACTACCTGGAGGGGAGGCTCGACCTGAACGACCACCTCGTGAAGAACCCGGCCGCGACCTTCTTCGTGCGCGTCTCGGGCGAGTCCATGACCGGCGCGGGGATCTTCCCCGACGACATCCTGGTGGTGGACCGGAGCCTGGAGGCGCGCCACGGGAGCGTGGTGATCGCGGTGGTGAACGGCGAGCTCGCGGTGAAGCGCCTCTCTTCCCAAAACGGCAGGATCGAGCTTCGCGCCGAGAACCCTGCCTTCGGCCCCATCCCCATCGGCGAGGCCACGGAGCTCGAGATCTGGGGCGTGGTCCGGCACGTGATCCACGCCGTGTGAGGAATGCGGCCATGGGCCTCTTCGGACTGGTGGACGCCAACAGCTTCTACGCCTCGTGCGAGAGGGTCTTCCGGCCGAGCCTCCGGCGCCGGCCGGTGATCGTGCTCTCGAACAACGACGGGTGCGTGGTCGCCCGGTCGGCCGAGGCCAAGGCGCTCGGCATCCGGGCGGGCGCGCCGCACTTCCAAGTCGCGCGCCTCTGCGAGGCCGGGGGCGTGGCGCATTTCTCCTCGAACTACGCCCTCTACGGGGACTTGAGCCGCCGCCTCATGGCCGCGCTCGAGTGTTGGGCGCCTCGCGTGGAGGTCTACTCCATCGACGAGGCCTTCCTCGACCTTTCCGGCGTGCCCGGCGCGGGGACCGAGGCCTTTGCGCGCGCGCTCGTGGAGACGGTGGAGCGCTGGACGGGGCTTCCCGTCTCCCTCGGCACCGGCCCCACCAAGACGCTCGCCAAGGCCGCGAACCGGGCGGCCAAGAAGGCGGGCGCGGGGTTCTGCTGCCTCGCCTCGCGGGAGGAGATCGACCGCGCGCTGGCAGGGCTCGGCGTCGAGGAGGTCTGGGGCGTGGGCGAGCGCCGGGGGACGAGGCTCCGGCGCCTCGGCGTCCGCACCGCCCTTGACCTTTGCCGCGCGGACCCCGCCGGGATCCGCGGCCGCTTCTCCATCGCGGCGGAACGGATCGTGCGGGAGCTCATGGGCGAGGCGTGCCTACGGCTGGACGAGGACGCGGCGCCGCGCCAAGAGATCCGGGTCGCGCGCTCCTTCGGACGGCCCGTCACGGAGCTCGCGCACCTCGAGGAGGCGGTGGCGAGCTACGCCGCGCGCGCCGCGGAAAAGCTCCGCGCCGAGGGGAGCGTGGCGGCCGGTCTCTACGTCTACATCCGCACGAATCCCTTCCGCGACGGGCCCCGCTACGCCAACGCCGCGGCGGCCGGGCTCC
>JAZDLH010000172.1:0-21256 GCA_043802275.1 Planctomycetota bacterium
TCTCCCTCCGGGCCGGGCGCCACGGGCTTTGGCTGTTCCGACACGGCGGAGGAGGCTTTTTCAATATTGGACACGGACGTCGTCTCCGTCGCCTTTTCGGCGGTCTCCGCCTCTTTGGCGCCCGTCGTCTGCGCCTCGGCGGCCGTGCGGCGCGCCTCTTCGGCCGTCTTCGCCTCTTCCAGCACCTCGCGCACTTTTCGAGCCTGTTGCTCGGCCATGGCCGAGACCGGGGAATAATGCAATTTCATGTTAAACGGGTAGACCGATTCGGGATACTCTATGTAATCCTGGGAACGATCCTTGTCCTCCAATGCCTCCAAGCTGCTCAAATACATCTCGGCCTGAGAATACATGTATTTCAAGACGATAATCTGGTTCGTGCTCGGGGGAAGGCGCGTGATCTCGACATCATGAACCCCCGGGATCGCCGCGAACTCCGATTGAAGGGAAATCACGTCCGCATATTCCGTCGGCAGAGACACGACAAAGCCCTTGAGAACGAGCTGCAACACCTCTGTGGGCACATTCTGCAGGGAATCGGTGAATTCCTTGGTCTTCTTCTGGGCTTCCTGCTTGTTGGGAAATTGCGTGGTAATGGCGTTCAAACGAGTCTGCCCTTCCTTGGGCGTATAATACTGGCGGATATTGAGCGTCTTGTCTTCGGTCACCGTCCATTCCAGCAACTTCCGGGTGATGCTAATGTCTTGATCGATAACAATCCTTCTACGACGGTCCGTCACGGTCTTTGCACGATAGGCGCATTGCTCGCGTATGAAGGCCAGAGTTTTCTCGCGCTCGGCCTCGTCGATTTCCTTTCCCAACTGCGCCTTCAGTTCCATGGGCATGGTGACCGGATTGATCAGTTCCTGATAGAAGCGGTCGGCCAGCTTTTCGGCTTCGTTTTTTCCGTTTTCGTCGGGGGCTTCCACCTCCTTGCCGCGCGCTTGGTTAATCGCAATTATTTTTTGCCACAGGATGCCCATAAAATCGAGGACCGCCCCCCTGCCCTCGGCGATTCGCGCCAGGCTTCGGTTCTTTTCAATCGCCGCGTTCGCCTCTTTTTCCGCGGCGTCATAGGCGGCCTTGTTCTTGTCGACCTGGGCGGCTACTCCGGCATACTCTTTGATTTGCGGGCTCCATCGATCGGACCGTCCCACCGCGATGGACAGATTGAGAACCGTCAATAACAGGAGGAGAAGGACCGTCGCCACGGCGGCCGGGAGTTTTTTGCGGATGAGCTGTCTGCGTTGGATCTCCTGGGGAAGCAGATTGATGTCGACGGAAGCGATCCCCGTCCCCTGAAGCGCAAGGCCCACGGCCGTGCCGATGCTCTGACCCTGCTCCTGGAAGGCCTTGGCATCCACCTCCGGTCCGAAGGTGATGGTCTTGAGCTCCTCCTGGCGCCGAGTGGGCACCCCCAGGGCTTCGGACACAAACTCGCTCCCCCCGGGGAGAAGAAAGGTTCCGCCCACGCAGATGAGCGAATCCAGACGCGTGCCTCGATATTGGCTCTTAAAGAATCCGATGCTGCGCTGGAGCTCTCCGCATAGGGTCTTCAGAACGGGCGCGATCACCTGGAAAACACGGTCGGCTTGCCGGCTTTCACCCATCTTCTTTTTCAGGGCCTCGGCTTCCTCAAAGGTGAGATTGAACTTGCTCATCAAGGCCTTGTTGAAATCCCCGCCTGCTACGGCGATGCTTCTCAGCCAGAAATTCCCGTTGTTCAATACAATGAAACCGGTGGCGCGCGCCCCGGCGTCCAAGAGGAGGGTCACGCCTTCGGGTGGCTGGTCGTAGAGGATGAAATTCGCCAGGGCCAGAGGACCGACTTGAATGCCGACGATATTCAGGCCCACGGTCTCTAAAAGAAGCAGAATATTGGTCACAATATCCCGTCGGCAACAGACCAGGGAGATGTTGACTTCCGTGCTCTCTTCATTCGCTCGGAATACGTGATACCCCCACAAGACCTCCTCGAGAGGATAGGGAATCTGTTGGCGCGCCTCGTAGGACACGATCTCATGCAATTTGCCGGCGGCCATCATGGGCAGGGTGAAGTCGCGGAAAAAAGTGGTGAACCCCGGCAGACTTATGTAAACGGGGGTCTTGCCGACCCCCTTCTCTCGAACGATCTGCGCCAGGGCCTTGACGACCTTTTCGTCGTAATGCGGATCCTCGGGCGGGCTATCCAAGGGAATCACGGCAAAGTCGGTGATGGCCACGCCAGACTTCTTCTGGCGCTCCATCTTCACCATCCGTACTGCGCACTGGCCGATGTCCAGACCCCACGCTTTGTTGGAAGGCATTGCTGAGGATCCTATCCCTTAAAAACTCGCCATCCTCGGTGTCTGGCCGATGCGGAGAAATCCCGTCCTCTGCGTCCCTTCTCGGTCTTTCTTCACCATCCGCCGCAACGCAAGGAAACCGAACCGCGCAATACGCACGAAACGCCGCTGGACCGCTTCAGCGTCCGTTCCAATGACCGACCGATGGATACGGGTATCAATAGACGGTCC
Organism: Planctomycetota bacterium; assembly: GCA_043802275.1. GTDB lineage: Bacteria > Planctomycetota > SZUA-567 > SZUA-567 > JAFGNG01 > JAZDLH01. Next base: position 2,517 of record JAZDLH010000172.1, read on the forward strand.
CCATAACGCTTCGGCCTTGTCTATCAATCTAACGGGTAACCATTCCTGTCGACCGGCACTATGAAGGATGGATGATGGCGCCTTTGCGTTCGTTTCCCGCGTCACTTCCGGAGTCACCTCCGGCAGAAGTATTGTAAACTCGCTTCCAATGCTGTCAAGGATTACTCCCTCAAAAAAATCTTGAAAAAATACTTTCCTTCCCGATCCCTCGTATGATCCCCTCTTTTCACAAGGTCGTCTCTTCCCTATAATACGACAAAATCGGAATCCAGCCCTATAAAAATCGGTCGCATTGTGATATCAAAATTCTTTCCCGCCCCGAGCACCATGCCTCCAGCCCACCCTAAAGCGAGTATCGCGGCTTGCCTTTTTAACCCTTGCCTCTTCTATCCGCAGGATATCCTAATGATATTAACAGTCCTTGCTGCCTTTTCATCAATAAATACCCCAAAAAACATGGGGCAGCCAGTTTGATTACTTGATTCTACGTAAAAGGATCAAAAAACGCAGGAAGGAATAAGAAAGACTCCGCCTTCTCGAACCGATTTTCATGCGGGGAATGTTCCTTTCCCTTTCTCTGTGGAAGGCTCATGGAGCCACCCGTCGGATTCGAACCGACGACCTGTGCTTTACGAAAGCACTGCTCTACCACTGAGCCAGGGTGGCGAAATCCGGATGTCATCGCGGCTTACCATACTCGAACTTGCTTTTTCATGCAAGTGTGAAGTGAAAAATATTGGGGTGCTTGGGGTCGTTCCGTCCGACGGGCATCTCGCCGTTGGAAGGATTTCCTTTTGAAACCGCTTGACAGCATTTCGCAACGCATCATAATACGCGCGTAAACGAATCCGCTTGCTTCGATGCTCGACAAAAGGAAACGGTGGGACGAATCTTTCCAAGGGGCTATTGCTTGCCCGAATGGAATGGGCAGGCAATCTTTGCACTTGCACAAGGAGCATGGCATGGCGATCACTGTCGGAATCAATGGGTTCGGCCGTATTGGAAAACTGGTCTTCACGGTGATGATGGAGCGCGGCGGTTTCGAAGTGCGCGGCATAAACGACCTCACCGATGCCAAGTCCCTGGCTCACCTCTTGAAGTACGACACCGCCCACGGCCGCTTCCCGGGCAGCGTGGAGGCGGATGCGAACAACCTGGTGGTGAACGGAATCCGTGTTCCCGTCACCTCCGTGAAAAATCCCGCCGATCTCGGCTGGAAGGACAAGGGCGTGGATTACGTGGTGGAATCCACCGGCGTCTTCACCAGCCATAAGGCCGACGGCAAACCCGGCTATGACAGCCACCTCGACGCGGGCGCGAAACGCGTGGTCCTGACCGTCCCCGCCAAGGACGAGATCGACGCGATGGTGGTCATCGGCGTGAACAACGAAAGCCTTACGCCCGAGGCCAAGTGCGTCTCCAACGCGAGCTGCACCACGAACTGCCTCGCCCCCGTGGCCAAGGTGCTGCATGAGAACTGGGGCATCTCCCAGGGGCTCATGACCACGGTGCACGCCTACACAAACGACCAGCGGATCGCAGACCAGATCCACAAGGACCTGCGCCGCGCGCGCGCGGCCGCGCAGAACATCATCCCCACCACCACGGGCGCGGCCAAGTCCGTGGGCAAGGTGATCGCCTCGCTCAAGGGAAAGCTCAACGGCTGCTCGCTCCGCGTGCCGGTCATCACCGGCTCGCTCGTGGATCTCACGGCTTTGCTTGAAAAGGATGCGGATGTCGAATCCATCAACGCGGCCATGAAGAAGGCCTCGCTTGGCTCGCTCAAGGGAATCCTCGAATACACCGAGGATCCGATCGTGAGCTCGGACGTCATCCACAATCCGCACAGCTCCATCTTCGACGCGAAGTCCACCCAGATGATCGGCAAGCGGTTCGTGAAGGTCATGGCGTGGTACGACAACGAATGGGGCTACTCCTGCCGCGTCGTGGATCTTGTCGTGCTCATGGCCGAGCAGGATAAAAAAAGATGAGGTCCACGCCGAAGAAAATAGCTGATTTTCCGGGTGAGGAATACTATGGTAAAAGCCTGGGAAAACGATTGTTTTTTGTTTTTCCCAAGCAAAAAGCGGGAGTTTCGATGAGAACCAAGCGACGCGATGCGCACCCGGATATGACGTAACCTATTTAAAATAAAAAAGATATGACATCCAGATGACCTGTCTTCTTAAAAAATCAGACGCAATGTTTTATGATTAAAAGGAAAATTAAACGGAAAAACATGGTTGACAACGCTTAGAGGGCGTTGTATAAGTTTTTAGAAAAGAACTCTCCGTGTATATACGGGGAGGTGTGGGATGTGAATGGGAGAGATAAGAACGAAAGGAGAGAGTATGAAGAAAAAGGGGTTTACGCTGGTTGAGCTGCTGGTCGTTATCGCGATCATAGCGATTTTGGCCGGCCTGCTCCTTCCCGCCTTGCAGAAGGCGCGTGAAGCAGCGAATCGTACGAAGTGCATTAGCAATTTAAAGCAGCTTGGCACTGGGCTTATGCTCTACAGCAGTGATTCCTTCTATGGTATGATGCCTTGTAAACCCGGAGCAACGGACGTAGTTCCACCCATCAGCATCGGTCCGTTATCCCCGCTCTTTGACGATGGCGAAGGCATTGTACCTGATGTGAAGGTCTTCCAGTGCCCGGCCAGTGACGGCATCAACAGGCAGTCCCAGCCGACCGACTATATTCGTTCTTGGTGGGCATTTGCCAAGATTCGTCCCAACGTTGTGATCGCGGGCGATTTCATCCTGAACCACGTCCAGACGATGTGGAGCGATGAGATCCCTGCCGGCACAACCTTTAGCCTTCTCTTCAAGGACGGCCACGTGATCAGCCACAAGTCTACCGAGGGTGGCGCCGCAGTGACAAAAGTTCTTGGCGCGTATGACTCCGATGACGATATGTACAGCGAAGATACCTACATCAGGGATACGCTGCTCGGGTCTGCCACGCTGACGTCCCTGGAGTGGGCCGACTGATCTTTTTCACTCTTACTTCCCGTTCACACCCACAAAGGAGCGCCTTCGGGCGCTCCTTTCTTTGATGCGGATCGAAAAGAGCCGTTGCATCGGATGCCTGTTTTTGCTTGAATGGGAACCCGAGAGCGCCCCGGAACAGCAAGAAGCCATTCCGTGAGGATGCTTGCCGACGAATCGTGGATACAAAGGCACATGCCGCATCGGACGTTAGGTGCGGATCGCGCTTGCGCCCCGGCCATGGGAAAGGTGATGGAATGGCCGTTCCATTGGAAGAAACCGCCTGCCCGCTGTGCGGCACCCATGCGCCCCGGCGCCTTTTCCCGGTACGCGACCTTTGGCTCGACGCGCCCGAGATATACGGCGTCGTGGAGTGTGGAAGCTGCGGCCACGTGTACTTGAATCCGCGACCTCATCGCAACGAGATCGGCGCGCTCTATCCGCCCGTTTATTACAAAACCGCGCGAACCGACGACGAGATCCGATCCACCTGGAACAGCCCCCTCAATCGCCAAAAAGCCTCTTATACGACCTTGCGGCCATCCGCCTTGTGCTTCGACATCGGCGCCTACTGGGGGGACTTTCTCTATTACATGCAGCGCCACGAGTGGCGCGTGCAAGGATGCGAGCTCTCGCCCCATCCCCGCAACATCTTCGGCCTCGACATCCGCCGGGGGATGCTCGAAGAGGCCTCCCTCCCGGCGCAATCGGTCGATCTCCTTACCGCCTGGGCGGTGATCGAGCACGTGTACGACCCTATGGCCATGGCGCGCGAGGCGTTCCGGATCCTCCGCCCCGGCGGGGAGTTTCTCTTCACCTGCCCGAATTTCGCCGGCCTCCCGGCCCGGTACATGCAACAGGATGATATCCCGCGCCATGTGCAGTTCTTCACGCCCGCGAGCGTCCGGTTCCTCGCCGAACGCGCGGGGTTTCGGGTTGATCGCATCTGGTTCGATGACAAGCTCTTCCAAATGAGCTCGCGGGGGCTGGTGGAATATACCCTTCGGAAGGCGCATGGCCGGAGCTTTGTCCGCTTTCGCCGCGAGAAGCGAAGCCGCGCCGAGATCGAGCGGAGGGCGAGCCTATCCGCCCTCCAGAAATTCCGCGAGGCGGGCGTGTTTTGGAGCACCGTCCGCGCCCTGGACCATATCCTGGCCCCCCTCCTCGACCGATTGGCCATGTGGCGGGGCACCTATGGGATCATGACGGTCCGCCTGAAAAAGCCGGATGAAAAAGAATAACTTCCTGTATCGGCGCCGGTGATAACCCAAGGAGCAAACAATGCCCGAGGCTGATTCGCCGCTCAGGCTCCTCGTGGTGCCGAGCGTCTATCCCTCTGCCGGGCGTCCGGAAGGCGGGATTTTTGTCCAGGCGCTTATGAAAGCTCTGCTTCGTTCGGGCGCCTCGGTCCGCGTGGTCGCGCCGCAGCCCTATGGGCGGGGCCTCTTCCGAAAGCAGCCGGACGACGGCGGCGTTCCGGTGGAACGGCCCTGGTTCCTCTCCTATTCCAACAAGAGACTGACCGGGCGCCTCTCCACTTTTCGCTGGACCTCTGCGAGCTTCAACCGGGCGGTTCTGCGCACAGCCGCGCGCATGGAATTCCGGCCGAACCTCGTTTATGGGCACTTCCTTTTCCCGGGCGGAGAGGCCGCGCTCAAGGCGGCCGAGCGTTTCCATGTTCCCGCCGTTGTCGCGCTGGGCGAAGGGAACCCCGCTTACTACGAGGACCACGTGGGGCTGGAGAGGATGCAGGAAATGACCCGGCGCCTTTCCGCCATCCTGTGCGTAAATGAAGCGAACAAAGCGTATTCAGTCGAGCGCCTCGGTGTCGAGGAGAAACGCGTTCGCGTGCAGCCCAATGCGGCGGATACCACCCTCTTTTACCCCCGGAACCGGGCAGGGATGCGCCGGCGCCACGGACTCCCGCCCCACCGTCCCCTCATCGCCTTCACCGGCCACTTCAACGAAAACAAGGGGCCCCTCCGCGTGCTCGAAGCCATCCGCTCGATCCCTAAGGCGGCCGGCGTTTTTCTCGGGGAGGGAAGGGATCGACCCCAGGGGGAGCGGGTGCTCTTTGCCGGCAAGGTGCCGTACCGGGAGATGCCGGAATGGCTCTCCGCGGCGGATCTCTTCGTGCTTCCCGCGCTTCGGGAGGCCTCGTCGAACGCCGTGGCCGAGGCGCTCGCCTGCGGCCTACCGGTCGTCACGAGCGACCTTCCCACGCTCCGCGCCATGGCGACCGAAAGGAACGCCCGCTTCGTCGATCCGCTCGACATCCCGGCCCTTGCCGTAGCGATCGACCGGATCCTCCGCGAACCGCTCCTTCGCGCCGGCATGTCCTCGGCCGCGCTGGAACACGCCCGCTCCTATACGCTCGACCATCGCGCCGGGCAGATCCTCGCCTGGCTCCGCGGCCTTTGTCCGGCTTGACCTCTGCCGCCGGGCAGGGACTTCTCCCCCACAAACCCCGGGCCTTGCACTTGCCTTTCGCCCGGCATTCCTGAAAATAAAAGGTACCACCCGCTCCCAGCGAAGAAAAGCTGGGGCCCATTGCAAAGGAGCCTGCTGTGACGACGGTCCGGGAAGCGCGCGAGGGAGATGTGGCCGAGGTGCGCGACCTCTTCGTGCGCGCCTACGGCGAGGAGTATCCCTTCCAGGATTTTTACGACACGGACTGGCTCAAGCGCGCCGTGTTCGACGACGAGACCCTCTTCCTCGTGGCGGAGAACGACGGCCGGATCACGGCCACGGGATCGGTCCTTCTCGCCACGGAGAGCATGGGCGACCTGGTGGGAGAGATCGGCCGGCTCGTGGCGGCGCCCTCGAAGCGCGCGCAAGGAGCGGCGGCGCTCCTTATCCGGGTGCTTCTGGAGCGCATCCAGGGACGGGTGCACTTCGCCTACGGCGAGGTCCGGACCGCCCACCCCGGGAGCCAGCGCCTCGCCGAGGAGTCCGGATGGACCGCGGCGGGCTTCGAGCCCATGAAGTACCGCTTCTCTCGGCGCGAGAGCGTGGTGCTCTACGCGAGCCTTCTTAACCCGGCGCGGGAACTCCGGCGGAACAATCCGCGCCTCATCCCCGAGGCCGCGCGCCTCGCGCAGACGGTCCTTGCGCGGATGGATCTCCCGGTCGACGCGATCATCGTCGACGAGCCGGAGGGCTATCCCACGGGCCGGGCCTTCGCCCTCGAGCGCCTGAGCGAGAGGGGCGTCTCCACGCTTCTCCGCATCGAGCGGGGCCGCCTCGCTCGGCGCGAGGTCTTCGGCCACTTCAGCCTCGCGCAGGGGTTCTTCCGAATCGCGGCCGAGCGCTCGCAGTACCTCGTGGCGCGCGAGGGCGACGCGGTGCTGGGCGCCGCGGGCTTTCTCCATGACCCCGTGGACGCCAAGGTGCGCCTCTTCGAGCTCATCGAGTTCGACGACGCGGTGAAGGGGTTTCTCCTCTCCGAGGTCGACCGCATCGCACGCGAGGAGCTCCACGCCGCCTACCTCGAGGCGGACGTCTCGGCCTATTCCCCGCGCATCCAGCGCACCCTCGAGCGGCTCGGATTCGTGCCGGTGGCCTACTGCCCCTCCATGGTCTTCCAGAACGTGGAGCGGCTCGACGTCCTGCGCATGGCCAAGCTCACCGTTCCCTACGATCCGGGAAGGATGCGCCTCTTGGAGGAGGGCGAGCGCGTGCGGGCGATCGTGGAGGCGGGCCTGGAGGACCGTACAACAGGCCTCGCGATCGGCGATTCCGCGCGCCGGTCGGAGCTCTTCGAAGGGCTGCCGGAGGGCGAGCTCTACCACCTCTCGCGCCTCGCGGTGCTGCGCTCGTACCCGGCCGGGAAGACGCTCATCCGCGAGGGCGACCCGCCCGAGCGCCTGTACATCCTCGTGGAAGGGAGGGCCGAGGTGCGCTCCCAGGGAAAGCTGCTCGCCGAGCTGGGGCCGGGAAAGCTCTTCGGGGAGATGGGGCTCGTGGAGAAGCGGGCCTGCTCGGCGGACGTGGCGCTTATAGCGGACGCACGCGTGATCGAGATCGGGATCCCGGCACTCGAGCGGCTGATGGAGGCGCGCCCCCGCCTCGGGCACGTGACGGCCCTGAACCTCGCGAAGAGCCTGAGCCGGAAGCTGCGCGGGGGATAAGGAAAGGTTATCTCTCCCCCTACGGCTGTCCGGCCTCGCGGGGTTTCATGAAGACGGGGTTCTCCAGGACGTTCGGATGGACGACGACGCCCATCGCGCGCGCGGCGGCGAGGGAGCGCTCGTCCACGTCGCCCGTGGACCAGAACTCCACGGCCCCGGCGCCGTGGCCGCGTGCCGCCTCGACGCCGAGCCTGAGGCTCGTCATGACGTCGCTCCAGTAGCGGACCGTGTCGATGGAGATGACGAGGCACAGGGTCCCGTCGCGGCTCTTCGCCCCGAGGGTGTTCCGCACGGGCACGAACGCATCGAGGGGCCTGGCGCGCTGGTGCAAAAGCGACAAAAGCTCCGCCTGCGCGCTCACCACGCCCGCCTTCTCCGGCGTGTCCACCCGGGCGAGGAATTCGACCGCGCCCTGGATGTTTTTCAGGGTTTTCATGTCGGCGAGGTAAAGGTGGAGGTAGGCCTCCTCGCGCGGGGTGTAGTTCGGATTGTCCAAGAGGCGCGTGATCGCGGCCTCCTCCGGGCCGTAGACAAGGCCGAACTCCTTTTGGTAGCGGATCGCGAGCTCGCGCCGGAGCTCTTCCGGGCCCTTGTCGCGTATGATCTCCTCGGTGGTGGGATCGGTGCCCATGGGGGTGAGGGACAGGGTGAAGACCGAGCCGCCGGGCAGGGCGAAGACCGTGGTGTTCAAGGGGAGCTTGCCCGCCAGGCGCCTCCGCGAGACGCGGTTCATGAGCTCCTGAACGTTCGGGTTGTCGGTGTAGACGTCGAGGCCGAGCTCGTGCGCGAAGAGCCGTCGCTCGCCGCCGGCCGGGCCCTTGCCCGCCAGCGCCCGGTCCGTGCCGTCGCTCGCGAGGACGGGCTTCTTCTTGCGGAAGGGACCCCCGAGCGCGCGGCCGAAGCGGGCGAAGCCGTAGCCCACGCGCTTGGCGCTCTCGCCGGGATGGACCACGAGGTTCTTCGCCCCCGCCCCCACGCCCTTCCCCGCCTGGCCCACGCCCTCCCAGAAGGGGCTGCCCTGCTCGGTCCTGCCGAAGCGCTCCAAAACCTCGATCTCGTGGCAGAGTTTCACGAGGTTGCGGACCGAGGCCACCTCGTAGGTCCCGTGCGGGCAACGCACCACGAAGCGGTAGAAGTAGATGTCCACCTCCACGTCGGGATCGATGGCGTAGGTCTCGCGCGGCGGGAGCACGGTCTTGAGAATCGGGATGGCGTCGAGCTTCACGGTCATGCGCGGGGCATCGGGCCCCGTGGCGATGAGGGGCGCGCGCGGGTGCTCGACGGCGGCTTCCGCTTCGGAGGAAAGGGCGTTTTCAGCGGAATAGGCGCGGCAGGCCTCGAAAGAGACAAAAAGAAAAAGGCCGAGCGCCAACCGAACGTGGATTTTCATGGGCCTGTCTCCCTCTTGCCGGATATTGAAAAGCCGTTGCTCAACCGACGCAAGCACTTTTTCCAGCACGCTGGGGTGCATCTTGGGCCGATTTGGAAACAGCCCTTTTACAATTCGTCCTACAGGATATGCAAGCCCCTGTAAAATGCAACAACGGAACTTTCTTCGTCATGGGCAAAGCGTGTTTCGACATTTCGGAATGATTGCTATTCCTCCTCGGTCTCCCGGCCTTTCGCTTTTTTCCTTTTGGGGGAGAGGTAGACCGCGCGCACAATGGCGTCGCGGCCCATTTTTTTTCGGATCGAGTCGGCGGCGCGCTCCAGCGCCTCGGTCCGGGCCGAGGCCTTTTGCGTGAAGAGGCTCCTCTGCGCGGCCGCGTCCTCCGGCGAGAGGCCGCTCATCCCCACGCCCAGGAGCCGCACGGGGCGCGCGGCGGCCTCGGTCCGTCCGCGAAGAAGCGCGAGCGCTTCCTCGGCCAGGACTGAAGCGAGCGCAGAGGGTTCGGGGAGGGTGCGGCGGCGCGTGACGGTGTCGAAGTTCCCGTAGCGGAGCTTGAGGGTGACGACGCGGCCGACCACGCCCTCGGCGCGCATACGGCCGGCTACCTTGTCCGCGAGACGGTGGAGCATGGGGAGAAGGCCGTCGATCCCCCGTACGTCCTCGGCAAAGGTATGCTCGTTCGAGACGCTTTTTGCCTCGCCCTCCACGGCGACCTCGCTCGAATCCCGGCCGAGGGAGAGGGCATGGAGGTGCTCGCCGAAGGCGCCGAAGCGGTCCGCGAGATCCTCCTCGGGCCACGCGCGGAGGTCGCCTATGGTGCGGATGCCGAGCCGCGCGAGGGCCGCCACGGTCTTCCCGCCCACGCCCGGGAGGCGGCTCGCATCGAGGGGCGCAAGGCGGTCGAGGACCTCCGCGTCCGGGATCACCACGAGCCCGTCCGGCTTCTCCAGGTCGCTCGCGAGCTTGGCCACGAACCGGGTGCCCGCCACGCCCACCGAGGCGGTGAGGCCCGTCTCCTCGCGGATGAGGTCCTTCACCCTTCGCGCGATCGCCAAGGGAAACCCGAAGAGGCGCTGGCTCCCGGTCACGTCGAGAAAAGCCTCGTCCACGCTTACCGGCTCCACGAGCGGGGTAAAGCGCTCGAAGATTTCGCGGACCCGGCGCGAGACTTCCGCGTAGCGGGCGCCCCGCGGCGGGAGAAACACCCCCCCTGGGCAGAGCCGCACGGCGCGGGCCATGGACATGGCCGAATGGACGCCGTACCGGCGCGCCTCGTAGCTCGCGGCCGCCACCACCCCGCGCGACTCGACCGTCCCGCCCACGATGACGGGCTTCCCCCGGAGGGCGGGATTGTCCAGCGCCTCCACGCTCGTGAAAAAGGCGTCCATGTCCACGTGGAGGATGGCGCGCGGCCAAAAAGCGCTTTTTTCTCTCTCCGCCATGGGGTCGGTCCTCGTTTAAAAACGCTCCCGAAGTCTACCATCCGCCGCCCGCCCCGTGCAAGCCTTCCTCGGGCAAGGGCGAGAAAAGAGGTTGCCCTGGCAAGGAAGGATTCCTCTTGTCATCCGGCCCGATCCCTCTTATCTTGGTGGGGATACCGGTTCCCAAGAGAGCGAATCCATGAGCGGCGAAGCGGACATTACACGACTGACGGCCCAAGAGATCGCGGCGCTACCGGAGGAGCGCGTGCGGCGCGACATGCCGTGGCGCTGGTTCGGCGCCCATCCGACGGGGCGGTCGACCGTCTTCCGCGTGTACCTCCCCGAAGCGACCGAGGTGGCGCTCCTGCGCGAGGGAAACGGTTGGGGCATGCGCTACGAGCCGCTCGAGCGCGCTCCCGACGGGGTTTGGTCCGTCGAGATCCCGGAGAACCTGACCGGAACCGAGTACAAGTACCGCATCCGGAACGACCGGCCGTATCTTTCCGCGCCCTACGACCGCGCGCGGCTGGACCCCTTCTCCTTCCAGGTGGCCACCCGCGAGGGGCGGGGCGCGCGGTACTACAACTCCGTGGTGGCTGATTTCGACGCCTTCCGCTGGACGCACAAAGACCCCCCGCGCACTTCGCGGCCCATGTCCATCTACGAGATCCACCTCGCCACCTTCCTGGATGCGAATTACCGCGCGATCGCCCGGAAGATCGTCGACCACCTCGGCTACCTCCAGTTCACCCACGTGCAGATCATGCCGCCCTTCCAGACGCCGATCCACGAATCCTGGGGCTACCTCGTGGGGCTCCCCTACGCCATTTACAACCGGCACGGCTCGCTCGAGGACTTCCAATGGCTCGTGAACCATCTTCATGGCCACGGCCTGGGCGTGATCGTCGACCTGCCGCTCGGATTCAGCATCCAGGACTGGGATTGCGGCATCGCCATGCTCGACGGCACGGACCTCTTCCACCACGCGGGAGCGCGGGGCTGGAACAACCAGTGGCGGACCCGCATCTACAACCATGCCTCGCCCTTCGTGGCGGACTATCTCACCGGCATCGCGTCCTATCTTCACGCGGCGCTCGGCGTGGACGGCGCGCGCATCGACGCCGTCGCCTCGCAGATCTTCAAGGACTACGACCGGGGCGGCGCCCCCTGGGAGAAGAACGACCGAACCGCCTTCACGCCCGAGGACTGGGCGCTCATTAGCGGCCTCGGCGGCGACCGGTTCTTCGAGGACCGCGGCTACCGGCTCTCCGAGGCGCTGGACCTCGAGGCGCTGCGCTTCTTCCGCGTCTTTCACGCGCGCCTCCGGGCGATCGCGCCGCGCTTCTTCACCATCGCCGAGGAGTCGCGTCGCGTTTTTCCCCGGCTCGCCACGCCGCTCGACGCGGGCGGGCTTGGCTTCGCCTACGCGCAGAACATGGGCGAGACCCACCGCATGCACCTCTACATCCGCATCCCCACCGAGTCCCGCCGCATCGAGGAGATCGAGCCGATCCTCCTCGCCCCGAAGGATGAGACCTTCGTGAACGCCATGAACACCCACGACGAGTGCGCCAACGGCAAGACCCGCCTCATCACCGAGATCAAGAACCACGTGCAGCTCATCGGCCTCGCGGCCCTCACCTGGTTTCGGCCGGGCGCCCCCATGCTCTTCATGGGCGACGAGTTCTGCGAGGAGGGATGGTTCGACGTGCACACCCCGCTCGACTGGGGCAAGACCGGTCCCGGTGCGGCTCTGCACCAGCAAGAGATGACCCGGAACATCCGCGACTTGAACCTCCTCCTGCGGCGCGAGAAGGCCCTCGCCCGCCAGGAGACCTGGACGCTCGACCGGAACGGATCGAACAACGAGGACAAGTGGTTCAGCTTCATCCGCTGGGGAGGGGACGCCCGCTGGGAGACGAACCGCCCGGAGGATCACGCCGAGGATATCCTTTTCATCCGCAGCGAAAACCACGCCTTCGGCCGCCGTCCCGCGGAGGTCTACGTCCCGGCCGTGGGGGAGTACCGGGTCATCTACAACAGCATCGACGAGCGCTACATCGGCCAGACCCATTACAACCGGCACGATCCCTACTGGACGGTCTTCTCGAGCGGGCATTTCATCCGCATCACCCTCGCCCCGTTCCAGAACCTGGCCCTCAAACTGAAGCGATGAGGCATTTTTTAAGCTTGCGCCTCGGGGAAAGATCAAGCGCGAGCGACAAGGAAGCAAAGGAAATCGTTCGAGGGGTTTTCAAAGAGAGGCCCGCGCATGAAACAAGGCACGATCTCCCTGCGGCTGAGGCGCCGGATCCTTGAGCATGACCCGCACGGCTGCCTCGCCTGGAGCGCGCGGGAGGAGCCCGCGCATCCGGCAACGCGCGAGACGGCGCTCGTCCTCTGCGACGTATGGGACAACCACTGGTGCCGGGGCGCGCGCGAGCGGCTCGCTCCCCTCGTCCCCCGCATGAACGAAACGGCCAAGGCCGCGCGGGCGAAGGGAATCCTCGTGGTGCATGCGCCGTCCGAGACCATGGCGTTCTACGAGGGCTCCCCGGCGCGCGAGCGCGCCCGGAGCGCGCCGCCCGTGGAGCCGCCGCTGGACAGGCCCTGGAAAGACAGGCCCCTGCCGGTCGGAGCGCCCGCCCCCGGCTTTGGCTGCGACAGCGACGGGAACACGTCCCCCGCGCACACAATCCTCTGGACGCGCGAGCACCCGGGCATCGAGATCGACCCGGCGCGCGACATCGTGAGCGACCAGGGGCGCGAGCTCTACAGCTATTACCGGGCGCACGACATTCGGAACGTCCTCATCCTCGGCGTGCACACGAACTTCTGCATCCTGCGCCGGTCCTTCGCCATCAAGCAGTTGGTCAAGTGGGGCCTGTTCACGGCCCTGGTGCGCGATCTCACCGACAGCATGTACTCGCCCGAGGACCCGCCCTACGTGAGCCACGAGGAAGGGACGCGCCTGGTGGTGGAATACATCGAAAAGTTCTGGTGCCCCACGTGCCTGAGCGAGGACATCCTCCGGGCATGAGCCGGGCCGTGCGAGGCGCCGGCGCCCATCCGATCCTGGAGACGCTTGACAAAACGAGCATACCTTGGGCAAAATGCGCAACGCCGCGGAGATGCGCCCAGTGGGAGAAGGACCCCCACGCGATCATCGCCTGCGCCTGAGGTAAGCAGAGCCGCCGTCCGCGCGAAAGGAGATGTTATGGAAAAAACGATCCGGATCATGCCCTGCCTCGACATGAAGGACGGCCGCGTGGTGAAGGGAGCGCACTTCGTGGACCTCCGGGACGCGGGCGACCCGGTGGAGAACGCCGCCTTCTACCGGGCCGAAGGCGCGGACGAGCTCGCCATGCTCGACATCGCCGCCACGCTCGAGAACCGAAAGACCCGCCTCGAATGGGTGCGGAACGTCTCGTCCGTGATCGACATCCCGCTCACCGTGGGCGGCGGGATCGGCAGCCTCGAGGACATCGAGCTCGTGTTCCAGGCCGGAGCGAGCAAGGTCTCCATGAACAGCGCCGCGGTCCGGGACCCGGAGCTCGTGCGCCGCGCGCAAGAAGCCTTCGGGTCGGACCGCATCACCGTGGCCATCGACGCCCGCAGGAATCCCGCCCTGCCCTCCGGCTTCGAGCTCGTGGTCTCGGGCGGGACCAAGCCCGACGGCAAGGACGCGGTGGCATGGGCTCAAAGGTGCGAGGCGCTCGGGGCGGGCGCGATCCTCCCCACGAGCATGGACGGCGACGGCACCCAGGCGGGCTACGACCTCGAGTTCACCCGCGCCATCTCCGACGCGGTGTGCCTGCCCGTGGTGGCCTCGGGCGGCGCGGGCACGCTCGAGCACTTTTACCAAGCCGCGACCGAGGGGGGCGCGGAGATCCTCCTCGCGGCCTCGGTCTTTCACTTCCGCACGATCCGCATCCGGGCTCTCAAGGAGTACCTGCGCGGGAAGGGGCTGAAGGTCCGCCTGTAAGGACGCCCGCCTTCCCAACACGTTGCGCCTCGGGTATTGAAGCGGCGCAGGATTGAGGAAAATCGCATGCCGCCCACCGATGAAGAACTGCTGGCCCTGCACGAGGCCATGATCGAGACCGTCCGGACGGCCGTATCGGGTCTCGGACGGAAGTCGCTCCACTGGCAGGAGCCGGACACGAAAAAGTCCATCGCGAGCGAGCTCGTGCACCTCTTCAAGACCGAGCGCTGGTGGATGCGCGAGGCGGGATTCGACTCGCAGCTCAAGGCCCCTCCTTCCGAGGCCTCGCTCGAGGAGCTCCTCGCCGCGCTCGAAGCGGCCGCCGCGTGTTACCGGAAGTTTCTAAGCGAGCGGCCCGGAGATGCGACGCTTCGCCGGCAGCTCCTGCGCCTCTCCCAGCACGCGATCTACCACCTCCCGCGCCTCTACCACTTCCGCGTGAGGCAGGGCCCCCACTGGCCCGTCCCGCCGGGGAATCAGCCCGGCTCCTGGGCCAAGGCCGCGGACCGCATCACGGAGCTTATACTCAAAGGGTAATATTTTTGTGCGGTAGTTCTCCCGGCCCTTTCGCGCCAAAGGAAGCACCGGCACCGGATATAACCGACATCTCTGATTCGCGTTGTCGATTTATTTTTTAGGGCGTTTCTTCTTCTCCGCCATCCGCTCCCGCGCATAGATCATGGCGCCGGTCACGACCGCGTTGTCGCCGAGGGCGGAGAGGACGATCTTCGTGTCCCGGAACGAGGTGGGCGGATGCGTGGCCGCCCGGGCCGCCTGGCGGATGCGGGGGAGAAGCCCCCGCCCCAGCGCCTCGATCACGCCCCCGCCCAGGACCACCCGGTCCGGCCCGATGGTGGTGATGAGGTTGGCGATGCCGAGTCCCAGGTACTCCGCGGCGCGGTTCACCCCCTCGACCGCCACGGCGTCCTTCTTGCGATAGGCCTGGCCCAAGGCGGTCGCCTTGATGGTGGCGTACTGCCTGCCCTTGCAGAGCGCAGGCAGGGATGAGCGGCGGCGCTTCTTGTCGATCGCCTCGGTGAAAAAGGCCGCCATGCCCGTCTTCGAGGCGTAGGCTTCGAGGCAGCCCCGGTGGCCGCATCCGCAGAGGCGGCCGTCCTTCTCGACGATCATATGGCCGAGCTCGGCGGCCTGGCGGTTCGCGCCGCGTACCACGTCGCCCTTGTACACGATCCCGCCGCCGAGGCCCGTGCCCACGTAAAAGCCCACGAGGATTTCGGCGCCGCGGCCGGCGCCAAGGGCGTATTCGCCGAGGGTGGCCGCGTTGCAGTCGTTCTCCACGAAAACCGGCCGCTTGAGCCGGAGCGACAGGGCCTTTGCGACCGGGGCCTTGTGCCACTTCACGTTCGGGGCGTTCACCACCGTGCCGTCCGCCAGGACCGGTCCCGGCGCGCCCACACCGACGGCCCGGAGCGTCCGCAACGCAACGCCGGCGTCCTCGCAGGCTTCCTCGAGGCACTTGGCCGCGCGCTCCATGACCGCCTTGAAGCCGCGCTCGGCCCGCGTCCTCTTTCGGTCGGCGCCGCGGATCGCGCCCTGGCCGTTCATGACGGCGGCGTAGATCTTGGTCCCTCCGATGTCGATGACGCCGTAAAGGTTCCTGTCTTTTTCTTCGGGCTTTTTCATGCCGCCTCTCCGTTGGGCCGTGGCCGTGTTTTCTTTGGCGCGCCGGGGGATCAGGCGCGTTTTTTCGTTTTCCGGTCGTCGCTTGCCCGCTTGGCGACAAAGAGCCGCTCGCGCGTCTCGCGCGCCGGGTCGCTCGCGCGCGCGCCGGCCTCCCGGAAGAGAAGCTCCTGGGAACGTACGGCGGGCTGGCGCTTCTGTGGATGGAGGCGCGCGTAGCGGTTCTCCGAACCGCGCTCCCAGGCGTGGGTGTTGTCCCGAAAACCCGCGTCGAGCACCGCGAGCACCGCCGAGCGGGGCTCGGGGTCGAGGATGGGATAGAATATCTCGAGCCGCGCGTCGAAGTTCCGCTCCATCCAGTCGGCGCTCGAGAGATAGACCTCGTCGTTCCCCCCGTTATGGAGATGAAGAATCCGGGCATGCTCGAGAAACCGGTCCACGATGCTTCGCACGCGGATGTTTTCCGACAGGCCCGGCACGCCCGCGCGCAGGCGGCAGATGCCGCGCACGAGGAGGTCCACCCGCACGCCGGCGGCGCTCGCCCGGTAGAGGGCTTCGATGGCCCGCGGGTCGGTGAGGGCGTTGAGTTTCACGCGGATCAGGCCGGGCGTCTCGGGGGCGTGGTGCTCGATCTCCCGGTCGATCAGGGAGAGAACCCGGTCGCGCAGCCCCGTCGGCGCCATGGCGATCCGGTTCCAGCGGGGCGGGAGGGAGTAGCCCGTGAGGACGTTGAAGAAGGCCGAGATGTCCGCGCCGAACTCCGGCCGCGAGGTGAAATACCCGATGTCGGTGTAAAGGCGCGCGGTCCGGTCGTTGTAGTTGCCGGTCGAGAGGTGCACGTAGCGGCGGATGCCGTCCGGCTCCTGCCGGACGACGAGCAGGGCCTTGGCGTGGACCTTGAAGCCCACCACGCCGTAGATCACGTGCGCGCCGGCCTCGTCGAGCCTTTGCGCCCAGGCGATGTTCCTCTCCTCGTCGAACCGGGCCCTTAGCTCCACCACGACGGTCACCGACTTTCCGTTCTCCGCGGCCCGGACCAGGGCCTCGACCAAGGGGCTATCCCCGGAGACGCGGTAGAGGGCGATCTTGATGGCCAGCACGGCCGGATCGTCCGCCGCATACTGGAGGAGATCGACCACCGGCTGAAAGGCGTGATACGGATGGTGCAGGACGAGGTCGCGCTCGCGCATGAGCGCAAAGGGATCGGGCTGCCGAAGAAACCTCGGATGGGGCTGCGGCACGTACTCCTCCACGCATAGATCGGGCCGATCGACCAGGTCCAGGAGGCTGAAGAGCCCCTTCATGTCCAAGAGGCCCGGGACGCGATAAACGTCCTGCTCCTCGAGCGCGAACTGCCCTTGAAGATCCTTGGCCACCGAGCCCGGCGCCTCGGCGCTGATTTCCAAACGCACGGGCTCGCCCTTGCGGCGGGAGCGAAGCTGCTCCTGGATGGCTCGCATGAAGTCGTCGGCCTGCTCATCGTCGACCTGGATGTCCGCATCGCGGGTGACGCGGAAGGGATGCGCTCCCTCGACGGCATAACCGCGCAACAGGCGGGAGGCGAAAAAGATGACGACCTCTTCCTGGGGCGCGACCCGAACCGACCCCTTGGGGCTGGGCAGGCGGATGAACCGTCCCGGAGCGGTCGGCACCTGGACAAGGACCGTGTCGGTCCCGAGGCGCCAGTTCTCCTGGGGCGGCGCGCTAGGCGCGATCCGGAAGAGGATGTACAGGGCGCAATTGACCAGGAGCGGAACCGACCGCTCCCGGTCCACGGCGAGGGGGGTGAGCACGGGAAAGAGGCGCTCGTCAAAGTGGGAGGCGAGGAATTCCATGTCCTCGGGGGTGAAGTCTCTCCCCCGGCAGAGGTGAATGCCCTCGGCCGCAAGCGAGGGCAGGACGTGTTTATCAAGGCAGCGGTATTGGCGCCGGACCAGGGTGTGGGTCTTTTGGGCGATGGCCCGGAGCGTCTGCGCGGGGGTGAGGCCGTCGGGGCCCAGGGGGCCGGTCTTCGCCTCCAGTGCCCGGTGGAGCATGGAGACGCGGATCATGAAGAACTCGTCCAGGTTGCCGGAGACGATGGCGAGGAACTTCACCCGTTCGAGGAGCGGCACGTCCCTCCGCTCCGCCTCGGCCAGGACGCGGCCGTTAAAATCGAGCCAGGCAATCTCCCGATTCTGGAAATGAGCGGGGGCGGTCGGCTTCACGTGAGCTCCCTGCGCAGGTGGACCTTGAGTCCCGTCGTCTCTTCAAAGAGGCCCGCCTTGTCGCGGAGGGCGACCGTCTCGACCGCAAGCTCGTCGGAGGCGGTCGCGAAGAGGGTCAGCCGATCCTCGCCTTGCTCGACGCGCAGCGTCTTCACCGGCTGGCGATGGCTGCGGTCCAGCGCGTCGGCGATCCGCAGGAGCGCGGCGAGCTTGGTGACCTTGAGCCGCTCCTCCAGGGGGAGGGTGGTGAACTCGACGTGCTGCGGCCGGGGATGGGCCTTGCGATGGTAGCGCGTGATGAGAGAGACGATCGCGAGATCCCGAGAGGAGAGCCCGGCGACCTCGGCCCATTGCACGAGATACGCCGAATGCTTGTGGTGGGCATACTCGCTGACGAACCGCCCCACGTCATGGAGGATCGCGGCCGCCTCGAGGAACAAGAGGTCCCGGCCGCCCAGGTCGAGAAATCCGGCCAGGGCCCGGTAGAGCTGCCGGCAGAGGTCCAGCACGCTCTCCGAATGAGCGAGGTCGCTGTGATATTTCTCCGCCACGCCCATGGCGGAGCTCAAGACCTGTTCCCGCACGAGTTCGGCGTTCCCCGCCTCGTTCCGGGCCAGCGCCATGTCGTGAAGCACGCCCGAGAGGAGATCGGCCGTTAGGACCGAGATCTGCTTCACGCGGATGGCGTGCAGAAACTGCTGGAGCACGAGGAGCGCGGGGACAAGGCGCTCGGCCTCGGTCTGCCCGATGCGGAAGCGCCGGCTCAAGGCCTCGGGGCTGAGGCCCGCCGCCTCCCGCACCATGCGGGCGATGGTGGAGGCGGGAACGGCGACGCCCCCTTCCAGCCGGGTCGCGGAGGGCTCTTCCGCCAGAACGTTCTCGAGCAGGGGATTGATCACGACAAAGGATTGAATCTTGTGCGTGCGGTAGAGGTCGCTCGTGGAATCGACGATGTTGCGGATGAAGCTCTCGGTCA
>JAZDLH010000173.1:0-14291 GCA_043802275.1 Planctomycetota bacterium
CAACCCCTCTTTTATATAGTAATTTCGCAAGAAAGGACACTTTTTAATTATCAGCGTCCCGGCGAAGCTTTTTATCTTCTGTAACTATAAAGTCTGCTTGAAGTTGCAGTCGCCCCGGCGAAAGATGGGGGAAAAGAGGAGCATTTCAAAGAACCGGACGGCTCTCAAATCGTGCTGCCGGATTATGGAGGCCGGCCCCGTGGACAGTTCCGCCCTGTTTTTTTATTCGGTATTGATGGGGTCGCCCATGAGGCGGTTGATCTCCTGGGGAGTGAGGCCGCGGCCCGGGGCGCCTTCGTAGCCTTGCCGTGGCCCGGCGCTTAGCTGCGGCTCGGCCTGGTCGGCATAATACCGGTTGTCCGATCGGACGATTCGCGCGGTCACGAAAATCAAGAGGCATTTACGCTCGCGCGTCTTGTCCCTGGAGCGGAAGAGATTGCCGAGGCCCGGAATCTTGGAGAGCAACGGCACCTGCTTTTTCGTGTCGCTGATGTCGTCTTGGAAGAGTCCGCCGATCACCACGGTCTCGCCGTCGAGGACCGTGACCTCGGTCTTCAGTGTGTCCGTTTTAAAGGCAGGGCGCGTTACGGGGACCAATTCCTGCCCGGCGTCGGTGATGGTCACGATATCATATTTCGTGTCGTTCGCAGCATCGTGGTCCTTGATCTTGGGCTCGAGGCTGAGACTGATCGTCCTCATGTCCCCGCCCACGCTCGGCTTCACCTTGAGTTCAAACCCCAGCATCTCCGTCTGCCAGCCGGTGGGGACGATCGTCGAGGCGATGGCGTTGGCGTTATCGTTGACCACCTGGGAGGTGACGACTTCCCAATCGGTGGGGTAGAAATAGCTCCGCTCGAGGTTCAGGGTGCCGACCTGGTTGTTCTTGGCGATGATGCGCGGCGCGGTCATGGTCTTGGCGGAGGAGGAGCTCTTGAGCGCGTCCATGGTCACATTGAACTGGTGCTCGTTCAGGACGCCGGTGACCGAGAGCTGGAGGGCGTTTACGGCCATTTCCTCCGTGGCTACGTCCGCATTGGCCGCAGCCTGGCCGATGGTGATCTTGTCGGGCCTTCTGTGGAATCCACTCACCGGATCGGCCGCCTGCTGCGGATTGGGGGTCAGGGTCCAGGTGAAGCCCAATTTGTTGTAGTCGTCCTCCCCGATCGTCAGGAAGATGGCGGAGATGAGCACCTGGGTGGACGGCACGTCCAGCATCTCCACCATGTCCCGCACGTCGTCGATGATGTCCGGCGTGCTGCTGATGATCAGCCGGTTGGTCTTGCGGTCCATCATCCAGGTCGTGGCCTTGGGCCATCCGGGCCACTTCTCCTCCATCCACTTTAATAAGGCCTCGATGTCGCTTAAGGCTTCGCCCTCCACGGTTCCGGTGGCGCTGATGAGCCCGGAGAGGCCGGTCTTGAGCTGGATAACCTGCGGCCGGAAGAGGTTGCCTCCGGCCGCGGCGTCCTCCTCGCCATAGAGCCAGATCACCCCCTTGGCGTAGGTGTAGTGGAGACCCTGGTTGCTGGAGAGGTATTTCAAAAGGTCCCCCAGGGCGAGGTCCTTCGCCTCGATGGTGACGGTCTTGCCCTCCACCGCCTGGGAGGAATAGATGATGTTGATGTCGTGCGTGGCGAAGAGGAGGTGCAACAGGTACGCCACGTCCGTGTCCACGAGGTTGATCTCCGGGATCTTTTGCCCGAGGATCTGCCGGAAGAGGGCCGTGTCCGCCTCGTCGCGCTCGAAATATTTCGCTTTAAGCTCGGACCGGGGCAGGTCGGGCTGCCGGGCGGGGATCTGTCCCATGCGCGTGACGTCGGTCATCATGGCCCGGTCGCGCCTCTCGCGCTCCACCTCGATGTTGGCGTCCTCTTCCGAGCCGAGGCGTTGGATTGCCTCGGATCGAAGATCGCGCGCCTTGCTATTGGCTCGCTGAATGAAGAGAATTTCGTCGCACAGCTTGATGCAGTCCTCGAAGCGGCCGATCTTCATGAGGATCTCGGCTTGCTGGAGCTTCTGGGACGCGAGGTCCCGCCGGCGCTGGTAATCCTCAAGGAGCATCTCCGGGAGGGGCGCCTTTTGCAGACCCTTGGGGGGGAGCTCCACGGTTTCCGGAAGCTCGGCCCCCTGGAGCGGCAGGCAGGCCGCGAGAAGACACCCGGCCGCGAGCCAGAGCCACGAAGCTTGTTTTACCGGGTACCACTTCATCGGGACGTCCTCCTCCTCAACGGGCGGTTTGCCGCTTCATGCTCCGGTCTTTTGGGACCGACTCCGTGCCGGAACGGGTTGGCGCGCGGGAGGAAACGGATTCCGGAAAACCCTTTCGAGCCCACCCTTTTCCCCGGTCGCGGGTTGCGTTGAAACGCGCCTTGTCTTTTCGGGAGCATTATACGCCCGATTCCGCAAAGACGTCAAGCAAAGCTCTCAACCGCATTGGGAAAAATCAGATTCCCGAAATCGAGGGGGAAAAGAGAGACGACTTTTAGGAAAGGCCCTTCAAGGCTACACGGCCGGGCGGCGCGAATTTCATTGCGTTTTTCATCGAGGCGGGTATCCTTGACACAACATGCCGCCATGATTGGCGTTGGCATGTGAAACGCGTCCTTTATCCGGCGCTCATGGCTTGCCCGGGCGATGCGCCCGTTGCGACGGCTTCCGGAAGGGGTGTGGACGGCATGGATGATGTGACGCTCCGGGATTCTCAGGGTCTTCGGGAAGAAACCGTCGGGCGCCTGGCGCGATGGGGCGGAGCCCTTGGGCTCATGTTCATCGTCTGGCCCTGGCTCAAGCACCACATCTGGAATTGGGGGCTGGCGCTTACCCATCTGGACCGGGTCTGCCCTTGGCTCGTATTCCCCAAGGTCCAGTCCGGCTCCACGGAGCACGACTTCTTCTTCTCTCTCTTTGTGGCCCTCTGCCTCCTCTGGATGGCGTTGCGATACCGGACCGATCATTTCGGAAGATACTTCTTCCGCCTTTCGGCCCCGGCCCGCACGGCAATGCTCTTTCTCTTTCTCTTTATCGGGTGGAACGCCGTCTCCTGGCTGCAGGCGCCCGAGGCGGTGGACGCGGACTTCGGAATCTTGCGCGCCTTGAAGATCGGCCTCGCCACGGCGGTGGCGCTGGCGTTTCTTACCACGGAAACGCGCCGGCGGGGACTCCTCCGCGCCATGATGCTCTCCGGATTCCTGATCGCTTTCATCAGCCTGGGAATCATCGGGTACCTCCATTACATCAAAGCGGACTGGAGGCTGGAGCGCTGGTTCTACTTCGTTCCGGGCCGATATATTTATCCCTTCGCCATGCCCTCGGCCTTCGGAGCGATCATGATGGCCTTCGGCCTGGCCGGCCTCTGCTTCCTGCACGATAGCGCGCTTAAAAGGTCGTGGTGGAAGGCGGTCTATGGCGCGGTGATCCTGGGGTCGGGACTCCTGGGCCTCTATTACAGCGGCACGCGGGCCTGCCAGCTCGGTTTTGTGGCGGGGCTATGGACGGTAGCCCTTCTCCACGTTCCGGAGCGGAGGCTTCGAACCTTTGCGTGGGGATCGGTCGCAACGGGTCTCCTGATCGTGGTCTTGGGTCTCGGGTATATCTACGGCACGCCGGAAGGTCGCCGCAAGCTCTTTACCGACAGCGCCGGGACGCGGATCCTGTTTGCGGAGAGCGCCGTGAAGATGGGCTTCAGCCGCCCCCTCGCCGGTTGGGGCCCCAGCTCCTATCCGCACGGCGCGCCGTACAACCAGCGGCCGGAGGCGACCCTGCACGCCCAGCACGGAGCCTGGGTCCGCGACGGGCATTGCGAGCCGGCCCAGGTCTTCGGCGAGCTGGGGCTGGTGGGTTTGGTGATCTGGACGGTGCTGCAGGCCGCGGCGTTTTTGGCGAGCTGGGGGCCGGCCCGTAGCCGGATCTTCTCCGAAGGCGAAGAACGGCGCACCTTCGGTTTTTCCGGGACGGTGCTCGTGATGTTCATCGCCCTCTTTGTCGAGGGGCTCGTGAGCCCGGCCCAGCGCCGCGAGGAACTGGGGTGGCTCGTGCCCGTGGTTCTGGGCATGGCCATCGCCCCGGGCTGGTCGAATCCCGCGCGGGGGGGGCCTTTCAAGAACCTTCCCCGGCCGGCGGACATCGCCGTTCGCCTCCTGGTCGTGCTCCTCTCCCTCTTCCTGGCGGCAAATGCCTACGGGGGGCTGCTCTCGCAGGTGGACCTCTACGAATCCTTTGGTTGGACGAGGAAGAAGAATAGGAATAACCGGGCCGTGGAGGCGGCGGCCCGTCGGGCCGTGTCCCGCACCACGAATATCGACGCCTGGCAGCGTGCGGCCGGGCTTTTGGCCGATTCGCTGATCGCCCAGGCGAACGACCTCCAGAAGGAAAACCAGGAGCGGGGCCTCCCGCGAGAAACTCCGGAGGCCGCGGCGAAGCTCGACGAGGCCATGGAGGTCTATGAAAGAATTGCCGAGGCGGTCCCCTCGATCGAGGCCAATTACCATTCCCTCGTGCCCCTGGAGGAAAGGCGCACCGGCTTTCGCGGGGCCTTCCGGGTGCTCCTCAAGGGGCTGCGCTTCCGCCCCTATTCCTACAGCTTGCGGGGACGGCTCCGGCAGTATCTCTCCGCCGTCCCGGCGAAGGAGCTCGATTCCTGGCGCGAGCTCAAGTCGATTCCCGGCGTCGCCCCGGCCGAGTTCGACCGGATGCGCGACGAAGACTGGGAAATGCTCGTCTATATGTGGTGCTATCTTCACGGGAAGCGGGAGGACACCCTTGAGGCGATGAAGGAATTCGACGGCGGCGCGGTGCGGGTGGTCCCCTTCGCCTCGGAATACGGGGTCATGCTTTACGAGACCGGGAGGAAGGCCTAGGCGCGGGCGCTTCTTGAGCCCGTTTGCGAAAGAATCCCGGCGGATCCCCAGGCCCTGTGCTGCCTCGCCTTTTTGTACACCGACGCGGGCGGTCCGGAAAACATCCGGCGGGCAGTCGCGCTTCTTGACCGGATCTTTGAGAACGATCCCGAATACCCCGAGGCCGCGTATCTCTACGGCCGGATCATGGCGGGCGGCGACCGGCCGGCCGAAGCCGAAAAAAGATTGCGACAGGCCATCCGGCGGTACGGCAGGATGGCCAAGCTCCGCACGGCCCTCGTCGAGCTGCTCGTGCGGCAGGGACGGCCGGCGGACGCCGTGCGCGAGGTCCAAAAAGCCCGGGAGCGTCTTCCGAACAACAAGGAACTCCGGGAGATGGAGACGAGGCTCGGCGCCGGCCAGGCCACCCCTTGAGACGTTCCGGACGACGACTCCTCCGGTTCGCCGCGAGCGCCGCTCGATATGCCCCCTCCGGAATCCGCCGGGGAGCGGCCCCTCGGGGGCAAAAGGGATTGACACGACGGGCCGCGCTATCTACACTTCCTGTTTTAACCCTGTCCGAATCCAGGGAAACCGGTCCGGTTGCATCGCACGCGCGAGTCCGATTCCATGAACTACACCCGGTTGCTCACACGCGGGTTGATCCGAGAAAACCCGGTCTTCGTTCTTCTCTTGGGCTGTTGTCCGACCCTGGCGGTGACCACGGGGCTCAAGGACGCCATCGGCATGGGAGCGGCGGCGACCTTCGTGCTCGTGTGCAGCAACGTGATCATCTCCGCCGCGCGCAAGGTCTTCCCCAGCGAGGTGCGCATCCCCTGCTACATCGTGGTGATCGCCACCTTCGTCACGATCGTCAAGATGGGGATGGCGGCCTACTTCCCGGATCTCAAGGCCGCGCTCGGGATCTTTCTCCCCCTGATCGTCGTCAACTGCATCATTCTCGCGCGCGCGGAAGCCTTCGCGGCCAAGAACGGGGTGGCGGCCTCCTTCCTGGACGGGGTGGGCATGGGCCTGGGCTTTGGCGGGGCGATCTGTCTCGTGGCCCTGGCGCGGGAGGTCCTGGGGAGCTGGAAGCTTCTGGGCATTCCGATCACCGCGGGCGGGGAGCCGTACGCGGTCAAGATCTTCATTCTCGCGCCGGGGGGCTTCCTCACCCTGGGGTTGTTCCTCGCCCTCTTCAACCATCTCGGCGCGCGGCGGAGGCTCCGCCTCGCGCTCGCCGAGAAGGGGATCGAGGAGGGCGGCGCGGAACCCGTGGTCGACGCCGCCGGCGGTGAGGCCTAAAGGAAACGCGCCATGGAAGAAGCCCTCGTCTACTTCCGCATCATGTTCCTGGCGATCTTCGTCCAGAACTTCGTCCTCTCCCAGTTCCTGGGCCTGTGCCCCTACGTGGGCGTGAGCCGGCGACGCGACGCGGCCTTCGGCATGGGCATGGCCGTGATCTTCGTGATGGCGCTCGCGAGCCTCGTGACCATGGTCATCTACCGCGGCATCTTTCTCCATCCGCGCCTGGCGCCGTACGAGATGAACCGCTACCTCGACATCGTGAGCTTCATCGTGGTGATCGCGGCGCTCGTGCAGTTCGTGGAGATGGTCATGAAAAAGCTCGCCCCCGCGCTTTACAAGGCGCTCGGGATCTACCTCCCGCTCATCACCACGAACTGCGCGGTGCTGGGCGTGACCCAGCTCAACGTCGACCGCTTCGGCTCGGCCCAGGCTTCCCTCGCCGATGCCGTCGTCAAGAGCGTGGTGAACGGCACCTTCGCGGGACTGGGCTTCACCATGGCCCTGCTCCTCATGGCCGGGATCCGCGAGCGGCTGGAGAGCGCGCCCGTGCCCAGGGCCTTCCAGGGGGTTCCGATCACATTCATCGCGGCGGCGGCCATGGCGCTCGCGTTTTTCGGCTTTGCCGGGATGGTGTGAGAGGGGCGCGGCCAGGACCGCTTTCCCGTGGAACGGGGCCGTTTTTTTCCAGGGACGGGACGACGAATCCGGTTGATGCTTTCCGCCTCGGAAGGGGGATCGATGTTCTGGATAACGCTGGGGCTCATGGCCTCGATCGGCGTCCTTTTGGGGCTGGTGCTCGCCTGGGGCGGGAAGCGCTTCCACGTGGAGGTCGATCCGCGCCTCGCGGAGCTCGAAGCCGCCCTCCCGGGCGTGAACTGCGGCGCCTGCGGGCATCCGGGCTGTTCCGGCTACGCCGAGGCCGTCGCCGCGGGCCGGGCCGCCATGAACCTCTGCGCCCCCGGCGGCGCGGCCACGGCCCGGGCCCTCGCGGCCGTCATGGGCGCCGAGGTCGAGGCGGCCGAGCCGAAATACGCCCTCACCGCCTGCCGGGGGGGAAGCGTGGCCGTGCGCTTTTTGTATCGCGGGGTGGAGGATTGCCGCGCCGCGGCGGTCCCGGGGCTGGCGGGCGGGCGCAAGGCCTGTACCTGGGGCTGCCTCGGGTTCGGTTCCTGCGTGAAGGCCTGCCCCTTTGCCGCCATCGCCCTCGGCCCCGACCGCATCCCGGTGGTGGACGAGACCAAGTGCACGGGTTGCGGCCGGTGCGTGGAGGTCTGCCCGCGCGGACTCAACCGCGTGGATCCCGAGAGCCGCACCGTCTTCGTCCGCTGTCGGAGCCGCGACAAGGGCGCGCTCGCCAACAAGCTCTGCGAGCACGGCTGCATCGCGTGCAGGAAATGCGAGCAGGAGTGCCCCTTCGACGCCATCCACGTGATCGACAACCTCGCCGTGATCGACTACCAAAAGTGCAAGCTCTGCGGCAAGTGCGTCGCCGTCTGCCCGAAGCAGGTGATCGTGAACCTTACGAAGGACCGCCGCGCCCGCAGGAAGGCGTGCGAGGCGCGCCTCCAGGAGGCGGCGGCATGAGGCGGCTTCGAACCTTCCGGGGCGGGACGCATCCGCCCGAGGGCAAGGACCTCTCCCGGGACGCGGCCGTGCGGGAGCTTTCCGCGCCGGCCGAGCTCGTCGTGCCGCTCGCGCAGCACATCGGCCGGCCCGCCTCGGCCTGCGTCAAGGCGGGCGAGCGGGTCTTGCGCGGCCAGCGGATCGGCAAGGCCGAGGGGTTCATCTCCGCGAACGTCCATGCCCCGGTGAGCGGCAAGGTCAAGCGCCTCGTGCCGTGCAACACGCCGCTCGGCCTCGTCTCCGAGGCCGTGCTTCTCGAGAACGACGGGGCCGACGCCTGGGCCGGGGGCTTGAACGAGCCCTCCGACGCGGCCCTTCTCTCGGCCGAGGCGATCCGCGCGCGGGTGCAGGAGGCGGGCATCGTGGGCATGGGCGGCGCCGCCTTTCCCACGCACGTGAAGCTCTCGCCCCCCGATGGGAAGGTCATCGACACCGTGATCCTGAACGGCGTGGAGTGCGAGCCCTTCCTCACCGCCGACTACCGCCTCATGCTCGAAAGCCCGCGGACGGTGATCGAGGGATTCAAGCTCATCCTCCGCGCCGTGCGGTGCGCGCGCGGGGTGGTGGCCGTGGAGGCGAACAAGCCCGATGCCTTCGCCGTGATGGAGGAGGCCTGCCGGAGGCACGCAGGGGAAGGCGTCGGCCTCTCGGCGGCGCTGCTCGAGGTCAAGTATCCCCAGGGCGCGGAGAAGCAGCTCATCCACGCCCTCACCGGCCGCGAGACCCCGAGCGGGGGATTGCCCATGGACGTGGGCGTCCTCGTCCAGAACGCGGGCACGGCCCACGCGGTCTACGAGGCCTGCGCCCGGAACCGGCCGCTCACCGAGCGGATCGTCACGGTCACCGGCCCGGGCGTGCGGACGCCGCAAAACCTGCGCGTGCGGATCGGCACGCCCGTGCGGGCGCTGCTCGAGGCGTGCGGGTTCGACGCGGCCGCCGCGCGCAAGCTCGTCTTCGGCGGGCCCATGATGGGCGTGGCGCATTTCGACCCGGACCTCCCCGTGAACAAGGGGATGAGCGGGGTCCTCGCGCTCACGGCCGCCTCGCCCCCGGGCTGGCGGAACTGCATCCGCTGCGGCCGCTGCGTGGAGGGATGTCCCCAGCGACTCGTGCCGTCGGAACTCTCGATTCTCATCGAGTCCGGCCGCTTCCGGGACGCGGACGAGATCCACGCGAACGACTGCATGGAATGCGGCGTCTGCGCCTACGTCTGCCCCGCCCGCCGGCCGATCGTCCAGTGGATCAAGCTCGCCAAGGTGGAAATCGCCCGGGAGCGCCGGCGCGAGGCCGCCCGGACCGGGAAGGAGGCGCCGTGACGAACGAGTACCTCGTCAGCCCCTCGCCCCACCTCCAGGCCGGGGAGGACATCCCCGCCATCATGCGCGGCGTTTCCCTCGCGCTTGCGCCGGCCTTTCTCTGGGCGCTCTACCGCTTCGGGTACTGGGCGATCGTGGTGACGGGCCTCTCGGTCCTCTCCGCGGTCCTCACCGAGGCCCTCTGCCAGCGGCTTCGCGGGGTGCCGGTCACCGTCGACGACTGGAGCGCGGTGGTGACGGGCCTGCTTCTCGCCGCGGTCATCCCTCCGAACGTGCCGTGGCACGTGCCGGTCCTCGGCGCGGCCTTTGCCGTCGGCGTGGCCAAGCAGTGCTTCGGCGGGCTCGGCGCGAACATCTGGAACCCGGCGCTCCTGGGGCGGGCCTTCCTGCAGGCGTCCTTCGGCGCACAGATCAACAGCGGCGTCTGGCCCATGACCCGGGCCGAGAGCGTGTGGGGCGCGGTCTCGACGAGCCTCCGCGGAAGCTTCCAGGCCCTTTCCGAGCGCGCGGCGGACGTGGTGACGCGCGCCACGCCCCTGGAGGAGCTCAAGCGCATCGTCGAGCCCGCGGTCGACGCGATGGGCGGCCCCACCGCAGTCCTCTCCGCGCCGGTCCTCCCCCCCGCGGCGGGGCCCTGGGTGCAACAAGGCGCCGTCTGCGTTACCTGGAGCCGGTGGCTCGACGCCTTCCTCGGCAACGTCCCCGGCTCGATCGGCGAGGTCTCGGCCCTGGCGCTTCTTTTGGGCGGCCTTTACCTTCTGGCGCGGAAGATCGTCTCCTGGGAGACGCCGGTCGCGTTCCTCGGGACGGCGGCCCTGCTCGGGTGGATGCTGCCCGCCCGGTACCTGGCCGCCTCGGGCGCCACGGCGCACACGGGCTGGTTTGCCGGGCCCGGGCTTTACCACGTGGTCACGGGGGGAGCCATGATCGGCGCCTTTTTCATGGCAACGGACATGGTGACGACCCCCATCCAGCGCAGGGGGCAGCTCGTCTTCGGCGCGGGCTGCGGGCTTCTCACCGTGCTCATCCGACTCTACGGGGGTTATCCCGAGGGCGTGTGCTACTCGATCCTGCTCATGAACACGCTCGTGCCCCTGATCGACCGCTACACGCGCGCGCGCGTCTTCGGGGTGAAGAAAGGGGGCGCCCGGCCATGACCAGCACCCTTCGCTATCCCCTTGTCCTCGGGCTCGTGTCCGTCTTGTCCGGCCTCTCGCTCTACGCCACCTACAGCGGCACCAAGGCCCGCACCGACGAGCAGAACGCCGCCGCGCGCGTGAAAGCCCTGGCCAAGGTCTTCCTCGCGGGCTACGGCACCGTAGAGGAGACGACCGCGGAAGGCGTGACCTTCGTCAAGGTCTGGCGGGGGCCGTCCAGGGACGGCGCGCCCGACTTCTACGCGCTCGAGGGCCGGGGAGCGGGCTACAACGGATCGGTGCCCGTCACGCTCCTCGCGGGGTTCACGAATCCCCAAAAACCCGGCCCGGAGGCGGCCGGGAAGGCGGGGCGCGTCCTCGTCGGATGGAGCGTGACGCGGAGCGAGGAGACGCCGGGCCTGGGCGAGAACGCCAAGGCCACGGCCGCGCCGTACACGTTCGCCGGCCTCCTCGCGGGCCGGGGCGGGAATCCGGGCGCGGACCGCCGCACGCCCTTCCAGCGGCAATTCGCCGATCCGGCGTCCGGCCGGGCCTATGCCGCCTGCGACCTCAAGCTGAAAAAGGACGGCGGAGATCTCGACGGCATCACGGGCGCGACCATCACCTCCCGCGCCGTCATCCGGGCGATCCAGGACGCGGATGCCCGCCTCGCCAGGGCTCTCGGCGAAACGCCGTAGGGTCTGCCGTTCCTCTTTCCCGGATGATCACTCAGAATAAAAGCTCCCGTCGTTTCCCGCCGGGGCTTTCCGACGGGAAGGAAGCGGCGCTTTTTTTAAGCGCCGTTGCAAAACAATCGTGTCGCCATATTCCACCGTATGGGGGCGGTATGGGGCCCAGTTTTGCAATAGCTCTTAAGAAGCCTTTTTCAAAACCGCCGATTCGCGCTTGCAACGCCATGCGGGGACACGGATCGAAGCTGTTTTGAAACAGATTGTTAAGATGCCGAAGAAAGGGGGCGGAGCGCGACCGGGAGCCCGGTCCGCGCGGATTCGTGGACGGCCTCCACCACGGCGAGGGATTTCAAGGCCGCCAGCCCGGTCACAACGGGCTCGCGGTCCTCCCGGATCGCGGCGATCATGTCCCGGATCTGGCCCTGGTGCCAGGCGAAGGTGAAGGCCATGGGGTCGGACGCGCCGCTCCCGTGCGAGGCGCCCGCCTCGCGGAGGATCGCCTCCCCGTCCATGCCATCCACCTCCCAGAGTTTCACCGCGCCCGCCTCCACGATGACCGTCCCCCGCTCGCCGTGGACCTCGACCCGGTCCGGGAGCCCGGGCTTGAGCGCGGTCGAGCCCTCGAGGACCCCGAGCGCGCCGCTTTGGTATTGCAGCACGGCCACGCACAAGTCCTCGGTCTCGATGTCGTGGAGCGCGGTTGCGCAATGGGCGTACACGCTCTTCACCGGGCCCGCGATCCAGAGGAGGATGTCGATCACGTGAATGGCCTGGGTGATCATGGCCCCTCCGCCCTCCACGGCCCAAGTCCCTCGCCAGGCGTCATTCGCGTAATACGACGGCGGGCGGTACCACTTGACGTACCCGTCCGCGAGGAAGATCCTTCCGAGCCGGCCCTCGTCCGCCGCCTTCTTCAGGCGCAGGCAACCGTCCTTGAAGCGGCCCTGGTAGATGACGCCGAGCTTGACGCCGCGCGTCCGGCACGCCTCGATCAGGGCCTCTCCGCGCGCGACCGTCTTGTCGATGGGCTTTTCCACGAGCACGTGCTTTTTTCGCTCGGCGGCGTAGGCCGCGATCTCGAGGTGCGTGCCGGGCGGGGTCGAGATGTCCACGAGCTCCACGTCCGGCCGGTCGATGGCGCGGCGAAAGTCCGTCTCCCAGTCCGTCTCGAACTCCCGCGCGAAGGCGCGGGCCTTGGCCCGGTCGCGCCGGCAGACGACCGCGAGGCGCGCCTCGGGGATGGCCCGTATGGCGCGCGCGTGCATGGGTCCCACGAGCCCCGCGCCGATGAGGGCGACGCCCATTTTCCCGTCCGCGGCCATGCTTTTTATCCTCTTGGAGTACCCTACGCCAAGGCCCAACGGTCCGCGCAAGGCCGCGCCAAAACAAGAGGCTTCCCTCGCGTGGAAGCCTCTGGAACCACAGCATCGAAGGCCTTCTCGCGTCACCGCTTGCTGAACTGGAAGCTCCGGCGGGCGCCGCGGCGGCCGTACTTTTTGCGCTCGGCCATGCGGCTGTCGCGCGTGAGATACCCTTCCTTGCGAAGCGGCGCCTCGGCCTCCTTCTCGGCCTTGAGGAGGGCGCGGCTCAGTCCCATGAGGATGGCGCCCGCCTGGCTCGTCACGCCGCCGCCCCGGACGTTCACCAGGACGTCGTAACGGTTGAGAAGCTTCGTTTCCTTGAGCGGACTATAGACCGCGGCGCGGGAGCGCTCGGTGGGAAAGTAGTCGTTGATCTCGCGGCCGTTGATGGCGATCTCGCCCTTGCCGCGCCGGATGCGCACCCGGGCCACGGCGCTCTTGCGGCGGCCCGTGCCCCAGAAGTAGAGGGACTCTGGCTTGGTTGGCGTCACGTCATCTTCTCCTTGTCGAGGTCGCGTCGAGGTCGCGGGGCATCTGAGCCGCGTGCGGGTGCTCGCCGCCCTTGTATACTTTAAGCTTCTTCAGCATCCGCGCGCCGAGCTTGCTCTTGGGGAGCATGCGCTTCACCGCGAGGCGCAGGATCTCTTCCGGATGCTTGTCGTGCATGCGATGGGCGGGGATCTCGATCAGGCCCCCGACGTAGGCGGTGTGGTGGCGGTAGATCTTGTCGTTCCATTTCCTGCCGGTGAAGTGGACCTTCTCCGCGTTCGTGACGACCACGAAGTCGCCCGTGTCCACGTGCGGGGTGTAGGTGGGCTTGTGCTTGCCCATGAGGATCATGGCGATGCGCACGGCGAGACGCCCCACCACCTGGTCGGTCGCGTCGATGTGCACCCACTCGGGCTTGAGTTCCGTGGGCTTGGCTACGAACGTCTTGGTCATAACGACAAATCCCGATCCCCATTCCCTGTGAAGTCCCAATCTTCCGGCATGGATTGTTTGCCCCATCCCGTGTTCCGTGAAAAGGGGAACATAGCGTCTTGAAGCCGCCGTGTCAATGATTTTTTTTAAACGCGCCCTCTTTTCCCGGGCGTTATAGAAAGAAAAATCAATGAGTTAACGATCTTTACAAGGCCCAATCCTGGTCGAACGCCTTTGGTTTGGACAATTTTGCCTATGGTGTTTCTCTCATAAGGCAGGTAGACTGAAAAGGCTCTTTTTGGCTAAGGAGAGGATCATGGCCGGATATCGAGTCGCGGTACTGGGCGCCTCGCCCAAGGAGGAACGGTATTCGAACAAGGCGGTAAAAATGCTCCTCGGCCGTGGCCATACCGTCTTTCCGTTGCATCCGGCCTGTCCCTCCATTCACGGACTGGCCTGTACGGCGCGGTTGGAAGACCTGCCCAAGCCAATCCATACCCTGACCGTGTATCTCAACGAAGCGAATTCCACCCGGCTTATCCCCAAGATTATTGACTTGCATCCACAGCGTATCATACTGAACCCTGGAGCGGAAAACCCGCATCTTGAAGAAAAGGCTATCGCCGCAGGCATAACTGTCTTAAATGCCTGTACGTTAGTACTTCTTACAACAAATCAGTTTTAATGGTGAAATACCCGATAAAGAATACGATTAATTATAAAGTGAATATATTTTTATAATATGACTTGACAAGTCATAATTAGAATATAGATTATTAAGTGTAGATAGCATCTTTCGGCGCAGTAAACAAGCAAGGGATGGCTCACCTTTTTCTTAAGAAGGAGAGTGATATCATGAAGATATCAAATAACATAACGGAACTCATAGGCAACACCCCCTTGATCTGGCTCGGTCGCATGGCCAGGGGCCTGGCGGGACGGGTTGCCGTGAAGCTCGAGTTTTTCAATCCCGGCTCCAGCGTCAAGGACCGGATCGCCAAGGCCATGATCGAGGCGGCGGAAGCGGCCGGAAAGCTCGGACCCGAAACCGTGATCGTCGAGCCCACGAGCGGGAACACGGGCGTGGGCCTCGCGATGG
>JAZDLH010000174.1:0-15759 GCA_043802275.1 Planctomycetota bacterium
TCCGCGCTATCATGGCGCCATGAGCACTTCCTTCGACGTGATCGTGATCGGGGCCGGGCACGCCGGGTGCGAGGCGGCGCTCGCGGCCGCGCGCCTCGGGTGCGAGGTCGCCCTGGTCACGCTCCACCTCGACACCGTGGCCCAGATGAGCTGCAACCCCGCCATCGGGGGCCTCGCCAAGGGCCAGCTCGTGCGCGAGATCGACGCCCTGGGCGGCGCCATGGCCCGCGCCATCGACGCGACCGGCATCCAGTTCCGCGTCCTGAACGCCACGAGGGGCCCGGCCGTGCAGGGCCCGCGCGCCCAGGCCGACAAGAAGGCCTACCAGTTCTGGATGAAGCACGAGGTCGAGCGCGCCCCCCGCGTGCGCCTGCTCATGGACGAGGCCACGGACATCCTCGCGGAGGACGGCCGCGTGCGGGGCGTCCGCACCGCGCTCGGCATCGAGCTCCTCGCCCCGGCCGTGGTGGTGACGACCGGCACCTTCCTCAAAGGAAGGATCCACGTCGGGCCCTCCATTTCCGAGGGCGGGAGGCACAACGAGCGGGCCGCGAACCGGCTATCCGACAGCCTCGCGCGCCTCGGTCTCCCGATCGGCCGCCTCAAGACCGGCACCCCGCCCCGCGTGAACGGCGAAACCGTAGACTTTCGCGCGACCCTGCCCCAGCCGGGGGACGACCCGCCCAGGCCCTTTTCCTTCACAACCCCTTCCCTCGTGGTGGAGCAGGTCCCCTGCCACATCGTGCACACCACGCTCGAGACGCACGAAATCGTGGAGGCGGCGCTCCCCTTCGCGCCCCTCTTCACCGGCCAGATCCGGGGCACGGGGCCGCGCTACTGCCCGAGCTTCGAGCTCAAGGTCGCGCGCTTCCCCGA
This sequence comes from Planctomycetota bacterium, assembly GCA_043802275.1. Lineage (GTDB taxonomy): Bacteria > Planctomycetota > SZUA-567 > SZUA-567 > JAFGNG01 > JAZDLH01. The sequence goes on from JAZDLH010000174.1 coordinate 877, forward strand.
GCGCAAGAGCCACCTCGTCTACCTCGAGCCCGAGGGGCGCCACACCCGCGAGGTGTACTTAAACGGCCTCTCCACGAGCCTCCCCTGGGAGACGCAGGAGGCCATGGTCCGCAGCCTCCCGGGACTCAGCGAGGCCGAAATTCTCCGCTACGGGTACGCGGTCGAGTACGACTACGTGCCCCCGCGGGTGCTCCGGCCGACCCTCGAGACGAGGGGCCTTCGCGGCCTCTACCACGCCGGGCAGATCAACGGCACCTCGGGATACGAAGAGGCGGCCGCCCAGGGGCTCATGGCCGGGGCGAACGCCGCGCTCCGGGTCCAGGGCCGGGCGCCCTTCACCCTCGACCGCTCCGAGGCGTACATCGGGGTCCTCATCGACGACCTTGTGACCAAGGGCGTGGACGAGCCCTACCGCCTCTTCACGAGCCGCGCCGAGTACCGCCTGCTCCTCCGGGGCGACAACGCGGACCTGCGCCTCGCCCCCCGGGCCGGGGCGCTCGGGCTCGTGTCGAAGGACCGCGCGCGGCAAGTGGAGGAACTTCGGGAAGAGATCGCGCGCGTGGAGGGACGGCTGCGGACGCTCCTCTTCGAGGGGGCCTCCCTCGAGAAGCGCCTCCGCCGGCCGGGGATCTCCTTTTCGGAGGCGGCGCGACACGACCCCGAGGGCCTGTTGGAGAAGGCGGGCGCGCGGGCGGCCGAACAGGCCGAGGTCGGGGCCAAGTACGCCGGGTACATCGCCCGCCAGCTCGCGGACATCGAGAAGTACCGACGCATGAAGGCCCGGCGCATCCCCGAAGACTTCGAATACCAAGCCGTCACGGCCCTGAGCGCCGAGGCCCGGGAGAAGCTTTTGCGCCATCGGCCCGAAGACCTCGAGGACGCCGCGCGCCTGAGCGGCGTGAGCCCCGCGGACGTGGCCGTCCTCGCCGTGCACCTCAAGCGCCGCCCGGCCGCGCCGGCCGGCTGAAGACGCGGCCGCCTTCCCCGGCCCCCTTAAGACGGCAGGCGCCCGCCCAGGCGCTCCCCGCGGTGAGAATCCGGAGGGGGAGAAAAAAGGCTCAATCCGGCCAGGTCTTCCCCAACTCCCGGACGAGCGGATGGTCGGTGAGATCGAGCGAGAGGGGCGTGAGCGACGCGTAGCCCGCGAGGAGCGCCGCCGCGTCGTAGAGGTCGGACGGATCGTGCGAGGCGAAGGTGCCGCGGATCCGGAAGGTCTCGGGATCGTGGTTCTCGTGCGGGACGAAGAACTCCTCGAAGCCGCTCGCGCCGTGGCGCGTGACGCGCAGTCCCCGGATGTGCTCCAGGGGCAGGGCCGGGACGTTGAGGTTCCACAAAAACGGCCGCACCTCGCCGTGGCGGAGGAACGCCTCCGGATGGGCGCGGCGCTCCGCCTCCCGGGCCAGGGCCCTTTCCACCACCACGCGCGCGAAGTGGCAGCAAGCCCGCCAGTCATAGACCTCCTGCACGTCGCTCGAGACCGCCACGGCGCTCACGCCGTTGATGACCGCCTCGTAGGCCGCGCCGATGGTGCCGGAATAGAGCACGTTCACGCCCGTGTTGGGGCCCGTGTTGGGCCCGCTCACCACCAAAAGCGGCGGCTCCCGTAGGTGATGCCGGAGGGCGAACTTCACGGCGTCCGCGGGCGTGCCCTGGACCGCGACGCGGGGAACCCCCGCGGGCCTTTCCGGCAGGGGGCTCACGTGGATCGCCTTGCGAAAGGAGACCGCGTGCCCCACGCCGCTCTGCTCCGCCTCCGGCGCCACGATGGCAATGGGTCCGAAGCCGGCCAGGGCCCCGGCCAGGGCGTAAAGGCCGGGCGCATGGATCCCGTCGTCGTTGGTGAGAAGCAGGGTCATTCCGATCCCTCGGCCGGACGTCCAGCCGCCTCCGCGGTCGCCGGTTCGCTGAAGGCCGGGGAAGACGGCCGCTGCCAGACGAACACGGACGCGCCGGGAAAGGCGTCCGGCCGGTCGTCGTAGTCCCGAAGAAAGGCCTCCCATTCGCCGGGCGAGGCGGCGAAGAGCACGCTCCGGTGGAGGCTCGATTCGACCATCGGCAGCTTCACCCTGCCGGCCCGGATCTCCTGCACGAGCCGGTTCGGGTCGAGCGCCGCGAAGATGAGCCGGTCCTTCCCGGAAAAGACCCGGAAGAGCGTGTGCGCCGGGACCACGGTCAGGGTCCAGTAGACGTTGGGCTTTTCGCCCGGCTCGGGGAAGGTGGCGAAGACGTCGCAGTAGAGCCGGTCCTTCACCCGGAAGAAGACCGGATCGAGCCGCGCGGGGACGTTTTCCCAGTCGTAGGCTATGGCGTGGTCCGCCTCCAACACCCAGGGCTTTCTGTCCTTGAGGGCGTCGGAACCTACACTGGAGACGCCGGTGAGCGCGTCTTCGACCAGGCGCCATTCCCCCAAAAGCTCCCCGGGCACAGCCACCCGGTTCGCCTCGGTATAAAAGGGGTCGAGCGACTGGACGAGACACCCGCTCGCGCCGAAGAGGAGAACGCTTGCGACCACCGGGAAGGCGATGCGATGTTTCCCCATGAGTTCGCTTCCCCGCAAGCGGAGCCCCTGTTCCTGCGACCGTCCAATCGAAGTCGTCTCTTCCCTGCGCGCGGCCGCTCTACAAGAGGAGAAGCGTGGCGATCGTGAGGTACAGGCTCTGGGTTGCGATGTCGATCACCACGGTCACGAACGGCCCGGCGGCCACGGCGGGGTCGATGCCGAGCCGGTGGCAGCCCATGGGCGCGATCGTCCCGATCAAGACCGCCACCAGAATCCCGGCGAGGACGGCCGTGCCGAGAATGCCGCAAAAGCGAAAAAGATCGTGCACGCCGGCCGCCCCGGCGCCCTCCCCGAGCACCCCGTAGGCGGCGAGAGCGATGCAGAGCGCGCAAACGAGGCCGATGATCGCGCCCACCGCGAGCTCCCGCCGAAGAAGCCAGAAGAGGTCCCGCAGGTGGATCGCTCCCGTGGCGAGCCCCCGCACGGTGATGGTCGAGGACTGGATGCCCACGTTGCCGCTCAAGCCCGCGATGACCGGCGTAAAGAAGATGAGCGCCAGGATCTTGTCGAGCGTGGGCTGGAAATGCCGGATGATGACGGCGAGCCCGAGGCCCCCGACGAGCGTGGTCGTCAGCCACGGCAGGCGCTTGTAGGCCCGCTTGAGGACGCTCTCGCCGAAGGGATCGTCCGTGCCGATGCCGGCGAGGCGGTACATGTCCTCGCTCGCCTCCTCGGATATGACCTCGAGGATGTCGTCCACGGTGATGATGCCGAGGAGCCGGTCGCCGTCGCCCACCACGGCCAGGATTTCGAGATCGTACTTCTCCATCATGTGGGCCGCGATCTCCCGGTCCTGCTCGGCGTGGATGCGGATGATGGCCCGGTCCATGAGCTGGGCGACCGGCTTCTCCGCCGCCGCCGCCAGAAGCTCCTGCATCTCGACCGCCCCGAGCAGGCGTCCGCCGGGGTCGATCACGAGGATATGGTGGACCGTCTCGGCCTTGCCCGTCTCCTTCCGCGCCCACTCCAGGGTCTCCCCCGCGGAGAGCGTCGCCGGCACGGCCATGTACTCCTGGGTCATGATGCGGCCGGCGGTCTCGGGCTTGTATCTCCTGAGCTCCCGGACGTCCCGGGCGAGCTCCCCACCGATCCGGCCGAGCACCGCGTCCGCGCGCTCGGGGTCCATGTATTCCAGGACGTCGGCCGCCTCGTCGGGCGGCATCTCGTTCACGAGCAGGGCGAGCCTGGAGACGGGAATCTCCTCGAGGATCTCCTCCTTCTGCTCGTCGCTCGTCTCGGTGATGACCTCGCCCGCCTCCTCGGCTTCGAGCAGGCTCACGACCGCGTCGCGCTCCTCGTCGCTCAGCTCCTCGAGCGCCTCGGCGATGTCGGCCGGGTGCATGGTCCGGAGGAAGGCCGCGAGCGTCTCCCCGCGCGCGCCGGAGCGCACGAGATCGATCAAGCGTTCCTGCAAGTTGTTCGCTCCGTTTTTCATGGCGATTTCCTTGCGGGGCCGTCCGCCGCGGCGGCCGGGCGCCCCCCGCCGGGCATGGACCAGAAAGGCCGCTCCGGCGTAACAAACCCGGCTTCCGGGCTCTTTCGACCGTGCGGTTGAAGCCGCTCCCTGGAGCCCTCTTATTCTCGCTTTTTTCCGCGAAGAGTCAACCGCGACCGGGAAAATGGCCGGGGCCGCTTTTCGCTTTTCCAGCGGGCCGGCGGACTTTCTCCTTGCCGGACAAAGACGTTCCGTGGAAAATGCATTGGTTGGCTTTGCGGGCGTTTTCCATGTCGTCCTGGGCAGGGAATGAGAGTGGGCCATGATCGAGATGCGGAAAAAGCGCCGCTGGAAGCGAATCGCCGTGACCGCCGGTGTCCTTGCCGTTGCGGGCCCGATCGTTTTTTATATGATTTGTTTTTTGTTTTTCCCCCGGTCGAAATTATGTTGCACGCATTACGATGTCGATATCCAAACCGGACGCGTTCGAACAACCAGTTATCTCTTTTTTATGAAAATCCAAGAGAAGATAGAGGACTCCTATCTCACCACGCTCTTGACCGAGGAGGATCTCAAGGATGTGCAGCCCGAGTGGAAACGCGTCAACACCTTCTCGCCGGACGTGCGCTATTCTCCACACTATGTATATCATGGGGCCTTTGGCCAAATCCGTGAATTGGATATGATTTTCAGCGGGCATGGTGAAACCTTCGATCCGCCGACGAAACGCCATATCGCCAAGACTGTCTTGCGGTTATGGCAGGAATCCGGTAATCGCTTCTCGGCCGGACATTACATCGGTAAAGTTTTCAATTTGGCTGACCAGAAAGAACGCATCACGATCGAGGAACTTCAAAAGCTGGAGGAGGCCCAGCCCTGAAAAGGGGTTCCGCCTCATTTTTTTCTTTTCGGAAACGGATACCCGTGACGAACCGACCCGCCGCATCGCGCTCTCAAACAGACTCGCCCGTCGATTGGGTGCGGCTCTTTCTAAACTACTGCCGCGTGGAATGCCGCCTTTCGGGGAACACGCTTCTCGCGTACCGGCGCGACCTCGCGGCCTTCACGGGCTGGATGGCCTCCCGCAAGTTCCGATGGGGGGCGCTCACGCCCGAGAAGATCGGCGCCTTTTTCGCGGACCTCGCCCGCGGCGGGCAGAAGGCCTCAAGCCGCGCGCGCGCGCTCGTGACGATACGCATGTTCTTCCGCTTCGCTGCGAACGAAAAGCTCCTCGCCCAAGACCCGGCCGCGAACCTCGAAAGCCCCAAGATCTGGAAGAACCTGCCGCGCTTCCTTTCCGTGGCGGAGGCGGCTGCGCTCCTCGAGAGCGAAACGGGCTCGAGCCCCCTTGCCCTCCGCAACCGCGCCGTGCTCGAGGTCTTGTACGCCTGCGGCGCGCGCGCGCGCGAGGTCTGCGACGCGCTGTTGAGCTGGTATTCGCCCGAAGAGGGGCGCCTGCGCCTGCGCGGAAAGCGGTGCAAGGACCGGATCGTGCCCCTGGGCAAGCCCGCCCAGGAGGCCCTGGCCGCGTACTTAAACGCCGGGCGGCCGATCCTGACCCGGGCGCGGCCCTCCCCCCACCTCTTCGTGAGCCAACGGGGCCGACCCCTCGCGCGCGAGACGGTCTGGCGCATCGTGCAGGGCGCTGCGAGGAAGGCGGGCATCCGGGGGCGCGTCTACCCGCACCTCCTGCGGCACAGCTTCGCCACGCACCTCCTCGATGGGGGCGCGAACCTTCGCGTGGTGCAGGAGCTTTTGGGCCACGCGGACGTCTCCACGACCGAGATCTACACGCACGTGGAGGCCGAGCGCCTCCGCGCGGCCTACCGCGCGTTTCACCCCCGTGCGTGAAGGCAAAAAGCGGCCGCGCACGCGGTTTCACGCCCCTCCTATGGCAACCCGTCCGCGCTTCAGGTATACTCGCTCGCGCCATGCGGCTTCTTTCGGAAAGACGCCCCCATGAAGCGAGACCTTGACCAATCCTTACGCGAGCGCGCGCTTTTGGAAAACGAGCGCTTCCTCATCCTCGACAAGCCCGCGGGATTCGAGACGATCGTGAGGGAAGGGGGCGATGCGCGCCTCTGCCTCACGGCGCGGCTGCGGCGGCTTTGGAAAAATCCGGCGCTCGCGCCCGTCCACCGGCTCGACCGCGACACCACCGGGTGCCTGCTCTTCGCCAAGGGGAAAGAGTGGCAAAAGCCACTCGAGGCGCTCTTCCGCTCCCGGGCGCTCCGGAAGGAATACCTCGGGCTCTGCCTCGGCGATTTTCCCAATCCCGCGGGCGCCATCCGGCGGAGGCTCTCGGATTGGGCGGGCGGCCGGAGGCCCGTGCGCGTGGTGAAGGGCCGGGACGGCTTCGAGGCCGTGACCGAATACGCGGTCCTCGACACGGGAAGCCTTAGGCCCGCCCGCGCGGACGGCAAAACCGAACCCCCGAAAGAAGGCGGACCCGGTCCGCTTCGGGCGAGCCTCGTCCTCTTCCGGCCCCTCACCGGCCGGACGCACCAGATCCGCGCGCACGCCGCGGCCCTCGGCCGGTCCCTCCTCGGGGACCACCAGTACGGCGACCGGCCCGCCAACCGCGCGGTCAAGGCCGTTGCGGGGCTCTCGCGCCAGGCGCTCCACGCCTGGCGGATCGCGTTTTCCGATCCCGCCACGGGAGAGGAGGTTCGAGCCGAGGCTCCCCTGCCCGGGGACCTTTGCCGGGCCGCGGCGCTCTTCATGCCCGCCTATGCCTCGCGCCTTCCCCCCTGGGAATAAAGGCCCGGTCCTGCCGGCCGCCCTTGACACCCTCGTCCGCGGCCCCTACCCTTGGCGTACCCGGGCGGAAACGAGCCGGATCGAGTGACGGGGCTCGTCCGCGGCGCCTGCGGCCATCGGCGAAGAGGAGGTTCTCGTGCGCAAGCGACGCATCGTCATCACGACCGGCGACCCGGCGGGCATCGGCCCGGAGATCGTGCTCAAGGTCTTCACCCATAAGCGCGTCCGCGAGAGCGCCCATTTCGTGGTGCTCGGGAACCACCGGGTGATGGAGGAGACCGCCCGGCGGCTCGAGATCCCCTTCCCGTTCGAGCGCTCGCGGGAGCGCCGGCCGACCTTCGGCGAGAAGCCCGTGCTCGTGGAATCCGACCGCATGGGAAGCGCGCCGCTTTTGCCCGGCCGGGGATCGGTCCGGACCGGCCGCGCGAGCCTCGCCTACATCTTCCAGGCGGTGCATCTCTGCCGGGAGCGCCTCGCCGACGCCATGGTGACCGGGCCCATCTCCAAGGCGGCGATCCAGAAGGCCGGCTGCAGGTACCCGGGCCATACCGAGCTCATCGCGGACCTCACGGGCGCGGAGAAGGTGGTGATGATGCTCGTGGGCGGAGGGCTCCGGGTGGCGCTGGTGACCACGCACGCGTCGCTCGCGGCCGTTCCCCAGATCGTGACGCGGGGCGAGATCTTCGCCACGATCCTCGTCACGCACCGGGAGCTTCGCGAGAGCTTCCACATCCAGCGCCCCCGCATCGGCGTCCTCGGCCTCAATCCCCACGCGGGAGAGGACGGGCTCTTCGGCCCGGAGGAGAAGCGCCACATCCTGCCCGCCATGAAGGAGGCCGCACGGAAGGGCGCCCCCTCGGTCGGGCCCCTTCCGGCGGACAGCGCCTTCCACCGCATGCTCGCGGGGGAGTTCGACGTGCTCGTGGCCATGTACCACGACCAGGGCCTCGGGCCCCTCAAGACCGTGGCCTTCGACACCGGGGTGAACGTGACCCTGGGGCTGCCGATCGTGCGCACCTCGGTCGACCACGGCACGGCGTTCGACATCGCCGGCAAGGGCGTGGCGAGCGAGCGGTCCCTCGTGGCGGCCATCGCCGCCGCCGCGCACATCGCCCGGGCCCGCGCGCTGGGGGTGGGACGGTGAAGACGCCGCGACGGACCGGGCCCCTGGCCCTTCTCCGCGACCGCCTGGAAGCGCTGGGCATCCGTCCGCGCAAAAGGCACGGCCAGAACTTCCTTCTCGACCGCAACCAGGTCCTCGCCGTGTGCCGGGACGCCAGGCTCCGGCCCGGGGACTTGGTCCTCGAGGTGGGGCCGGGGAGCGGCCTTCTCTCCAGGGAAATCGCGCGCTCCGGGGCCGGTCTTCTCGCGGTGGAGATCGATCCAAAGCTCGCCCGGCTCGTGCGGGAGGAGACCGCGCCCTTTCCCCAAGTCCTCGTCCTGGAGGCCGACATCCTGCTTCGCAAGAACCGCCTCCGTCCCGAGGTCCTCGCCCGCCTTTCCGCCCTGATCGAGGAGCGCGGCGGCGGGGCGCTCAAATGCGTGAGCAACCTTCCCTATTCCATCGCCGCCCCCTTCCTGGCGAACCTCGTGGCGGACGAGCGGCCGTGGGAGGTCGGGGTCTTCATGCTGCAGCGGGAGGTGGCCGAGCGCCTGACCGCGACGCCGGGCTCCCCGGCGTACGGCGCGCTCTCCGTGGGCATCCAGCTGGCGACGGCGCGCCGGGAAATCCTACGCGCGGTTCCGCCGGAGGTCTTCTGGCCGCGGCCCCGGGTGGAGAGCGCGGTGGCGCGGATGGAGTTTTACCCCGCCGCCGAGCGCGCCGCCCTTCCCTGGGACGCGCTCCGCCGCGTGATCCGGTCGGTCTTTTCGGCCCGGCGCAAGACCCTGCGGAACGCCCTCGCCGGACTCCTGCCGAGGCAGGGGAAAAGAGCGGCCGAGTCCCTGCTCGACCGGTTCGGGTACGATCCCCGCAGCCGCGGCGAAAACCTCGCCCCTCACGATTTCCTCAGGGTGGCGCGCGCCCTGTCCGAAACGTCGAACCGTTCGTGAAATGCATATCGGATATCGGCCGTATCCTGCCCGCCATGGGAACCCTCGGCCTTTCATCCCGCATTCTTCCTTGACTTATCCGTTTCCGCCGTTAAAATGGGCTGAGTTACGCGGGATTTTCCCATACAAGCGATAAATAAATTTAGTCCCGACACCGCACGAGGAATAGGAGATGATGTCTCGAATTGCCCTCAAGGCTCTCTTCTTGCCGGCGTGCGCCGGCCTCGTCGCGGCGCTCGTTCTTTTCGCCGGTTCGACCGCTTGGGGAGGGGACGCTCCCGGCGCCCAGAAGCCGCCGCTCGACGAAGTGATCGTGCGCAAGGTGGCCCAGGCCCGGGGAAAGGACGTCCGGTCGCTCCTTCAGGGAGACTACGAACGGATTACCAAGCTCGACCTGGGCGGCCAGTCCCTTTCCAACTTCGAGCCCCTTCGAAAACTGGTCCACCTCAGCACCCTTCGGCTGAACGGCACCTCCATCCGGGATCTCTGGCCGCTGGCAGAGCTCAAGGAGCTCACGAAGCTCGATCTCAACCAAACGCCGATCGACGATCTGTCGCCCCTTCGGGATTTGACCCGCCTGCAACGCCTGGAGATTAGCGACACCCGCATCCAGGACCTTTCGCCCCTTAAAAACATGCGCAACATGCTGCGCCTGGCTCTCGCTAAGACCCGGGTCAACGACCTCTCCCCACTCTCGGAGATGGCCAACCTGCAATACCTGGATATCGGCGAGACCCCGGTGGCCGATCTTTCGGGCATCGCCGCGGCGGTGCACATGGAAGTCTTGATCCTGCGCGGCACCCAGGTGGCCGGCCTCGATCCCCTCCAGTGGATGGCCAACGTGCTTAAGCTCGACCTACAGGGCGCGCCGGTCTCGAATCTCGTCCCCCTCACGGGCATGGGCCGTCTCCAAGAGCTGTGTCTTGCGAAAACCCAGGTGACCGACCTTTCCCCCCTCCAGCACATGAAAGCCCTGGAAAAACTCGACCTGACCGGGGCGCCGGTGGCCGAACTCGCCCCCCTGGCCAACCTAGGAAAACTGAAAGAGTTGTGTCTTCACAATACGCCCGTGGTGGATCTCCCGGACCTTCGCAACCTGGTCGTTCTGGAAAACCTGGACCTGGGCGAGACGCGTGTGAAGGACCTCGGGGCCCTCCAGGGGCTGGGTTGTCTCAAAGAGATGGACCTCCAGGGCAGCAGGGCGGAAAACCTGGAACCGCTGACGGGGCTGGCGAATTTGGAGAGGTTAAACCTCAGCGGAACGAGGGTGAGAGACCTCTCCCCCCTCCGGGAGCTGCCGAATCTCAAGCTCCTGCGCCTGGCCGACACGCGGTGCGATCTGAACGACGTCAAGGCGCTGGAAGAGGACATGCCCGAACTCAAGATCCGCCTGCAGGTCGATTGGATCGCCACCATGCCCGGCGCCATCCAGCAAGCCATAGCCGCCTCGTTTGGGAAACCCTTCGAGACCGTCACCGAAGAGGACTGCCGGCAGATCAAGCAGCTCACCATCAGCGAGACTCCGATTCGGAACCTGGACAATATCGAAAGCCTGACCCAGCTGGAGGAGCTGGACATTCGTCTCACGAAGGTGCAGGACCTCTCGCCTCTTCGCGGGATGAAGGGGATGAAAAAGCTCGTGGCCTGCGCCGCGCCGATCTCCGACTTTTCGCCCCTCTCGGGGATGACGGAATTGCAGTACCTGGATCTTGAAAGCACGCCTCTCGCCGACCTCGAGCCCCTGCGCCATTTGTCCAAGCTTACGTACTTAAGCATCCCGGGGACCAAGGTCACGGACCTCTCGCCCCTGGCGGGACTCACGGAGCTCAAGGAGCTCTACCTCGCCGACACGAAGGTGGAGGATCTCGCCCCCTTGCGACCGCTGACCAAGCTCGAGCGCCTGGGGCTCACGAAAACCAAGATAACGACCATTCGACCCCTCATGCGGATGACCGGGCTGAAATGGCTCGGCGTTTACGGGACCAAGGTTCCTCAGAAGGATCTGGATGCCCTGAAAAAGAGGGTTCCAGACGTCCAGATCACGAAATAACAAACCCGTCCCGGAAGGGAATGACCGATCCCCAGGCCCCCTTGCCCTTGATGGGCTGTCCGAGGTTCATTCCACGCCTTGTCCCTCCAATAATCCCGATAAACCCGCACCCTTGAACAAGACCGTCTTGAGAAAGGGCAGGCATTCCTCCAGACGGTTAAAGGCAAAACAACGCTTCGACCCTGTCTTTTCCCTTGACCCGGCGGTCAAAGGCAGTACAAAAGAGATGAGAAACCACGGCCGTTCCGGGCTGCACTTCCGGTTGAAACTCGTTTGACAGGCTTGGGTTGGGGAAATATATCGCGGCCGGAATATCCTTCTGCAGGAGATCCCGCTCTCGCAAGACCTTGCGATGTAATTTCTACCTTCTAATCCAACTTTGGTCATGAAAAGGGAGGGGCCATGAGAAAAGCCACAATAATTATCAAGTATGTCGTTCGTGTTCCTTTTGATATTCTTGTTTTTTCGTGTCTCCTTTACGGCACCGCTCGTGCAATGGAAGCGCCCTCCTCCGCGGCGGCTTCCGAGGCATCCGTTCCAAGAGTGGAAGACCGACGCCTTGCGACCGAGTCCGCGGCCGCCGAATCCGAGGCAAAGCTCTCCGGTGAGATTGCCAAGCGCGTTGCAGCCGGCCTGAACAAGGCTCCGGAAGAGGTGACGGAGGAGGAGGAGGCTGCGGTCACAGAGCTCGACCTCAGCCGGATGGAGCTAAAAGATCTCGCCTTTCTCGAACGATTTCCCCTGCTGGAGAACTTGAGCATCGCGGGCGCGCCGGTCCAGGATCTCGCCCCGCTTCGAAAGCTCGCGCGGCTGTGGAAACTGGACCTGAGCGGCGTGCCGGCGACCGACCTCTCCCCGCTCCAGGACCTGCCGGCCTTGCGCAAGCTCAACCTCACGAGCACGCCCGTCACGGACCTCGCCTTTGTCCGGTATGTGCCGCAATTGGATGAGCTCTATCTCATGAATACCTCGATCGCCGATCTCGCGCCCCTGGAGAAGCTCGTGCATCTCAAGGGTCTCAACCTGCACGGTATGCGGGTTAGCGACATCCGGCCCTTGAGCAGGCTCATCGAACTGGAAAAGCTCGAGCTCACAAGAACCCGCGTCGAAGACCTCTCGCCCCTTCAAAAGCTCCCCCGGCTGCAGGGGCTCTACCTCGGCGCGACGCCGGTCGGCGACTTGACGCCGCTCCAAGACCTCCCCTCCCTGGAAATCCTCGTCCTCACGAGCACGCCCGTCTCGGACCTCGCCCCGATCCGTGGGCTTTCGAAGCTTCGGGTGCTTTTGGCGAACGAAACCGCGGTGGCGGACCTGGAGCCCCTGAAGGGATTGAGCGCCCTCCAGACCCTGATCCTCAATTTCACCCGGATCACGGACCTCGCGCCGCTCTCCGGCCTGACCGAGCTCCGGGAGCTTGCGATCAGCCGGACGGAGGTCTCGGACATCGCCCCGCTCCACGGGTTGACCGCCCTCGTGAAGCTCGCCCTCAATTCCACGAAGGTGACGGACCTCTCGCCTCTAAAAGGCCTGAGCCGGCTGGAGGATCTCATGCTCGTGGAGGCCCCGGTCACGGATCTCTCTCCCCTCGCGGGGGCTCCGGCCCTTAAGAATCTCTATCTCAACGCGACGCCCGTAAGCGACCTCTCGCCCCTTAAGGACACCCCTCATCTCCGCTCCCTCCACCTGCGGAAGAGCCGGGTAACCGACCTTGCCCCCCTGGCGGGCCATCCCACGCTTTCCATGCTCGACCTCGCGGAGACGGCGCTTACGGATCTCAAGCCCCTCCAAAGCCTGCCCCGGCTCCGGATGGTGGATGTGAGCGCCATCCAGGCCACCCCGGAGGAGGTGCAGTCCTTGAAGGCGGCCTGCCCGAAGCTTAGCGTCATCCGGTAGGACGCCCCGCGCCGGCGGGATTCGTTGCGGCCGGGACGCTCTATCCTATTGCAAAATCGGAAGATTGGAATAGAGTAAGGGGCGAGCCGCCGCCCCTTTTCCGACGACGGTTGTGGAGGGAAGACGGCGTCCCGGACGATAAGGAAACAAGGCGCGAACACGGCCAAGGCCGAGCGTTCGCCATGGAGGGGGAGTCCCCCCCGTTTTGCATGCGGCAAGGAACGGGCGACGCCTCGCTCAACCGCGCCGCAGGCGACCGGCCCATCCGGCCCTTTCCGTCTTCCCGGCAAGAGAGGGCACATGCATCGACCGAGCGCGCGGGTTCTGATCTTCCTGGCTTTCTGCCCGGCCCTCCTGCTTCTTCCCGCCTCCCGGGGCAGAGGGGCGGACCGTTCGGCACCCTCCTGGCCGGGGATGTCCGCTTCCGCGCCGGCGGGCCACAGGGACCTCCGGGGCGGCCTCTCCCTTCCGGCGCTCCTCCAGCGCTACGGCCTCGAGCTCAGCACCGACTTCCTAAGCGACCGGCATGAACTCACGCGGCCGGGACTGCGGGTCGTGCTCGTCCCGGGGCTACCCATCGTCCTCGTGAACGGGACGCGCCATGCCGTCGGCACCCCGCCTCTCTTTTCCGGCGGGACGCTCGTCATTTCAGACGAAATTCTTCGGCTCTTCCCCGCCGCTTCCGAGAGGGGGGCGGAGATCCGAACGGCCGTGATCCTGGATCCGGGACACGGCGGCCAAGACCCCGGCGCGGTCGGCTGGGGCGGCGTCTGCGAAAAGGACGTGAACCTCCAGGTCGCCCTGCGCGTGCGCGAGATCCTCGCGAGGCGGGGCATCCGGGTCTACCTGACGCGCACCGGGGACACCTTTCCCACACTGGAGGAGCGGGCGGATTTCGCCAACCGGATCCCGAATTCCATCTTCGTGAGCCTCCATGCGAACGCCGCCGACGACCGCAACGTGAGCGGCATCGAGACCTTCGTCCTCTCGCGGAGCGTGTCGGACGGCTACCGGACCCAGCAGGCGGCGAGCCGTTACACCGTGCGGACCGCCGACGGGGGCCTATCGGCCGGCGGCGAGCGGCGGGTCCTGAGTCGCCTCTGCGAAAAGGCCCGGGGGGAGAGCCAATCCCTCGCCTACTCCATCCACCGGCGCCTGGTCGCCGCGACCCGGGAAGAGGACCGCGGCGTCCGGCAGGAAAACTTCCACGTGCTCCGTGAAAACTATTTCGCCCCGGCGGTGCTCGTGGAGATGGGCTTCCTCACGCATCCCTACACGGCGCGGCGCCTGTCGAGCTCGGTCTACCAGCGGATCCTCGCCCAGGCCATTGCCCAGGGCATCCTCGATTATATCGAGAAGCAGTCCGACAGCTCCCCCTCCGCCTGGAGAGTCGCCAGCGCCGAGGGGAACCTCCCGGTCGGGGACTAACGCCGATCCGCGGAACCGATCGCCTCGCAAACAATCCAATCCGAGAACGCCCTGCCCGACGAAGGCGGGTCTGCGTGTGGAATAATCCCCTGTCCCGCGCAACACGACCGCGCGGGGCCTTGCGGACCTTCGAGCGGATTCCCCTATTTCTGCTCGTGGCGCTCCACCCGCCACGTCCCCCCTTCCTCGCGCTGAAATACGAAGGTCCAGCGCACGCTTAGGGCGTAGAGGTCGGATTCGATCCGCATCTTGCAGCGCGCCGTGGCGCGGTCGCCCTGGACTTCGAGCGCGTCGAACCCCGCCACCTTCATGCCCATGTTCTTTTCCTTGAGGTAGCGCCCGATGGCCTCGGAAAAGGGGGCGGCATCGGGCATCTCGGTCCGGCCCTTTCCCCTAACGAGGCAATACGCCCCGCCCGCGACCAGCACCACCGCGATCACCGCCAGTATCTTCTTCATGCCTGATTCTCTCTCCCCCACAACCCCGCCCCACTCCCCAAAACCGCCTCTTCGCCGTTCTTCCCGAAATGGATTGTATCCCGCGCCGCCCCGCTCCTTTCAGGCGCCCGGATAGAACGTGTTCACCCACTCGTGCAGCCCGGAGAGCATCATTTGCACCGCGATGCTCATGATGATGAGCCCCGTAATCCGGATGAGGGCCCCCATGATGTTGAACCGGAAGAGCGCCTTGCCGATGATCTCCGAG
>JAZDLH010000175.1:0-3923 GCA_043802275.1 Planctomycetota bacterium
GTCCTTCGCAAAAACGGCTGGCCCGGTGACTGCCGGCGTTAGCCCGATGAGAAGATATCTTGCGTGCGAATCGCCCGGCGGTGCTGGCAAAGGGGCTCGCAGTGGTTCGGTGCCAGGGCATTCTCCATCATGAGCGACAAGGGGTGCTGTCGGTGGCAGTCGCTCATCATAGAGTGTCCCCTTCCCCGAAATTCTGATCACTTAAATTAGGAAATCCTGTAGGGAAACTCCCTCCCCGAATGGGCGCTGAGAGGGCGCCCGAGAAAGGAGGGAACGATGAAGATCCCGGGTGAAGAGAGGGCGGGTAAAGGTGTGTGCTTGCCGCCCGCCGGCGAGCCGGCGGGCGGCACGCAGCGCGGTGGGTCGCCGAGACTGGCGGGGGCACAGAGGCTGATGCTCTTGGACATGGCGATGCGCTCTGGGCTCCCGATCGCGGAGTTTGCGTCGCTGGTCGGTCTGTGCCCCCACACGCTGTACGAGTGGAAGCGGCGGTTCGAGAAGGAGGGTCCGGACGGACTGATGGACCGCTCAAGCAAGGACAAAGAGCCGGTGAGCCGGCTGCCGGAGGTGACGAAGCGGGCGATCCTGATGATCCGGCAGGCGCACCCCGAGTACGGGTGCGAGCGGATCAGCGACATGCTGGGGCGCGGCCCTGGCCTGGGCGCGAGCCCGAACGCGGTCTTGCAGGTGATCCGGGAGGCGGGGCTTGAGGTGGAGTCGCCGAGAGCGCCGGTGCACCGGGACGTGCCCCGCTCCTTCGAGCGGGCGCGCCCGAACCAGATGTGGCAGACGGACATCTTCACCTTCACGCTGAAGCGCGAGAACCGGCGCGTCTACCTGGTCGCGTTTCTGGATGATCACAGCCGGTACGTCGTGGGGTACGGGCTTCACGCGAGCATGGGGGGCGCGCTGGTCGTGGAGGTCCTGAAGGCGGCCATCGCGGCGTACGGCCCCCCGGAGGAAGTGCTGACGGACAACGGCCCGCAGTACCACACGTGGCGAGGGAAGGGGCGGTTTACGAAGGAGCTCGAGCGCCTGGGGATCCGCCACATCCTGGCTCGGCCGAGGCACCCGCAGACGGTGGGAAAGACCGAGAGATTTTGGGGGTCGCTGTGGCGCGAGTGCGTGTCCGGGGCGGTCTTCATGGACGTCGAGGATGCGAGGCGGAGGGTGGGGCATTTTATCGACCACTACAATTTCCAGCGGCCCCACCAGGGAATCGGCGGCCTCGTGCCCGCGGACCGTTTCTTCCAGGCCAAGGACGAGGTGAAAAAGACGCTGGAGGGGAGGGTGGCGGCCAACGCGCTGAATCTCGCGAGGGACGGCGCGCCCCGGAAGCCGTTTTATCTGACGGGGCGCGTCGGGGACGTGGACCTCTCCATCCACGCGGAGGGAGAGCGAGTGGTCTTGAATACGGCGGACGGGCGGCGCGAAGAGGTGGATCTGAGGGCGCCTGGACGGCGGGCCGAAGCGGCTGAGCCCGAGGCTCTGCCGGAGCCGGTGGCCGTGTGCGGCGCTGTGAACGAAACGACGGAAAAGGAGGCGGACGATGGAGAGCCTGGGCAGGAAGGCGGAGACGGGTGGAGAGGTGAAGCTGGTGAGGAAGGTCCGGAGGGAGAAAGCCTCGGTCCATGGGAGCGAGGAGGCGAAGAGGACGGCGGCGGCGGTCCTGGAGGTGATGAGCGGGGCGAGGGGCCCGAAGGAGGTCTCTGAGGCCCTCGGGATTTCCACGATGCGCTACTACGCTCTGGAGGACCGAGCGCTTCAGGGACTGGTGCTTGCGCTGGAGCCCAGGCCGAGGGGAAGAAGGAAGCCCTCCGCGGATGACGTGCTCAAGGGCGTGGAGAAGGAGAGGGACCAGCTGAAGCGGGAGCTCGGGCGGGCCCAGGCGCTTGTGAGGCTGGTGCGCAAGAGCGTGAAGCTCCAGGAACCGCCCCAGAAACCTCGGGGCAAAGGCAAGAGACATTTCAAGGCGCAGGCCCGCACTCCGAAGCTCTTGGCGCGGCTCAGAGAGCCCGTGCAAGGCGGGATGAGCGCCGGAGCCTAGGCGGTAATGGAGATGATCTCTGTGCCAGCAGCGGGGGCTGTGGGAGGCGTGGGAAACTCCGCGGGGGTTTTCCAAGTCCGGTGGGAAAGCCGAAGGTTTTTCCACGGGACGGCGCCTTCCACGGCCCGTCCCCTCCCTGGAGCGTGCTACGCTTGGGCAAGCCATGCGGCGACAGGATTTCGGGGGAGGCCAGCGATGAAGACGGGACGGCCGCCAAAGGGGAGCGGCCTGATAGACCGTATGGAAGGCTCCGAGGAAGCCAAGCGGCGCGCGAAAGCGATCATCGGCGCCATGACGGAGGAGCTGACGGTGCGCGAGGCCTGCGAGCAGCTCGGGGTCAGCGAGCCGAGGTTTTTCCAGCTGAGGGACCGCTTCCTCCTAGAGGGGATCACGGGCCTGGAGCCGAGGCTCGGAGGAAGGCCCCGCAAAGAGCCTCCTGAGGATGCGCCCATGAAGGCCCTTGAGGCGCGGATCGCGCGGCTGGAGCTGGAGCTGAAGGCGGCCCGTTTGCGCGAGGAGATCGCGCTGGTCCTGCCGCGGCTGTCGAGGCCGAAGGAGCCGCCGGAGAAGAAGGATCGGAAGGGGAAAAAAAGATGACGCTCCAAGGCGGGGTGGGAACGAAAGAGGACAGATGCCAAAGCGGAGGACGGAAGCCCGGGTGCGGCGCAAGGCGGTGGCGCTCATGGAGGGCGCTGGCGTGAGCTTGGCCGAGGGGATGGGCCTGCTGGGCGTGCGGCCCGCCACGCTGAGGGGCTGGAAGCGCAGGCGGAAACAGGACGCGCTGGGCCCGAAGTCGCTGGGGCGCCCGGGATACGGGTGCGACGGCCGCACGCGCGGCGAGATCGAGGACATGGCACGCTCCGTAGGTCCGAAGGTGAGTGTGGCTTACATCAGAAGGCGCATGGGCGGCGTCCCGCGAGCCATCGTCGAGGGCGTCGTGCGGTCCTGCAAGAAGGACTTTCGGAGGGAACGGCGAAAGCAAATGGAAACGCTGCGATGGGAGAAGCCGGGCGCTGTCTGGTCGTGCGACTGGACCGAGCCCGAAACCCGCGTGGACGGAATCTACAAGGAAATCCTGGCCGTACGCGACCTGGCGTCCCACGAAGCTTTGGAATCGCTTCCGTGCGAGAACCGGTCGGCGGAGATGGCCGCGAAAGCGATGGAACACCTTTTCCTGGCTCACGGATCGCCACTCGTGATGAAGCACGATGGAGGCTCGGAATTCAAAGCGGGCGCCTTCTCGCGGCTGCTAGGCCGGTATGGCGTCACGCGCCTCCTATCTCCTGGGTACTACCCGCAGTACAATGGGGCCATCGAGGCCGGCATCGGGTCACTCAAGACGCACGCGTGGTACGAAGCGGCCAAGAACGGCAGGGTGGGCTACTGGACATGCGACGACGTGGAAGCGGGGCGATTGAAGGCCAACGAGACCTCCAGGCCCTTTGGCCCGAAGGGGCCATCGCCAGACACGGTGTGGCAAACACGGCGCCCCATCACAAAGACCGAGCGGCAGGCTTTCAAACTCATCGTAGACGAAGAACGGCGGCGAGCTTCACAACAAAGCTGCCCGCCCCGGACAGAACGCCAAAGGAAAGCGGACGAGCGCCGGGCCATACAAGCAGCGCTCGAAAAGTGTGGGTACCTAACCGTGACCAGGAGGCGAGTTTCTCTACGGAAAACCTAACAATAAGTGATCAAAATTATGCGAAGGGTACAGCCATTCGGCCGGCGGGGGCATGGCGCAATGGATGCAGAGCGCCGGGCACTACGGCGGATTGATGAGAGCGCAGTTGGCGGACATGTGGAATGAGATGAGCGCTGAAGCCTACCTCTTTCGCCAGGCGGCATCATCATTCGCCAAGACAACTGAGAGGTT
>JAZDLH010000176.1:0-8203 GCA_043802275.1 Planctomycetota bacterium
CCTGGAAAACGCGCGCCGCACCGTAGAGGAGCCGGGAAACCTCCGCTTCGACGTGCTCGCGCAAGAGGACGATCCCAACCGGTTCCTCCTCTACGAGGTCTACCGCGATGCGGCCGGCATGGCCGCGCACAAGGAAACGGCCCACTATGCCGCCTGGCGCGACCGGGCGGAGTCCTGGATGGCCGAGCCGCGCACGGGCGTGAAGTACGCGAGCCTCTTTCCGGAGGGCAAGGACGCCTGGCGGACGATCGGGTAAACTCCGCCCGCTCCTTCGTCCCAGGAAGCCCGGAACGGATATCCTCTTTCTTAAAAAAAACGAGGCATTGATGAACCTCCCCCTCTCCGTGCTCATCGCCTATCTTCTCGGGGCGGTTCCCTTCGGCCTTTTGGTGGGGTTCCTTGTCGGGAAAGACGTGCGAGAGCACGGGAGCCGCAATATCGGCGCAACGAACGTGATGCGCGTCTGCGGCCTTGGCTGGGGGCTTTTGGCCCTCTTTCTCGACGGATTTAAGGGTTTTGCGCCGGTGTGGTGGCTCGGCCGTGGAGGACTATTGCCCATCCCCGATTCCCGGCTGGTGGCGGCGCAGGCGCTGATCGCCTTCGCCGCCATCCTGGGGCACACCTTCCCGGTCTATCTTAAGTTCCGGGGCGGCAAGGGCGTGGCCACGAGCACGGGCGCGTTTCTCGCGCTCATGCCGGCGGCCACGGGAATCGCGTTTCTCGCCTTTGCAGCCGCCGTGGCGACCACCCGCTACGTAAGCGTCGGGTCCACCGCGGCCGCGGTTGCTTTGGCCCTGGCCTATCACCGCCTGCAAGAAGAGCCCTACGGCCGAAGCCTTCCCCTGACGATCCTCGTCTGGCTCGTCCTCGCCCTGATTCTCGTCCGGCACCGGGCCAATTACGCGCGCTTGTGGCGCGGCACGGAAAACAAGATCGGCCAAAAGACTGGGCCTTAAATAGACCGGGGGGTCTTCATGGCGCGCTTTGCCGTTCAAAGAAAATCCTTCGGCCGCTTCGAGACGCTAAGGCTCGTCGACACGGCTACGGCCGCGGAGGCGGCCTTCGCCCTGTTCGGCGCCACGCTCCTTTCCTACCGGATTCCGCACAAAGGACGGCTCCTCGACGTGACGGACGGCTTTCAAACGCCGGAAGAGCTCGAGAGCGGCCGGGGAGGCCGCGCCTGGATCATGGCGCCCTTTTCGAACCGCGTGGAGGGCGCGCGATACGTCTTCGAGGGCGAGGCGCACCAAATGCCCGTCACCGATCCCGCGCGCAATGCCATTCTCCACGGGTTTGTGCATGGCGTGACCTTTGACGTTCCGGACGAACACGCGGACGATGACTCCGCGCGCGCCCTCTTCGCCACCTCCGCGCTCCGGCCCGGCGCCTTTCCGGGCTATCCCTTTGCCGTGGACGTGACCGTGACGGTGGGGCTATCGGACGCCGGGCTTTCCCTCGAGATCGCCGGCAAGAACGTGGGGGACAGGAACGCCCCCTTCGGATGCGGGTGGCACCCGTATTTCCGGACCTCGGAAGAGGGGATCGACCGCCTCCGCCTCTCCATCCCGTGCACGCAAAGGATCGAGCTCGACCCCTTCTATATCCCGCTGGAGGGAAGAGCGGCCTACGCTCCCGTGGAATCCGCGCCGGAGCTCGACTTCCGGCCCCGGAGACCGGGGGACGGGAACGTGATCGGCGGCCGGAAGCTCGACACGGCCTTTGCCGGTCTTGTGCCCGATCCGGACGGATGGATCCGCACCGTCTTGGAAGACCCGGAAAACGGGCTCCGTATAAGCGTCCTCCAGGAACGCGGACTTTTGCACGCCTTCACCGGCGACACGCTCGCCGCGAGGCCGCGCCGGGCCATCGCGCTCGAGCCGGTCGCCTTCCTGACGAACGCCTTCAACCGGCCGGACTGCCAAGCGGCCCTGACCCTGGCCCCGGGCCGGAGTGCGTCCTTCCGCTTCGGCGTGGAGACGGGCTCCCCGCGGGATATTGGCGGAAAGGGATAAAGGGAGGGCAACGCTTAAAGACCCCGATGGCGGAGGCGCGTCATTCTTCCAGGACCTTGCCGGCCGCGCTTTCGCCGTGCACGTTGTCGACCCGGAAGAGGAAAAGGGCGCTCGCCAGAAGACCCGCGCCGGCCGCGGCAAAGAGCGTCTCGTATACATTCCACCCGGCGCCTCCCCAGGACAGGCTCCATCCCGACGGCGCAAGCCCCAGCACGATCCCGGCCGTGAAGGGCGCGAGGGCTACGCCGGAGAACCTGAGCACGTTGAACAGGCTCAGGAAAAAAGCCCGGCCCCGGCGCGGCGCGAGGTGAAAAAGCTGCGCCGTCCCAGCCACGTCCGCCGCGGCAAAGGCCGCGCCCGAGGCGATAAAGATACCCACGAGGCAAGGCTTCATATGCCCGGGCGGCAGCATCCGCACGCCCAGGACCAAGGCCGCGAGCGTGGCGAGCACGATGTGCGCCAGGAGAAAGACGTAGCGCGTGCCGATCCGGTCCACGAGCAGCCCCGAGACGAGGAGAGCCCCGGCCGCCCCGAGGATGGTAAAGCCGTAGAGGAGGACATTGTCCCCGGTGGCGAACCCGAGCGACTTCATGTACAGGATCATGGGCTGCTGGAGAAATCCCGCGCAAAAGACGAGCGTGACGAGATATCCCCCGAAGACAAGCGCCTGGCGCCGCTCGAGAATCCCCTGGAGGTGGCGTCTCCAGTTGGAGAACGCCTCCACCGCCTCGGCCGGCCGCCCGGCCTCCGGGATTCTTCCCACAAAGTAATTGCGGCCGAAAAAGCCGAGGATCGCGAGCCCGAAGACGAGCTGGAATTTCCACAGGGCCGGATCGGCCCCGAGGAACACCCCGGCTGCAACCGCGCCACAGAAGGTGGTGATGCTCCAGATTGCCCGCATGGTGCCGAAGAAACGGCCCCTCCGCGCGGCCGGCACCACGTCGTGCAGAAGGGGAAACCAGAAGGTCGCTCCGCAGGTCTGAACGAGTGAAAAGAGGAAAAACGCCCCGATGGCTCCCCAGACCATATCCGGCCCGGGCCGCATCAGGAAGGGCAAAAGAATCCCCGCCCCGGCGGCCATGCCGCTCAGCCACCAGGACCGCAGCATGAACCGCTTCCTCTTCCATGGGTGAACGCGGAGAACCACCGGGACCTGGAGGAGCGTAAAAAGCCCCACGAAGGAGGCCAGGAGCATGGCCTGGAAATCGCTCCCGCCCATGGTCTTGATGAAAAGAGGGCCCACGGACTGCTCGATGAGGAGTTTGGGAAACAACAGGCCCATCGCCTGGCCGATATAGGCGTTGCGCATGCCGTACCGCTGCTCCTGGACCGAAAGGCGGCTGTGACTCGGCGTCTCCATGGATGGATATGTCCCGTCATTCGGCTGGAAAAAGAAAGGCAAAATTTACCTATATAGCAGATAGCGGTTTATAGGGGAAGAGAATTGTGAAAGGGTCGGCTCGATCGGGCGTTAGCGATGCGGCGATTTAACCCGTGCGGACGTCGAATGTTCCGGATGCCCTTTCCCGCTTTGTCCTTGACCGGCTCGGAACTCCGCTTACAATACGCAAAGCACCGGCCGAAGTGGCGGAACGGCATACGCGCGGGTTTCAAAAACCCGTGTCCTCCCGGGCATGTGGGTTCGAATCCCACCTTCGGCACCAGGAATCCGCGCGCCTTTGCCGGGACAAGGGCTTTTTTACAGGCGCGCTTTGGCGGACCGAGGTCTTTCAGGAGAAACGACTTGTCGCAAGACCCGATCGGACGGAAATAGAGGACCCATGGAAGAAACGCTCCCCAATGCCGCCGGATTCTTCGGTCCCTACGGCGGCCGCTACGTGCCCGAGGTGCTGGTCCCGGCGGTCGAGGAGCTCACGCGCGCCTACGAGACCGCCAAGACCGACCCGGCCTTCCGGGCGGAGTTCGAGGCGCTTCTCAAGGATTATGCGGGCCGGCCGAATCCCCTGACCCTGGCCTCCCGCCTCACGAAGCATCTCGGCGGGGCCCGGATCTACCTCAAGCGGGAGGACTTGAACCACGGCGGCGCGCACAAGATCAACAACACGCTCGGCCAGATCCTCCTCGCCCGGCGCATGCAAAAGCCCCGCATCATCGCCGAGACCGGCGCGGGCCAGCACGGCGTGGCCACGGCCACGGCCGCCGCGCTTTTCGGACTCGAATGCCTTGTCTACATGGGCAAGGAAGACGTGCGCCGGCAGGCCTTGAACGTCTTCCGCATGCGGCTCCTCGGCGCCGAGGTCATCCCGGTCGAAAGCGGCACCTGCACCCTGAAGGACGCCATGAACGAAGCCATCCGCGACTGGGCCACGAACGTGCGGAACACCTTCTACTGCATCGGCTCCGTGGCGGGGCCTCATCCGTACCCGATGATGGTGCGCGACTTCCAGTCGGTCATCGGCCGCGAGGCGCGCGCGCAGATCCTGGAGATCGAGGGCCGCCTGCCCGCGGCGTGCGTGGCCTGCGTCGGGGGGGGCTCAAACGCCATGGGCCTGTTTTACGCATTTATCCCGGACAAGGACGTGAAGCTCGTGGGCGTGGAGGCTGCGGGCCGCGGGGCTGATACCCGGGAACATGCCTTAAGCATCGGCAAGGGCCGGCCCGGCGTGCTCCATGGCTCCAAGAGCTACCTTTTGAGCGACCCGGACGGCCAAATCCTTCCAGCCCACTCGGTGAGCGCGGGGCTCGATTACCCCGGCGTGGGCCCGGAGCACAGCTATCTGCACGATACGGGCCGGGCGGAATATGTCTGGGCCACGGACGAGGAGGCGATCGACGCGTTTTTGCTCCTCTCCCGCCTCGAGGGGATCATTCCCGCGCTCGAGAGCGCCCATGCCATCGCCCACGTGGTGAAGCTCGCGCCCTCCCTGCCGCCCGAGGCGTCCCTCGTGGTCTGCCTCTCCGGGCGGGGCGACAAGGACGTGGAGGAGGTGCAGCGGATCCTCGAGCGGAGGAAAGGGGCATGAGCCGCATAAGAGAGACCTTCGCCCGCCTCCAGGCCGCCGGACGCGCCGCCTTCATGCCCTATCTCACGGCCGGGGACCCGGACCTCGACACCACGCGGCGCCTTGTCCTCGCCATGGAGGCGGCGGGCGCGAACCTCGTGGAGGTGGGCATCCCTTTCAGCGATTCCATCGCCGACGGCCCCACGATCCAGCTGGCGAACGAGCGCGCCCTCGCCCGCGGCGCCAACGTGAGGGGCGTCCTCGAGATGGTGCGGGCGCTTCGAAGAGAGTCGGAGATCCCGGTGCTTCTCATGGGGAGCTACAACCCCGTGTTCATCTACGGGACCGCGGCCTTCTGCCGCGATGCGGCCGCGGCCGGGGCGGACGGGCTCATCATCCCGGACCTCCTGCCCGACGAGGCGGAGGAGCTTTCCACGCCCGCGCGCACCCTGGGGCTCGATACGGTCTTCCTCATCGCTCCGACGAGCACCGAGGAGCGCCTGCGGCTCGTGGCGAGGGAGTCGCGCGGATTTGTCTACGCCGTGAGCCTCACGGGCGTCACGGGAGAGCGGAAGACCCTGCCGCCGGACCTGGCGGAATTCCTCGATCGGGCGAAAAAGGTGATCGCGCTCCCCATCGCCGTGGGCTTCGGCATCGCGACCCCCGAGATGGCGCGCGAGGTGGCCCGGCACGCCGCGGGCGTGATCGTGGGCTCGGCCATTGTCAAGCGGATTCGGGCGGCGTGCGAGCGGGGGGAGGACCCTTGCGGTCCGGTGGCCGAGTTCGTGCGCTCCATGACCGGGGCCCTGTAGCCCCCTTCGGCGGCGTTCCCGTCCGGCAGGAGCGCGCGGGATTCATTTTTCCAGCGCGCGGTCGACGGCCCCGAGCAGTTCCTCGCGCGTGACGGGCTTTTTCAGGACGCCCCGCACGTTGGGATACTGGCGCAAGCGGTTTAATTTCGACTCGTCCGAGACCGCGGTGACGATGAGGACGGGCAAACCCCCGGCGATCTTCTTGAACGCGGCGGTAAGCTCTTCCCCGTCCTCGCCCGGCATCATGATGTCCGTGATCAGAAGATCAGGAAGTCCGCCGTGGAGGGCGGTCTTGAAGCCCATGAGCCCGTCTTCGGCCAGCGCCACCACGTGGCCTTCAGCCTCCAGCCATTTTTGATAGACCTTTGACAAGGAAAGATCGTCTTCCGTAAGCAGGATATCCGCCATTGTGTTCCCCCTCTCCATGTCCCCGGCGAAGACACACAACTGACCCATTTTTTTCTGCCTTTCACAGTATATCCTTTTATCGTGCCTTTACAAGGTTTTTCCGGAGTCCTGCGCCACATGGTTTTGCCTGGATTCCTTGGAAAAATCTCGCTCGGTTGTTATGGCGCAGTCGGGGAAATATTATATAATGCGGATGAGTTTATCCTAAGGAGTAGTGCGCCGCCGGAACCGAGGGCCAGCCATGGCTATTTCCGTTGCCTCAAGGCGCCTGTCGATCTGCCATGGCTGATGAGGAAGGGGGAACGCTTTCATGGCGGATACGGAAGGAGGCGTTCGGTTCGATGCCGCGTCGCGCAAGGCCCTCTTGAAAATCGCCTCCGACGCGGTCGCGGCAGCCGTTCGGGACGAGGATTATAACCCGCCGGCGGTGGAGGAAGAATCATTATTGCAAAAAGGCGGGTGTTTTGTGACGCTCAAGACAGAGGGCCGTTTGCGGGGTTGCCTGGGACGCTTCGAGGCGGATATTCCTATCTGCCAAGCCGTCGCGCGCATGGCCAGGGCCAGCGCCATAGAGGATCCCCGCTTCCGCTACGAGCCGATCGGTCCGGAGGAGCTTTCCCGCGTCCATATTGAAATATCCACACTGGGCCCGCGTCGCCGCATCGCCTCCTGGCGGGAGATCCGGCTCGGCGTGGATGGCGTTGTGGTGCGCAACGGACTCAAGAGCGGCGTCTTCCTCCCCCAGGTGGCCACTGAGACGGGCTGGACCCTGGAAATCTTTCTCCAGCACCTGTGCCGGGACAAGGCTGGCCTGAGCCCGGATGCCTATAAGGACCCGGCCACGATCCTGGAAGTCTTTGATGCGGAAGTCGTTGGATCTCCGATTCTCCTGCCGGATGACTGAGCGGCGCTTTGCTTCTCCTTGGACGCCATGGCCTCCAAGCGAGGGGGGATAAGAAGAGAATGGACATTCATAAACGTTGGCTGCTTGACAGGAAAACTCCGGACGCGAGATTTTGATTCCTGGCATGGCCAAGGGGGAACACATGCTCCGTAAAAATAAAATCCTGGGGCTCTTGTGCCGGGGGCCCTTGGCAGGGTTCTTCCTCTTCCTGGCGGGCGCCATGGCCGTCTCGGGCGAGATGCCGAATGAGA
The DNA here is from genome assembly GCA_043802275.1 of Planctomycetota bacterium. Classification (GTDB taxonomy): domain Bacteria; phylum Planctomycetota; class SZUA-567; order SZUA-567; family JAFGNG01; genus JAZDLH01. The sequence goes on from JAZDLH010000176.1 coordinate 7,351, forward strand.
CGCCAAGCTATCCTTCGCTGCGCTTCTTCCCGGGAGATTCCCAAGAAGATCCGGCCGCGCCCGCACAAGAAGAAAAAGCCCAAACCGACGAAGAGGCGGCAGCATCCTTCCCATGGGAACCCGCGGTTCTGCCCAATGCGGCACCGGCGGTAGGGGAAGAATCAAGGCGGGAACCGGGGAAGGAGCCGGGCCGACAGCTCCAGCCGGCTGCCGTTCCCGAATCCCCACCCCAGGAAGAGCCGGCGTCCGTCCCCACGGCGCCGGGCATCCGCATCCGCCTCGCCGATGAGACGATCGTGCCGGCCACGGAGGTCGCCTTCGCAACCCCCTGGGGCGAGACGCGATTTTGCAGGGAGGGGGTTTATCAGTCCGCGAGCGACGAGGGGCCGGGCTTTACCGTCAAGGTGCCTGCGGGCTGGACAACCGTGACCCAGCCGCATGCGCTCCTCGGCGGGATCCAGCACCGTTACGTGGCGCCGGACGGCCTGACGCGCGTGGTGGTGGTGACCTTTCCCATGGAAAAGAACGAGGATCTCGCGGCCTTTCTTGGAGAGCGGCAGGTGCATCTCTTTTCCTCCTTCAAGAACATCGCGGCCAGGAACGTGGTGCTCGCGCGGAGAAAAGGGCTGGGCTGCTACCTCCAGGGCATCCTCTTCTGCCGGGACGCGGCGTGTCACCTCTTCCTCACCCGCTATAACGCCAAGGGCTATCTCGTGTACGGACTCTACTTCGATCCGGAAGGGGCCGACGCCGTAGGGCAGGTGTTGAATTCCGTCCGCATCTTCTGATCCACGCTTGCCAATGTGAAACGCGCGTGTTATAGTTTGTTCGGCAAGCGCGAGCCGCCTCACTT
>JAZDLH010000177.1:0-7922 GCA_043802275.1 Planctomycetota bacterium
GGCACGCCGGAAAAACCCCCTCCCGGCGCGGCCGGGCCATTTTTCATCAACCTCACGGCCCTGGACATGCTCTCGGGCTATAAAGAGGCCTCTTTCGACGCCCTCTTCCGCTTCGGGCCCATGCCCGCACAGCTCATGAACCCCCTCGTCGGCCGCTATGGCATCGCACTGGAAACGGTGCGGGGGGAGGGCACGATCATGGCCGCGTCGCTCGGCGTATCCCACGGCGGGCGGCTAAACTTCCCCATGGACGTGACGCTGGAGAAGGTGAGGGTCCTCAAGCGGCCGAAAGGACCGGCCGAGCCGGGCGCCCTCCAACCGATTCTCCTCTTCTTTAAGAACGCGGTCACGCCCAAGGACCCCCTCACCATTCCGGAAGCCGCCCATCTCGTGGGAACAATTACAACGCCCGAGATCCAATTCAGCAAGCTCGCGATCCTGATGGCGGTGAAGGAGTGGTCCACCCTCTATCTTGGAAAATTGCAAAAGGACCCCCTGGGCACCCTCCTGGAGGGGATCCCCCTTCCCTTCCCCAAGGGGCGGAAGGACGAAAAAACCGAGACGCCGGAAGCGACCCCGTCCCAGCCGGAGAGCGGGACCGGCCCGGAGCCGCAACCGGAAAGGCGCGGACCGATCGGCGACATACTCGACATCTTCCGCGGCGGAGCGGAGGATAAGAAAGAGGGCACGGCTCCTTCCACCGGCGAGGAAACCCGGAGCGCGGGCGAGAAAAAACGCCCCCTCGGGGATCTCTTGGATATTTTACGCCGTCCGCGAGGGGAGAAGGAGTTCTCGCCCTCCACCTTGGAATTCCCCGCGGCCCCCTGACCTGAACCCTTGCCGGGCGGCTGTGCAGGGTGTTTCATCCCCTGAAGGAGCATGGCTTGAGAACGGAAAATCCTATGCCCGGATATGTATTCCTCTTTCTTTTGTTGGGGATTTTCACGCTTCCGGCCGCCTCTACGGCATGGAGCGGGGAGAAGGCGTCCCTGCTTCTTCCGTACGCCGACACGCCGACGAGCTCGCTCTGGGATCGAGCGACCGATCTCACGGCGCCTTACCGGGAACGCGCGGCCCTGGAGCGCGCGCTCCTCGCACGCGGGGTGGAGGCGAGGACGCTATTGCAAAAGAAGCTGGAAACGGGCCGGCCGCTCGAACGCCAGGTCGCCGCGCGACTCCTCGGCCGTGCCGGCGACCCGGGGGACGAAGCCTTGCTCCTGCGCGCCGCGTCGGACCCGCACCCCCTCGTCCGGGAACATGCCGCGCACGCCCTGGCCCTGCTCTATCAAAAGATCCCCCCGGAAGGCCGCCTCGAGCGGCTCGAGGGAGATTCGTCCGACTCCCGCGCGGCCGCGCTCCAGGCGCTCGCCCTAAGCTGCCTTGGCGCGCGCCTGGGCGGCGTCGACCCGTCTTCTTCCCTTTCGAAAGACTGGTCCGCCCCCTCCCAAGCGGCCGGCCCTAAGGCCTGCCCAATAAGCCGTGAGGAGGCCCTCGCTTTGCTCGACCGGTTACAGGATGCCGATCCCCTTGTGAAGCTTGCCGCGGCCGAGGCCTGCGCGGCATGCGCCTTGTGCGAGGCGTTCCGGTCCTTGTGGGACGCCGCCTCCCTTGCGAAGCTCCGTAACGACCTTGGCGGACTTCTCGCCGGGGATCCCCAGGCCCGGACGCGCCTATCCGCGTGCTCGGCCCTGAACCGCATGATTCCGTCCGAGCGCGCCTCTTTTGAAGGAGCGAGGAAGGATCCCGAGGCCGAGGTGCGATACGCGGCGCTCGCCGCCCTGGCGAAGCGGGGCGACTCTTCGGCGCTCGACGCCCTGCATCGGGCGCTCGAAGAGGCCGATCCCTCCCTCCGCCTCCAGGCGCTCGCGGCCCTCTCGGAATGCGCCAATCCCTTTTCCGAGGGGCCCGTCGCGGGCCTCCTCGCCGACCCCTCCCCCCGCGTGCGGATGGAGGCGGCCCAAGCCCTGGGGGGACTCCCCGGGCCGGGCATCACGCCGGGTCTTCACGAGCTTCTCAATGATCCCGACCCCCGCGTCCGCACCGAGGCGGCGGTGGCGCTGGACCGACAAGGAGCCCTGGGGATCGCGCGGCGCGTCCTCCCCGACCTGAAACGGCCGGAAGCCCCCTTCCGGGCCGAGGCGGCACGAGCCCTGGGCCTCCTCGGCGCGCCGGAGGCCGTGGCTCCCCTCGCCGCCTGCGCGCGGGATGCGGACCTGGACGTGGCGTGCAACGCCGTGGAGGCCCTGGGGCGGATTTCCCTGACAGTTGACGCGGCCGTCGAGTCTCTCCTCTTGGCTCTTCGCGATCCGCGCGGAGCGGTCTCCTCCGAGGCGGCCCTGGCCCTCGGACGCAAGACCGGCCTCCCTTTTGACCGGGACCCGGCCGGGGCACTGTCCGCCTGGCGCGCAAAGGAATCCGGAAAGTTTGCCGTCCCTGCCGAGGTTTTGGGAAAAAAGGCGGGAAAGAAATGAGCGTCTTCCCGTCCGTTCGATAGGCCGGTCCCGTCGCGTGGAAAACCCTGAGGAAAGCCGTTTTATCCGCCACCCCCGGCCCGATGGAAGGCGCGACAGGGCTTCATTCCGGCTATTTCGGCGACGCGGCCTTGTTCTCCCTGGAAGGAGCGGCGTCGGGCAGGATCTCTTTCAAGGCCGGGGGTCCCTCTGCGCCCCCGGTCCCCTGGAGGGAGCGAAGGAGCGCGCGGCTTGCTTCGAGCTGCTTGCGCAGGGCCTCAGTCTCCATGGCCTGGGCATCGAGCTCCTCCCGTGCGAGCCCGAGGTCTTTGCGGCTCCTGGCCGCCTCTTCGCCCGCGGACCTGGCTTGCTCGAAGGCTTGGGCGGCGCGTTTTTCCAGGGCTTCCTGCTCCCGGATTTCTTTCTTTAGCGCCGCGACCTCGCCGCGCGCCTCGGCCAGCTCCCCCTGGAGGCCGGCGAACCGCTCCGCCATCCCCTCAAGCTCCTTTGTCCGGGCGGTCAGCTGATCCGCCTTTTCCCGGAGCGCGCCCAAGGCGGCGGCCTGGCGCGTGTTTTCCCCGCCGAGTTCTTCGAGCCTGCCTTCCGCCGTAATCCTTCGGCCGTTGGACTCCTTGATCGCGGTGTCGAGGCTCGCCATGCGCTCGAGGAGCAACCGGCGCTCGAGCTCCTCCCGGTTCGAGACGGTCCGGAGGCCGTCGCGCTCCAGGGCGAGATCGTCCGTTCGCCTCTCCGAGAGATGGAGGCGGTAATAAAGGCCCGTTGCAAAGAGGAGGAAGGCCAGGATGATGAGCCAGACCGTCCGGTTGGGGACGCTCGGCCGCGTGAGCGCCGCGGCCAGGGGCTCCTGGGCTTCCCGGATGGTCTTGGCGAGGAAGCTCGCCGCGTCCTCGGGCGTCCAAATGGTGACCGGCCGACCCGCGGATTCGGGGGAAGTCTGCATGATCGGCGACTTGTCCGCGAGTGTTTCCTGAGGCCGCCCGGCCAAACCCCACGGTTCCGGTGGTGGAGACGTGGTTTCTTCTGGATGCGGCTCGACCATGGGAGTTCCTCCTGGCACAGACGGACCGGAAGCGGATGCAACGCACCCCGCGCTCCTGCCATTCTCCATATTGCATGCCGCCGCGTCAAGTTGCAAAACGGTAAGCGGGCCGCTCGAACGAAGCGCCGCGGAAAACCTCGCGGACGCGGGCGCCGGGGCGGATGCGCCGGTGAGGCTATTCCACGACAAAAGGGTTGACCGTTTCTCCGTGGGGCATTACGATTGGGTCGATGGAATCGCAAGCGCCCGCAGGCCGTTTGGTTCGGAGGAGCGACGATGAAGATCCTCATGATCTCGGGAAGCCGCAATCCCAGGGGAAAGACCGCCCGGTGCGCCCTGGCGGTGCTGGAAGGCGCGAAAAAGGCCGGCGCGACGGTCGAGAACGCCTATCTTCCCTCCCTAACTCTCGAGCGCTGCCGCCAGTGCGACGAGGACGGGTGGGGCCCCTGCCGCCGGGAAGGCCGGTGCGTGATCGAGGACGACTTCGCAGGCCTCGTGGAGAGGATCGGCCGGGCGGACGCGGTCGTCTTTGCGAATCCGGTGTATTTCGGGGACTTGAGCGAGAGCCTGCGCGCCTTCACCGACCGCCTGCGCCGGGTCTCGCGCTTCGGGGAGGGCCGCGCGGAGTGCAACGGCAAGCCCGTCGTCGGCGTGTGCGCGGCCGGCGGGGGCGGCGGGGGAGCCTACTCTTCCTGCGCGAGCCTGTACAACGTGCTCGAACGGTGCGGCTTCGACGTGGCGGACATGATCCCGGTGCGGCGGCAGAACCTCGAGGCGAAGCTCGCCGCCCTCGGCCTTGCGGGCGAATGGCTGGCCACGAGCCCCCGGTCGGAATAACCGCATCGAACGCGCCCCGCTCGCGGGCGCGCCATCCTATGGAAGAGGGGAGACCGGCATGAACGCCAAGACGGAATACCGCTACAACCGCCTGACCTGGGAGGAGATGAACGACGCGATCGCCCTGCAGAAGGTGGTGATCCTCCCCACCGGCTCCACGGAGCAGCACGCGCGCCACCTCCCCCTTGACGTGGACCTCTTCCTCGCGGAATCGGTCGCGCTGGAGGCGGGGCGCCGCGCGCCCGACCGCATCCTCGTGCTCCCGCCCGTGGCCTATGGCCTGAACCGCCACCACATCGACTTCCCCGGCACCATCCACGTCGAGCCCGAGGTCTTCATGGCCTTCTGCCTCAACATCACCAAGTCCGTGGCTTACCACGGCTTTAAAAAGATCCTCATCGTAAACGGCCACGGCTCGAACACGCCGCTCGTGGACCTCGTGGCGCGGAAGACCGTGCTCGAGACCGACTCCCTCTGCGCGGCCGTCGGGGCCCTCGCCTTCGGCCGGAAGGCCTTCGAAGAGGTGCGGGACACGGACGAGTGCGCCCACTCCGACGAGATCGAGACCTCGGTCTACCTCCACCTCGCGCCCGAGCGCGTGCAGATGGACAAGGCCGGCCGAGGGAGCGACGTGAAGGGCAAGCACCTAAGCTCCGACAGCACCTCGAACTACCCGGTCCGCTTCTACGACTACTGGGGCCGGTGGACCCGCACCGGCATCCACGGCGACGCGACCACGGCCACCGCGGAAAAGGGCCGGGCCGTCTTCGAGGCGGCCGTGAAGGGCCTGGTCGAGTTCGTGGACGAGTGGCGGGCCTGGCCCATCGAAGAGCGAATGGACCAGCACCGGGGGCCGGTGCAGTCCCATATCCAATGGTGATCGGGCCAAGCAGCGCCTTGCCAGGGTTTTCGCGGACGCCTTTCGCCCGTTCCGGAGAATCCGGTGGAATTGGACCTCGTGCTCCGGGAACTCGGCCTTGAAGAGGGCTGGGACGCCATCGCCCCGGGCTGGGAGGAGTCTCTCGCCAGTCTACCCAAGGACGGTCTCTTCTTCCTGGAGGGGCCGTTTCTCCGGGAAGCATGCGCCTACCTCGGCCTCCCGGAGGGGGTCGCGGAGCAGACGCTCAGGGCCGCCGCCTGCGTCCGACGGTCCCGCGCGCTCGAAGCGCTCCTCCGGCACGCCTCTCGGCGCCACTTCCAGGACGACCCCGGCATCCGGGCCTGGCCCATGCCCCGGGCGGCGCTCGGCGAAGACGCGGGGCTCTTTCCCTTCCTCGCGCTCTTGTCGAAATACCCGGTCATGCGCTCGGTCCACGAGGCGCACCGGGTGCCGACGGAGGTGGTGGAAGAGACCTTAAGCGACTTCCCGTTTTATTTTGAGCGCTACCTGAAGGACCACGGCGTGTACGGGCTCAATCTCTATGACGCCGCCGGGTGGCTGCGGTACCACGTCCAGGGCACGATCTACCAGATCGGGCGGCTGCAGTACCTGGAGCGCCGGCTCCCGCCGGGACGCATCGTCTTCCGCCATGAAAAGACCCGTCGGGTGGCGGCCCTGGCCCAGGGGGAGCTAACCTTCCGCGCCGACGGGCAGCGCCAGGGCGCCTCGGGCATCGTGGACGAAGCGGGCGCGTGGACCTCGAAGCTCTCCTTAAGCGACACGGAGGCCTGCGGCCACCCCGTGGACCCGGCCACGGGCGCGGCGCTGCGCGAGGCGGTGGTTCTCAAGCGCGCGGCATGGCGCGAGGCGCTACGGCCCGGCGACCCCGGGCTCGACATCCACATCCCGGCGCGCGGGGCGTTCGACGTGGAGGCCTGCGCGGACTCCACGGAGCGCGCGGCGGCGTTCTTTGCCGGGCACTTCCCCGAGACGCCGCCCGCCAAGGCCTTCTTCTGCACATCGTGGCTCCTGGACGCGCAGCTCGAGGAATACCTGGTGCCCGACTCTAACCTCGTGCGGTTCCTGCGGGAGTTCTACCTCTACCCGGTGGCGCAGGACCCCTGGGGCATCTTCCGCTTCGTCTTCGAGCTGGAAATCCCCTACGGGTGGAAGGGGCCCGTCGACCTCTCCAAACTCGAGGCGCGCACCGCCCTGCAAAGGGCCGTGCTCGACCACGTCCGGTCCGGCCGCCTCTGGCGTCAGACCGGCGGCTTCCGCCTCGTGGACGACCTCCCCTGGGGGAGCGCCCCCTACCGGAGACGGGCGCGCCCCTGGGAAGCCTGATTCTTTTTTTTCGGAAGAAGATCGGGGTAGAGAGCCGAGGCTCAAGGGATCAGGCGCACGCGCGCAGCCACTCGCAGACCTCGGCCGAGAACCACGCCTCGGGCGAGGTCTCCATCCAGGCGAGGGCATGGTCCACCATCTCGCGCGCGCCCACGCGGGTGAGGAGCGACCCGCCGCACTGAACCTGCGAGACGGCCCCCAAATCCTGGAGCGCCTCCTGGAGCTGAAGCCGGTTATAGCCGGGCCAGATGCCGGGCTTCTGCCAGCCTTCCAGCCGCTCGAGGAGGGCGGGCCGATGCTCTCGCGGCGAGCGCCCGAGCGCCCGCTCCGCCATGAGGTGCTCGATAAAGTGCACGAGGGTATTCACCTTGAAGTCCACGCCCACGAGCACCACGGCAGCATCCAGGTCGTAGAGCGCCTGCCAGGGCGAGCCCCGGGCAAAGGCCGCCTCGCCCCACGGGCCCGGACGGCCCCGCGCCTCGGCGTGGCCGGCGGTGATACGCCGCGCGAGCGGGCCCAAGGCCCCGACCGAGTGCGTGGCGTGGTCGCTCCGGAGGACCCCCGGCCTCAGGCGGAAGGTCTCGGTGATGAGCCCCACGTCCGACGGCGAGGTGCGGATGTTCCAGGTCTCGAACCGGCGTTCCTTGTCCTTGCGGCAGAGGGTGGGCATGACGAGCGTGCCCTCTTCCCCCAAGGCGTCCGGGAAGGCGTCGATCACCGCCCCGGCCCCGCCCTCCACCCGACCGAAGCTCTTGAGGGAGGAATGCACCATGACCGTGCCGCCCGCTTCCACGCCCAGCCGGCGGAGCGCCAGGGCGATGTCCTTCCGGGGTGACGACCGGCGGGATGGCGGTCATGATGGAATCCTCCCTTCGCCCCTGTCGGGAAATACCATCCCGAGCTTTCTTTCTCCCCATCCGAGGGAAAGCTTCCGGGCGACGGAGAAGCCCCTTCCCTTCCTCCGGGAGACGGAGTTTTAAAAGCTTTTGCAAAACCGACGCAAGTCCCAGCTCCGGCATGTTGCTGTGCCTTTGGGGCCGGTTTTGAAACAGCCCCTTAAAAAAGGGCCGGGAAGGCGATTAGGTGCAACCGCCGTCCCGGATCCGGTCCACGAGTTCCATGGTCTTGACCGCGTCCTGGATGCTGGAGGAGGGCATTGCGCCGCTCTGCACGCAGTCGATGAAGTGGCGGTTCTCGCCGAAATACCCGTAGAAGCGGTGGAAGTCCGGGCTCGCCGCGTCGCCCTCGGGCGCGATCGTCTCCTCCCCTTTCGCATGGAGGAGCCGGGCGGTCACCTTCCGGTCGCTCGCGTTCACAAAGGCGCTGAGGCTCGGGGCGTGCATCTCCATGG
>JAZDLH010000178.1:0-3560 GCA_043802275.1 Planctomycetota bacterium
CCCATGAACTTGCAGGGCCGCGCGATTCACTTCATGGGGATCGGGGGCATGGGGGTCTCGGTCCTCGCGGAACTCGCCCGACACGAAGGGGCCCTCGTCTCCGGCTGCGACCTTTATAAAAACGACCGGACGGAATACCTCGCCTCCCTCGGCGTTCCCATCGCCATCGGCCACGACCCCGGCCACGTGTCGGGCGCCGACATCTTCGTGCACACCTCCGCGGTCAAGCCCGATCATCCGGAGCGCCTGGCGGCCGGTCGCCTTTGCGCGTCCTTCCGGCGCGGCGCTTTCCTCGCGCGCCTCCTCGAGGGGAAGCGCGTGTACGGGGTGAGCGGCACGCACGGCAAGACCACCACCACGTGGCTATTGGGGCAGCTCTTGACCGCGGCGGGAACAGATCCCACGATCCTCCTCGGGGGGCTTCCGGTAGGCGGGAAGACGAACCTGCGGATCGGCGCCTCCGACGTTGCGGTCGCGGAGCTTGACGAGAGCGACGAATCCTTCCTCGAACCGCGCCTCGTCCTCGCGGTGGTGACGAGCGCGGAGCCCGACCATCTCGACCATTACAAGACACCCGCAGCCGTGGCCGCGGCCTACCGGCGGTTTGCGCGAGGGGTGGAGCCCTCAGGCGTGCTCGTCGCGAGCGCGGACGACCCGGGCGCCCGGTCGGTCTTCGCCGCGCAGGAGGGAGCCAAGGTCTCCGCGGGATTGCGCGAAGATGCGATGCTCAAGGCCGTGGACCTCGATGCGGAGGGCTTCCGCCAGTCGTTTCTCTTGAGGGACGGCGGCCGGTCCCTCGGCCGTTTTGACCTGCCTCTCCCCGGCGCGCACAACGTGCAAAACGCCTTGTGCGCGCTCGCCGCCGCGCACGCGGCCGCCGCCCCGTGGGAGGCGCTCCGGGCGGCGCTCGGCCGGTGCACGGGCGTGGCGCGGCGGTTCGAGCTCGTGGGAGAGAGGCGGGGCGTCCGGGTGATCGAGGACTACGCCCACCATCCGACCGAGATCGCCGCGGCCCTCCGCGCGGCGCGCGGGGTGCATGCGGGCCGGGTGATCGCCCTCTTCCAGCCGCATCTCTACAGCCGCACGCAGTTCTTTTGCGACGCCTTCGGAGAGGCGCTCTCCGCGGCGGACGAGGTGCTGCTCGTGGATATCTACCCGGCGCGGGAGGAGCCCCTCCCGGGCGTCACGGCAAAGATCGTGGTCGAGGCGGTGCGGCAAAGGAATGCCGCCGTCTCCGGGCCCTATGCACGCGACGAGGCGGCCGGGGTCCTTGCGAGGCGGGTGAAGGAGGGCGACCTCGTGATCGTCCTCGGTGCAGGCGACGTAGGAGCATGCGCCCATGAGCTTGTGGAACGGCTTTGATGCGCCCCCGCGGCCCCGGGTTTCCCTGGCGGGCTATACGACCCTCTGCATCGGCGGGGAGGCCGAGTGGTTCGCAGAGCCGCGCTCGCCCGGCGAGGCGGCCGCCCTCCTGGCCGCGGCTTCGAACGGGCAATGCCCGGTGCGCATCCTGGGGGGCGGGAGCAACCTGCTCGTGGCCGACGAAGGCGTGGAGGGCCTCGTTCTCCGCCTGGGCGCGGAGAGGTTCCGCGAGGTGCGGGCCGATGCGGCGGCCGGGCTCCTCCATTGCCGCGCCGGGGTACCCTTGGGCGCCGCGATCCAGTCGGCCATCCGGAACGGCCTGGCGGGCCTCGAGCCTTTCGCCGGTATCCCCGGCACGGTGGGCGGGGCGGTGGCCATGAACGCCGGCGGCGCGCACGAGATCGGGCATCTCGTCAAGTCCATCGGCGGGGTCGATCGCCGGGGCCGGTTTGCCCAGCTGGCGCGGCGCGACCTCTCTCTCGGCTATCGCAGAAGCGGCCTGGACGAGATCCTGCTTTTGGACATCGCCTTCCAGCTCGTCCATGACGAGTCCGCCAACATCCAGGCGCGTTTGCGCGAGCGCCTGTCGGCCAAGGAGAAGACGCAGCCCCTGAAGGAGCGCTCGGCCGGCTGCATCTTCCGCAATCCCCCGGCCGTCTCGGCCGGGAGGCTTATCGAGCAGGCGGGTTGCAGGGGCTGGGAGGAGGGGGGCGCCGCGGTGAGCGGCCTGCACGCCAATTTCCTGGTGAACCGAGGCGGGGCCACCTCGCGTGAGATGCTGCGCCTCATCGAGCGCGTCCGCGAGGCGGTTCTCCGCACGAGCGGCGTCGCCCTCGAACTGGAGATCAAGCTGTGGCCGGAAAAAAACGCGACGTGAAAATGCTCTCGATCGCGGTCCTCTGCGGCGGGCCGTCGTCCGAGCGCGAGGTCTCCCTCGAAAGCGGACGGGCCGTCCATGCGGCCCTGGCCTCGCTCGGCATGAAGACGCGTCTCGTGGACATTCGGGGGCAGGACTTAAGCGAGCTTAAGGGCTTGGTCTTCGACATCCTCTTCAACGCCCTGCACGGCGCCTTCGGCGAGGACGGCAAGCTCCAGCGCCTCTTGAACGAGGCGGGCCTCGCCTATACCGGCAGCAACCCCTCGGCCTGCGAGCGCGCCTTTGACAAGCTCCGCGCCAAGGCCCTCTTCGCCGTCCGGGGGATCCCCACCCCGGCATGGACGGCGCTCGGGGACAGGGAGTCGCCCCGGTACGCTCTCGAGCGGGAAAACCTCTCCCTCCCCGTGGTCGTGAAGCCCGTCCGCGGCGGAAGCTCCCAGGGCGTGACCCTGGTGCACGAGGAGAAGGACCTCGCCCGGGGCATGGCCGCGGCCGCGGCCTTTGACCGGGCCATTCTCATCGAGTCCCTGATCCGGGGACGGGAGCTCACCGTGGGCATCCTCGACGGCCATCCCCTCCCCGCGATCGAGCTCCGCACGCCCAGGGAGTTTTACGATTACGCGGCCAAGTATTCGGACGACCGGACACAATACCTCTGCCCGGCGGACCTTGAGCCGGAGCTCCGCCGCCGCACGGAGGAAGCCTCCATCGCGGCCTGGAACGCGGTGGGAGCCGAGCACTTCGCCCGGATCGACCTGATCTTAAGCCCCGACGGCACGCCCTATATCCTGGAGGTGAACACCATCCCCGGCTTTACGAGCCATAGTCTCCTCCCCAAGGCCGCCGCCGCCGCCGGGATGGACTTTCCCCGGCTGTGCCTGAAGATCGTCGAGCTCGGGTGGGAGCGCCATCTGCGGCTGCACTGAGCCGTCGCCGGGGGCTTGCGGCTTTTTTGCGAATCCTCACGCCGGACGTCCGCCGAAATCGGCGTTTCGCATCGCCTCCCCGATGCACTCGCTTATGGTCGGGTGCGGGAAGACGATCCGTTGAATCTCCGGGATGGAGAGGCCCTGTTCGATCAGGATCACGGTCGCGGCGATCATCTCCGACGCGTTCGGAGCGGCGATGTGAATGCCAAGAAGTCTCTGGCCGGATCTTTCCGCCACCACCTTGATCGTGCCGCGCTCGCCCTCGGTCTCGGCGAGGAAGCGGCCGTTTGCGCCGAGCGGCATCCTGGCGACGGCCACATCCACGCCGCGAGCCCTCGCCTCGGCCTCGGTAAGGCCGGCGCCGGCGATCTCCGGGTCGGCGTAGACGACCG
>JAZDLH010000179.1:0-2529 GCA_043802275.1 Planctomycetota bacterium
GACGCCGGAGGCGCTCGCCGTGAGGAACGGGCTCGTGGAGAGAATCGACGTGACGCTGGGGTAAAGGGAAGACGTCGGTCCCGGGCCGTCACTATCCGCCAAGAAGAGCACGCCCGATATAGGGCGAACATGACAAGACCGCCGGGGATGGCCCGGTCGCTCGCCGACTCTCCTTTCGCTCGTTTTCGGGATACCACAGCCCTCTCATGCGGGCATGTGTATGCGGTCAATGGCCGGGATGCGCACCCGCACTTCCCTTTTCCCCCTCGGACCTCAGCAGTTCATCTGATTCCCGGTAGTAGGAGAAGGCCTTCCGGTAGTCCCGGTCATTAAGGCTGACCCTCCCCATGAGGTAGAAAAATCCCGCCTTCTTATCCGTCAATCGCGCGCATTGTTTTAATTTCTCTATCGTGGCAGGGACCAGTTCGGGCTCGAGGAAAGAGCGGAGCATGAAATAGTTCTTGAGGTAGAGGGCGGCGCAGAGCTCCAGGAGCCTGAATCCCCTCTCTCCGGCGAGGATGCGTTTTTCCACCTCACGGATCTGTGCATGGAGGGGCGCCAGATCTGAGGAGAGGTATGCGAGGAGGGCCTCCCTGTCCCCCGGCGTTTTCCGGTGCAGTGTGTCGAGGACGGGGAGGGAGAGATACGCGCTATACCCGCCCCGCTCATTCTTCAGGAAGTTGAAGAGGTTCCACAGATTGGCGCCGGATATTTCATGGGCACGGAGGTAGGGTTTCAGCAGCAGGTCATATTTCTCGGGGGAGAATCTCCTTTCATCGAGATGCTCCAGATAGGTTTTGACGAACGAATCCGTATAAAGGGCGCGGGCGGCGCGGTACTCCAGGAGGGGGGAATATTCGCTGTTCACGGCGCGCTCGCTGTGCACCGAACCCCGGATATTCGCGTCGGAGCCGATCTGAAGGCAGAGGAGGGTAAAGAGGTCGTTCAGCCCGAACCGGGCCAACTGCGCTCTGACCGGCGGCGAGGCCATGCGTAGTTCGGACTCCCTGAAATCGGGTTTCAGCCCGTGTCGCGTTCCCATGAGGAGCACGTTGTTCCTCGCCACTTCCCAGAGCGTCACCTCGGGGAAGGCGGAGCAGAACGTCTTCACGATCATTTTGAAGGTGTCATCGTCCATTTCGTAGGTGTGGATCCATTGGGCCATCACCCCGTCTTCCCTCAGCGCGTCCAGGCATGCCCTGAAGTGCTCTATGGAAAACAGGTCTCCCACGCCGCTCATCCACGGGTTGGACGGCTCAGAGATGATCAGGTCGTAGTCCCTTCCGGTCCGCCGGATGAACGTCCTGGCATCCTCGATGAAGATGCGCAGCCGGGGGTCCTTCAGCACGTGGTGATTCTCCGGGGCAAAATACGCGACCGCCTCGACGACTTCGGATGAGAGTTCAACCATGTCCAGACTCTTCACCGGGAAGAGCAGGGCGGTGCCGCCGGTAACCCCCGCGCCAAGCCCTATGACCAGTACCTCCCCGGCCGACGGCGAACACAGCAGCGGGAGGGCCGCCAGGAGGACCTGTGTCGGCATGTCGCCCCTCGTGTTGGCGTCTACCTTGCCGTTGACATAGAGGAAGCGGTGTCCCCCGGATTCGACAACGGCAACGCTCGCGTTGAGGCCGTCCTTGTAATAGAGAACCTTCCTGCCTCCGGGGATGGAGGCGGGTGATACATCGCCCGGGGTGTTTTTCAGCCTGAATGCCTGCGCGGTAAGGTACGTCTTGTTCCATTCCGGGATCAGCGTTACGGAGGCGATGCACGCCGCGCAGCACACAAGGCAGAAACCGATCTTCCGACTCAGCAAAGTGCCGCGGTCCATGCAGACGAGGAGAATGCCAAGCCCCAGGTTGAGTATAATCCCGAGCCCCAGCGTCGGTTGCAGCCCCATGACGGGGATGAGCACCAGCCCGGTCGCCAGCGCCCCCAGGATATTCCCCGCCGTGTTGAACGTGAACACCGTTCCGATATCCCTGCCGAAAAGCCCCGGTGTCCGCGAGGCGATTATGCCGACGAGCGGGACGGTCATCCCGAGGAATATGGTCGGGGGGAGCATCACGAGGAGAGAGACGCCGAGTTTTGCCCCTTCATAGAGCATGAATGTCTCAGGCCGTCTCGAGAGAAAACCTGAGAGCCGCAGGAACAGGTGCGGGAGCTTCTCATAGAAGGGGATGGATGCGATGAGGGAAAGGCCGATGCATGCCTCGCACACGCCGAACAGCCGGAAGGCGGCGCGTTCTCCCGGCTCGAATCTGGAGATCAGGAAGGAGCCGAGCGTGATCCCGGAGATAAACGCGGCGAGCATCACCGAAAACGAGTAGGTCGAGGACCCCAGGACAAGGGAGAGAAGCCTGACCCACACGAGCTCGTAGAGCATCGCGGTCATGCCCGATACGAAGAGAGCGCATAACGCGACCGCGATGAACGCTCCCGGGTACGCCTCTCGTGTGCGGCCCTCCGTCCCCCGGCCGCATTCCCCGTCATCCGCCCACTGCGCCGCCGCCGGCCTCCCGAAGCAGA
>JAZDLH010000180.1:0-2252 GCA_043802275.1 Planctomycetota bacterium
TGAAGAAGTAGCCCACGATCAGGCACTGCAAAAGTCCCACGATCGCCAGGCCGTAGTCGTTGGCCCAGTGGTCGAAGCAGTCGAGCCAGTTGATGCCCGCGCGGCCGGCGAAGAAGAGGATGCCCACGCCCAGGCTGAAGAGGCAGTAGAGGGCCGCGAGGAGCCCCTGCGTCAGCCACGGAAAACGGTCGCGCAGGGCCGAGACCACCGCCTCCACGAGGGAGAAGAGCGAGTCGATCCCGAGGGAAAGGAGCATGACGAAGAAGAGCACGCCGATGACCGGGGGAAAGAGCCAGCCCAACTCGCCCATCTTGCTCACCGCCGTGGGGTAGGTCACGAAGACGAGCCCCAGGCTTTGCGAGGCGACCTCGGTCACGGGCACGCCCTTTTGCAGGGCGAGGTAGCCCACCACGCTGAAGACCGCGAAGCCCGCGAGGAAGCTCACGCTGCAGTTGCCGAGACCCGTGATGAAGGCGTTGTTCGCCACGTCCGCGTCCCGCGGGAGGTAGCTCGCGTAGGCGATCATGACCCCGAAGCCGATGGTCAGCGAAAAGAAGATCTGCCCGTAGGCCGCGAGCCACGTCTTCGCCTGGGTTAGGGCCGCCATGTTGGGGGTGAGAAAATACCGGATCCCCTCCGCGGCGCCGGGAAGCGTGAGGCCCCGGACGATGAGGATCGCGAGCACGACGATCTTGATCGGCACGGTCCAGCGCACCACCTTGCCGATGCCCTTGACGCCGAAGGCGATCACGAAGAAGACGCCGATCCAGGTGGCCGCGAGCCCGAGAATGATGGGCCAATGGTACTGCCAGAGCTCTCCCGCGGCGGTGAACTGCCGGCGGATCTTCTCGGTGAAAAAGGCCTCCTCGCCGCGCGGAAAGGCGGTCCAGGGCATGGCGCCGTGCGTGAAGAAGCCCCGGAAGGCGTAGACAAGATACTCCACGCACCAGGCCATGATGACCGCGTAGTAGACGCCGATGATGGTGCTGACCAAAAGCGCGAACCAGCCCACCCACTCGCTGTGGCGGTTCGTCTTCCTCAGGGCCACGGGCGCGGAACCCTGCATCATCTGCCCGATCCCGAACTCGAGGATGAGAAGGGGAATCCCGGCGGTGAAGAGCGCCACGAGGTAGGGGATGAAGAAGGCGCCGCCGCCGTTCGAGTAGCAGATGTAGGGAAAACGCCAGATGTTTCCCAGCCCCACGGCGCTCCCGATCGCCGCGAGCACGAACGCGGTGCGGCTGTCCCACCGGTCCCGCCGGCCGTTCGATTGAGCCATGACCTCTCTCCCCCCGTAAAACGACCGTCCGACCTCCCGAGCTCATTCCCCCCCGATAGGCCGGAGGCTCCGCCTCCTTCCGCCGAGCCGCCAGCCCGGGGTTATTTTTCCCTCATCATACGAAGCGGCGAAACCGGATCAATAGAAAAGGCGCCCTTCCCGAGCCCCGAGGCCGCGCTTGACACGGCCTGCGATTTTCGTAGAGTGGCGGTTTGTGCGAGGCGAAGGGAGGCGCGCGGGAGGCGGCCGGCCATGCCGGATGAAACCAAAAGGCAGGATACGCGGCCCTACATCTCCGTCTTCTTTGAATGCTGCAAGGTCTACACCCGGATCTACCGGAACCGCCTCGGCACGCACTACGCGGGGTGGTGCCCGAGGTGCGCGCGCAAGCTCTCCGTGCGGATCGGACCGGAGGGGACCGACGCGCGCTTCTTCCGCGCCGTCTGACCGGGAGGCGGCGCTGCGCCTCTTCCCTCGGAAAAAGGACGCGACATGGCGGATTGGAACGTGGAGCGCGGCGCGCGCCGATGCGCGGCGACCGGGCGCGCCTTCGAAGCGGGCGAGACCTACTACAGCGCCCTCGTGGAGGAGGGCGACTCCTTCTCGCGGTTCGACTACTCCCCGGAGGCCTGGGGCCGGGAGGAGAAGGACCGTTTCTTCAGCTTCTGGCGGACCCGCCTCCCCGCCGAGGGGGAGGAGCCCCGCCGGCGCTTCGTGGACACCGAGGTGATCCACCGCTTCTTCACCCGCCTCGAGGAGGCGGAGAGCCCCGCCAAGCTCGCCTTCCGGTATCTTTTGGCCCTCCTCCTCATCCGCAAGCGGGTCCTCCGCCTCGAGGCGATCGAGCGCGACGACGCGGGCGAGCGCCTGCGCGTCTACGACCGCCGGCAGGAGCGGACCCTCCGCGTCCGCAATCCCGAGGCCGCTCCGAGCGACCTCGCCGCCGCCCAGGAGGAGCTCGGCGCCATCTTCG
>JAZDLH010000181.1:0-2301 GCA_043802275.1 Planctomycetota bacterium
GGCTCCACCAAGAGCCCGGTCTCCCCATGCACCACGTAGTCGTCCACCGTGGCGCCGCGGGTCGAGATCACGGCCCGGCCCAGGCGCATGGCCTGCACCACCGTGGTCTGTCCGTGCGAGAAGCGCTCTCCCCCGAAGAGCGGCACCACCACGAAGCGCGCGTCGCGAAGGTCCTGCAAGAACGCCTCGAGGGGCTTGAAGGGCCGGAACTCGACGTTTCCGGGCAGGGGATCGGGCCAGTCGATCGACGAGCGGTCGCGCGTCACGATCCGAAGCCGCACGGGGAGACTCTTCACCGCCTTGATGAGCGTTCGAAAGTCGCGCTTGGCCCGGCCGCCCGCGAAGAGAAAATCCTCCGCCCGCGCCGAGGGCGCGCGGTCCTTCACGCCGCTCGCCGGGAGCGGCAGGTACGCGTAGCGGCCGCGTACCCCTGATTCCCGTTCCCGGATGTCCCGCTCGGCCCGGGCGTGAACCACGATCCTGGCGAAGTGCGGCACGAGATCGTAGCCGAACTCGAGATGGCCCACGGCCAGGAGCTTCGTCCGCCCAAGAAGGCCCCGTTTCTTGAGCCTGGCGAACCAGGCGCTCAAGCGCGGGGCGCTGCCGATGACGAGCACCTTGGGTCTGCGGAAAAGGATCGAGAAGAGCGCGCGGAAAAATAAAATCCCGGCGTTCCAGAAGTTGCCGGACCGGCCGAAAAGTATCCAGGTATGGAGGACGCGGGAAAAGAGGCGCGCCGCCGGCGTGGCCCAGAAGGTTTTACGGGTGGTGAGCACAAGCACGTCGTCGAGCCGTGCTTCGGGCAACCCTTCCGCTTCCGGCTCAGGCATGGCGAAGGGCCCCCGGCATCCGCATGCGATTTCCCCCCGCTTCGATTGCCCGCTCGAGAGGGAGGCGCTCCCGCCTATTCCCGATGGATCTCCTCCCAGGCGTATTGCGTGGTCAGGCAGCTTCCGGGGGCGAGGAATTTTTTGCCCGGTTCGCCGCGGAGATCGGTCAGGACGGTCTTGAAAAAGGTGGTCTTTTCGCTCACGTGAACGGCGGTGGACGAGGAGACTGTGGCCTCCATTTGAAGAGGTTCGTGGTACTCGGCCATGAGGAGGCGAACGGACAGGGACAACCCGACGGGCAGCTCCGTCTCGGTCTGGAGGAGGATGGAACTTTCGCCGCCGACGCGGCTTATTCCGTGGATTATGCCTTCGCCCAGCTCCTCCTTGCCGGGGGTTGCGAGCGCGCACGGGATCGCCGCGGCCCAATCATCGGCTCCCCGCCTACGCACGGCGCGAATGGAGAGGGCATTCACCGGATCGCGCTTGCCTTTGACCGTCACGGGCGGCAGGCGTATCGCGCAGACCTCCTTCTGGATGGGGGCCCAGGTGGACTCGGAGATAAAGACGTGGCTCCGTCCCGCGAGCGACTCGATCCGGGCGGCCAGGTTCACGTTGTCCCCGATCAGGGTGAATTCGATCTTGTCCTCGGAGCCGATGTTGCCGGCCACGAACTCGCCGGTGTTGAGGCCGATGCCCATGTGGATGGACCGGCATCCCTCGGCGCGAAGGGCCAGGTTGAAGGGCCAGAGGCGCGCCTGCATCTCCACGCCCGTGAGGACCGCAAGGCGCTCGTCGCCCGCGCCCGCGCGCGGCACGCTCCAGAAGGCCATGATGGCGTCGCCGCCGAACTTGTCGACATTCCCGCCGTTGTCGTAGATGATCTTCTGCATGATGGTGAAGTAGCGGTTCAGGTTCGCCACCACCCCGTGCGGCGGCATGCTCTCGCTCATGGCGGTGAAGCCGATGATGTCGGAGAAGAAGACCGTGCCGCGGTAGGCGTTGCCGCCCAGGTCGCTCGATAGGTCGCCGGACATGAGCATCTCGACCATGTTCGGTGAGAAGTAGCGCTGGAGGCTGGTGCGCTTGGCGGTCTCGGTCTCCACGGCCTCGTAGAGCTGGGCGTTCTTGACGGCGATGGCGGCCTGGGCGCTGATGCCGGTGAGGAGCTGCAGGTCCGCCTCGGTGAAGGCCTGGACGCCGGTCTGGGTGTCGACCTGGATGAGGCCCAGAATCTCGCCCGCGGCGAGGAGCGGAGCGCACATGAGACTCCGGATGGAGAGGTTCACGATGGAGAGCTGCCCGCCGAACCGGTCGTCGCTCTGGGCGTCGGAGGTGAGGATCGAGCGCTTGTTTGCGACGACCTCGCGGACGATCGTGCGGCTCACCGCCACGGCCTCGCGCGCGCCCGGGACCTCCACGCGCTTGCGGGCCGCCACGGGCGCAAGCTCGCCCGAGGCCTTGTCGCGGAGCA
>JAZDLH010000182.1:0-11761 GCA_043802275.1 Planctomycetota bacterium
ATCCAGATCCTCCTCGGGCTCCGCGAGACGCTCGAAAAGCACCACCAGGTGAAAATCACCGACGACGCGATCCAAGCCGCGGTCGCGCTCTCCGAGCGCTACATCGCCGAGCGCTTCCTGCCGGACAAGGCCATCGACCTCGTGGACGAGGCCGCGAGCGCCCTCCGCATCGAGATCGACTCCATGCCCGCGCCCCTGGAGGAGCTCACGCGCCGGAAGCTCGATATCGAGATCGAGCGCGCGGCCCTGAAAAAGGACACCGACCCCTCCGCGCGCGAGCACGACGCCGCGCTCGCGAGGGAATTGGCCGAGCGGAACGAGAAAATCAACGCGCTCACCGCGCGCTGGCAGGCCGAGAAGGAGGCCATCCGCGCCATCCGGGAGTCCAAGGAGGCCGTGGACCAGGCCCGCACCGAGGCCGAGCGGGCCGAGCGCCGGGCCGACCTCGAGCGCGTGGCCGAGCTCCGCCACGGCCGCATCCCCGAGCTGGAGCGCCGGATCGAGGCGGAGAACGCGCGCCTCCTGTCCCTACAAAAAGACGGGGCGCTTCTCAAGGAGGAGGTCGCTCCCGAGGACGTGGCGCGCGTCGTGAGCCGCTGGACCGGCATCCCCGTGGCGCGCATGCTCGAGAGCGAGAAGGAAAAGCTCCTCCGCATGGAGGAGCGCATCCGCGAGCGCGTGGTGGGCCAGGAGCGCGCGGTCCGGGCCGTCTCGGACGCGGTGCGGCGGAGCCGCGCGGGGCTCCAGGACCCGAACCGGCCGCTGGCGAAGTTCATCTTCCTCGGGCCCACGGGCGTGGGCCAGACCGAGGTCGCGCGCGCGCTTGCCGCCTTTCTCTTCGACGACGAGAAGAGCCTCGTGCGGATCGACATGAGCGAGTACCAGGAGAAGCACTCGGTGGCGCGGCTCATCGGCGCCCCGCCCGGGTACGTGGGCTATGAGGAGGGCGGGCAGCTCACCGAATCGGTGCGGCGGCGGCCCTACAGCGTGGTGCTCTTCGACGAGATCGAGAAGGCGCACCCGGAAGTCTTCAACACCCTGTTGCAGCTCTTGGACGACGGGCGCCTCACCGACGGCCAGGGCCGGACCGTGAGCTTCACGAACACCATCGTCATCATGACCTCGAACCTTGGGAGCCGATACATCATGGACGCGCCCGACCTCGATGCCCCGTCCGTGCGCGCCGAGGTAATGGCGGCCCTGCGGGAGCACTTCCGGCCGGAGTTTTTGAACCGGATCGATGAGGTGATCGTGTTTAACCGCCTGGGCCGGGGCGAGATCCGCGCGATCGTGCGCATCCAGCTCGGCCGGCTGGAGAAGCGCCTCGCCGGCCACAAGCGCCGGCTCGAGGTCTCGGACGAGGCCGTGGAGCTTATTGCCAAGGAGGGCTTTGACCCTCAGTTCGGCGCGCGGCCGGTCGCGCGCGCGATCCAGGATCGGCTGGAGAACCCCATCGCCAGGATGATTCTCTCGGGCGAGCTCCCCGAGGAGGCCGCTGTCCGCGTGGACGCGAAGAAGGGGGAGATTCTCATCCGGCCGGGGAAAACGAAGACGGACGCATCGGATTAAACGCGAAGGACGCGTGATGGAGACGCGCCCCTCAGGGCACGTAGCCCATGGGCTCGCACAGGGCCCTGAGGTTGGCGGGCGGGGTGAGGGGGGAGACTTCGCAGCCCGCAGCCACGAGAAAGGGATTCCCCACCTCGGCGTAAAGGTCGCGCACCCGCTCCCGGATGGCCTTCGGGGTGCCCCGCTGCACGGCCGTGGCGGGGTCCAGGTTCCCGGCCAGGGCCACGCGGTCGCCCAGGGCCCGCCGCGCCGTGGGCATTTTCACCATGTGGTCCACGTCCACGATGTCCGCCCCGAGACGCGCGATACCGCGCAAAAGATGCGTGATGTTCCCGCAGATGTGGAGGCGCACCCGCGCGCCCATGCCGTGGATCGCGTCCACGAGGCGCTTCTCGCGCGGCAAAACGAGCCGTTCGTAGAGCTCGGGCGAGAGCTGGCTGGCGATCGCGTCGCCCACGCCCACCGTGTCCGCGCCCGCCTCGACCTGCGCTCGGGCGAACTCGACCCCCACCTCGATAGAGCGGTCCATGAGCGCCCCGGCGAAGGGCTCGTCGTCCATGAGGTCCATCAGGAACTGCGTGACCCCGCGAAGGTCCGCGGCCTCGGCTGCCGGGCCCTCGATCCATCCGAGGATGGAATACCGGCCGCCCACCTTTTCCTTGAAGGCGCGGACGGCGTCCACCCGGTCGCGCATGCGGGGCGAAGTCATGGGATCGGGCGCGGCGAGCGCGCCCAGGTCCTTGGTGTCGAGTAAGGGCGGCTTCACGAGGCGCGGCACCCCGTCCTTCACGAAAACGATCTCCCCGCCGAAGCCTGCGGTCTCGCGGAAGGGGTCGGAGATGGCGCTCACCTGGTCCAGACCGAACGCCTCGGCGCACTTTTCATTCGCCTCCACGAGCACCTTCCAGTCCGAGGCGAAGACGCCGTAATTCGAACCGATGTATTCCGCGGCGAACTGCATGAGGATCGGCACCCGCGGCACGAAGTCCGGCCGCTTGCCCGCAAGCATCGCCGTGTACCGCTCGAAGCCGTTCATGCGATTTCTCCCCCTATGCTTTTCTTGGACTTTGTCCGTATAGCCCTGGGAACGGTTCTTCCCTTTCAGACCACCCTTACCCAGACCTCCCGCGCGCGGGGTCCGTCGAACTCGGCGAGGTACACGCCCTGCCAGGCGCCGAGCGCGAGGCGGCCGCCCTCGAGCATGACCTGGACCGAGCTTCCCACGAGGGACGCCTTGATGTGCGCGTCCGAGTTCCCCTCCGCGTGCGTATACTCACGCTCGCCCAGGGGCGCGAGCCGCTCGAGCCTGGCCAGGATGTCGCGGCATACCGAGGGATCGGCATTCTCGTTGATGGTCACTCCGGCCGTGGTGTGCGGCACAAAGACCGTGACAAGCCCTTCTCCCGCGCCCGACGCGAGCGCGGCCTCCTCTACCATGCGCGTCACGTCCACAAGCTCGGCGCGCCGCTTCGTCCGCACGGTGAACCTTTGCATGGACCTTATCCCTTCAAGGAAAATCCCGCCGCTTTTCCGCACGTGGGGCAACGAAAACCAGGCGCCCGCCTCAATCCCGTGCCGCTCCGCTCGCTGTTCCCTGTCCGGGCCTCCCCTTGCGCACCTCCGGCCCAGGCTTAAGCCTCTCCTCTTGGCTATACGCTTCGCGCTCGCGCCTGTCAATGCGAAAGGGAAATTGAAGGTGTGGGGCTTTGAGATACGGGAAAAAAGACGGGCGTACCCCGGTGGGGGCCGGGGCCCGCCCGCCGCTTGGAGGGATCCCGGTTCGTCTTGGGGGGAGGGACCGGGCGTGGGTTTTTTATTCGGGCTTTCCTTTTCGTGTTCCCATCCGAGCAGGCGCGGGCAATGCGCGGCCGGATATTGCCCTGTCTCTTTTGCTCGATATCTTTCTCTTCGCTCTCTTGTAAAAACCTCACGCGACCTTTTCCTTCAGGGGCTTCCCGCTCTCCGCGCCCTTGTCCAAAAGGTTCGCAAAGAGGATGGCGCGAAGGCTCCGGTCGAGCTCGTCTCGGACGGCCGGGTTTTCGCGCAAGAACTCGGCCGCGCGCTCCCGGCCCTGGCCGAGGCGCGTCTCGCCGTAGGAGAGCCAGGTGCCGGACTTGTCCACGAGCTTATGCTCGACGCCGAGGTCCAAAAGCTCGCCGTTCGCGTGGATGCCCTCGCTAAAGAAGACCTCGAAGTTGCCGTGGCGGAAGGGCGCGGCCACCTTGTTCTTCACGACCGTGACCTTCACCTGGTTCCCCACGACCTCCTCGCCCCGCTTGATCGAGCCCACGCGGCGGATGTCGAGGCGGACCGAGGAGTAGAACTTCAGGGCCCGGCCGCCCGGGGTGGTCTCGGGCGAGCCGAACATGACGCCGATCTTCATGCGGATCTGGTTGATGAAGAGGATGCAGGCGTTGGACTTCTTGACGACCGCGGTGAGCTTGCGCATGGCCTGGCTCATGAGGCGGGCCTGGACCCCCACCTGGGCGTCGCCCATCTCGCCCTCGAGTTCGCTGCGGGGAACAAGGGCCGCCACGGAGTCGATCACGATCACGTCCACCGCGCCCGAGCGCACCAAAAGCTCGGTGATCTCCAGGGCCTGCTCGCCGCAATCGGGCTGACTGACGAGCAGGTTCTCGAGGTTCACCCCGAGCCGGCGGGCGTAGGCCGGGTCGAGCGCATGCTCCGCGTCGATGAACGCGGCCACGCCACCCCTCTTCTGGCAGTTCGCCACGATGTGGAGCGCGAGCGTGGTCTTGCCCGAGCTCTCCGGCCCGAAGCACTCCACGATCCGGCCGCGCGGCACGCCCCCCACGCCGAGCGCCCAGTCGAGCGAGAGGCTCCCGGTGGAGATCACCTCCACCGGCACGATGGGGTTGTCCCCGAGGCGCATGATGCTCTCGTTCCCGTAGCGCTTGCCGATCTCCGCGAGCGTCCGCTCGAGCGCCTTGTCGCGCGCGCCCGGCGCGTCGCCGATGTCCACCGTCTTCTTCGAGGCCTTGACCATGATCCGTCCTCCACAGCCGAAAGAAATTACGAATTACGAATTACGAATTGTAAAGGGGCTTGACTAGCTGAGCGTCATGTGATTGACTATAAGGCCAGTCATGCCCACAAGTAACAGATACCTAAACCGTGGCCGCATTTCCGAGCGCCGCTTTCGCGCGTTTTTGCGCCTCTTCCGCCTCGACTTGACCGCCACGCAAATCGCCGCCGTGTCGCGTCTCAACCGCAACACGGTCAACCGGCTGATCCGTTTGCTCCGCGAACGCATGGCCAGGATCTGCGAGCGGCAGGCGCGTCTGGCCGGGGTCATTGAAGCCGACGAGTCGTACTTCGGGCTCCAACGCACCCGCAGTAAGCGCGGGCGAGGCTGTGGCGGCAAAACCATTGTCTTTGGCCTCCCGAAACGAGGAGAGTCCGTTTTCACCCGGATCGTGCCGAATTGCTCCCGGGCGGCCCTGCAGGCCGTTATACGCGGTCGCGTCGAGGTGGCGTCGGTCATTCATACCGACGGCTGGAGCGGCTACGACGGCCTGGTGGACCTGGGCTTCGAGAAGCACTTTCGCGTCCGGCACGGAGAGAACGAGTTCGCCCGCGAGGGCCGCCATAGCAACGGCATCGAGAGCTTCTGGGCCTTCGCCAAGAAGCGCCCGGCGAAGTTTCATGGCGTCCGGGAGCGACATTTTTACTTGCACCTCAAGGAATGCGAGTTTAGATTCAACCATCGGCACCAGGACCTGTATCGGGAGTGGCTTGTCCTGTTGAGAAAAACACCCCTCAGCTAGTCAAGCCCCTACCTAATTCGTAATTCGTAATTCGTAATTCATAACCCCCCTCACTCCAGCACGCGGTGCAGGCCCACCACTTTGCCCGCGATGCGGAAGGGGGTAAGCTCCGGGTCGATCTCCAGGGGCTCGTACGCGGGGTTTGCCGGGAGGAGCCGGACCAGGCGCCCCTCGCGCCGGATGCGTTTCACCGTGGCCTCCTCGTCCACGACGGCCACGCCGATGGCCCCGTCCTCCACCGCGTCCTGTGCGCGCACGACGGCAAAGTCGCCGTCCCGAATGCCCGCGTCGACCATGCTGTCGCCCTTTACGCGCAGGGCGAAGAGGCGGTCCGCGTCGCGGAAGAGTCCGTCGATCGTGAGATACCCCTCGAGGTTCTCCACGGCCGTGACAGGCGTGCCCGCGGCCACGCGTCCGACGATGGGGATGCCTCCCTGTGGTTCCAAATATTCCGGCGAGAGCTCGATGCCGCGCGAGGCGTTGGCCCGGCGCGTGAGGCAGCCCTTGCGCTCGAGCGCCTCGAGGTGGTTGCGCGCCGCGTTCGTTGAGGAAAAGCCGAAACGGTCGGCGATCTCGCGCACCGTGGGCGTATAGTGCTCGTTCTGCACGCATTCGATGAGAAATTCCAATATCTCGCGCTGCTTGTCCGTGAGATTCTTCATGGCCAAGTCCTCCGTATCCGCCCCGTCCCGCTTAAACTCCAACTTTCTTTCGTACAGCGCTCTTTCTTTATCGTCTATTTATACTGATAATATGATCACATGTAAACAAAAAAGCAGTGATATTTTGAGTATTTTTTTATAACAGATGCAACTCATTATATTTGAATGAGTTGTGATAATCCTGATTATTGATTATTCGATCTGTTCGAGGATTTTTTATATGGATTGGATGGCCTGATGGACCTTTCTTGATTCAACTATCTTGGAAAAATTGCCTTAAGAAGTCCGTTCGCGCCTTCTTTTGCCCCTCTTGGGCCGTGCAGCTTAATAATAAGGAATGGGTGGTCGCGATAGAATGGGGTGATTGGCGTGCTTCAGGCAAGCTCTCGCAGGGCCACTACGAGCACGTCGTAAACGCTGTGGCAGCCGACGGCTATGCCGAATCCGCGCGAGAGGTAAATCCAAGAGAAGTAAACCCCGGCCACGGTGCGGAAGGCGAAGAGCCGCAAGCCGAAAGGGTCCGCCTGGGGCCCGAGGTGATGGACCAGGGCAAAAAGCAGGGCGGAGATGAGCACGCATACCGCCTGGGCGCGCGGGTTTTTCTTGCGCAGCAGGTGATAGGCCGTCCAAAGAAGACCGCCCAGGAGCAGGAGACGGAAGAGGAACTCTTCATACACGCCCGCGCCGAGCGAGAGCACGAGGGTTTCGATCACGGTCTTCTTCCCACCGCTCGCGGCAAGGAAAAGCACAGCCTGGACCCCCCGGTCGAGCGCGAAGAGCGGCAAGGCCATGAGCGCGCTTTCCAGGCCCATGCCGAGGAGGGTCGCCCTGCGCACGCGCCAGGGTTTCCGCAGCCGCACCTGGAGAAAGAGGAGGATGACAACGATCGAGAGGGCCGAGAGTAGCGTGCCGTAGATGCCCAGGGCCTCGAGCGCTTTCTTGATGAGGGCGTCGGCCGCATTCACCACGATCTCCGTGCGACCGAGATTCATCAGCCGGACCCCGGCTTCGTACGCGATGAGAATGGGGAGCACAAAGACGAGGCTGACGATCGGCCGGCGGCTCTCTTCGAGGTACGCGGAAAAAGAGAATCTCGGGACTTCCCTGCCGGGTTTCATGCGATGCGCCCGATTCCTTGTTTCAGCCACCGTCCTTCCGTGGATGGCACGGCTCATGATCCCAGGGGATTTCTGTATGCGGAACGCGGTCCTCATGTTGCAACCATTTAAAGGATAGATAATTAAGGAGGGCATTGCCACAAAAAAGGGGGCTTTGCTGCGGCTTAACGGATTGCGGATTGCGTAAAACATGATGCAGGACCGACGGCTTGGCAAGACCCTTGTGTCGGGGCAAACAAGCGTTGCAGGCGCGAAGGAGAGGCCGTTCCCTCTTAATAATACGCGATTTTTTCTTTTGCAACTTGACTTTGGGGGGGATTCGTCTACTCTGAGAACGGTTGAAATTGAATTAATGGAGGTTGTTGGTTTTCGGTGAGGTGTTGTCCTTGCGTGGCAACGCCTTTTATTTTTTCGGGAGGAAAGAGGGATGATGAAAAGACGTTGGGTTCTATGCTTGTTTGTCTTGGGGTGGGTCGCGCCATGCCTCGCGGCCGAGGCGACCTCGCGGAACCAAAACCACCCGAGCCGCATCTACGCCTTTGCGGAGCGGGGGGACCGGATCGCCGAGCTCTACCGCCTCGGCCTCGATAACAAGCCGGAGTCCATCCCGGTCTTCTGCAGCGCCCTGAAGGACGGCGACGTCAAGATGCGCGAGGCGGCGGTGAAGCAGCTCGTCTTCACGAACGACGAGACCGCGGTCGCGCCCCTGATCGAGGCGCTCAAGGATGAATCGGCCATTGTCCGTCGTTGCGCGATCTCCGCGTTGCGGCGAATCGGAGCCCAGGAGGCCGTCCCCGCCCTGGTGGAGACCCTCACCTATGTGCCGGCCGAATACGCCGCGGTCGGCGAAGGAAGGCTGCCGCAGCAGGAGTACACGAACCGCCTGGCCGCCGCGCTCGAGCTCTACCGGCTCGGAAGCGACGCGGGCAGGGAGACCGTTCTCAAGCTTCTCAAGACCTCGCAGGACAAGCCCGTCCTCACCATGGCGTTGCGGTGCGCGATCCTCATGCAAATGAAGGAGGCGATCCCCGAGGCCATCCGCATTGCCCGGGCCACGCCCTTCTTCGGCGAGGATACGCCCGGCCTCTTCGCCCTGCGCCTCGCGCGGATCCTGGACGACGGCGCCTACGGGAAGGAGCTCGCCGAGCTCGCCCTGGAGAAGAACGACTCGACCGGCGGCTTCGTGAAGGTGGAAACGCTCTGCCTCCTCTCGAAGTACGGAGACGAGCGCGCGATCCCGATCTTCAAGCAGGTCATCGAGTACGACGACGCCTGGGAGCAGCATCCCTACTGGGCCGTCAAGGGCCTCGAGCGGCTGAACCCCGAGGGCACGGCCGCGTACCTCGTGAACACCGTGCTCGACCTCAAGGATCGAAACCCGAACAGCATCTCCCGATATGAGTACTTCGCCTTCAAGGCGGCGTGCGACGCGGTGGGCCGTTTGGGCGACGCCTCGGTCATTCCCGATCTCAAGCGAATCCTGCCGCTCTACATCGTGCCCAGCGACTATTTCGCCCACCGGCTGCGGATCCTCCGGACCCTGGCAAGCCTTGGCGACGCCGAGGGGCTGGCAAGCCTTCAGAAGTCGCTCGCGCATAAGGATGCGGCCGTGCGGCGCTTTGCCGCCAAGTTCCTGGGCGAGCTCGGCTCCGCGGAATCGGCGCCCCTCATCGCCGAAGCGGTGAAAAAGGAAACCGAGCCCTATACCTTCCGAACGATGAAGGCGATCCTCTCCGGCCTCGGGGCCTTGACGCCCGAACTCGAGGCGCTGCCCGAGCCCGCCCTGCCCCGGCAGGAGGACACCTACAAGAAGCCCCGCTTCATCGGCATGAACTTCGACGACTGCGCCACGGTCGAGGCCATAGAGCGCTTCGCCGACCTCGTGGAGGAGTTCGCCAAGGAGGACGTGCGATGGGTCTTCTCCATGTGGTACGCCCCGCTTTCGCGCAATGACGTGGAATACAACAAGGTGCTCGTGCAGCGCTGCTTCGACCGCGGCTGCGAGATCGAGAACCACTCGCTCCACCACAACCCCGACGTGCGGGGCATGCAGGGCAGCACCGACGAAGAGCTCCGGGAGGAGATCCCCGGAAACAACAAGTGGATCAAGGCCAACATCCTGGGCGTGGACAAGATCTACCGCTACTACGGCGGCGGAGGCGGCGAGCGGCGGCCGGGCGACCCGGTGCGAACCCGGGAGGAGATCCGGAAGATCGAGGCCGAGCTCGACCTCGCCAAGGACATCCCCTACGGCGACTGGAAGGCGGACGGCAACCCCGTCCCCATGATGCGCTACGTGGACGGATCCGCCCCGCCCTTCCACTTCTCCAAGTTCACGGACGTCTTTCCTCGTCCGGCCATCGTCAAGGGCCGGCGCATCGATTTCGGCCCCATCGCGGGGCTCAGGACCGGCGGCGACCTCGCGTGGATGTACGACTTCGAAACGGCCGAAGAGGGCGTGGAGGCCTTTGCCGCCTCCTTCGACTACTGGTATTACCATATGCCGACGTGGGTCTTCTTCCTCGGCGGACACGACTGGCCGAACAGCCCCATTGAGATCCGGCCTCCGGGACACCAGGTCCACTGGGAGGTATTAAGCGGCTTCCTCCGCAAGGTGCTCGTGGAGCGGAAAGATCAATATGACCGGCTCTACAGCATGACGCAGCTCGAGATGTCCGCCATCTTCAACACCGGAAAAACGCCGGAGGAGATACTGACAAGCCCGAGGAACCTGCAGACCGAAGCAGTGAAAGCGACCCAATAACGCGGCAACCAGCCGCCGGGTTTTAAAAAAGCAAGGCAGCGAGACCCCTCCCCCGCATCCTGCGATGCGGGGGAGTTTTTATTTGAGGATGATACCCATGGGAAACGGCTTCGCCCCTATCCTTATTATAGAAGCTTTCAAAAGGGCCAGTCCGCGCTCTCGCCCGGCGCGAGGTCGTACGCGAGGCGCGTTCCGACCTCCACCTCGATCCGGCCCTGGGCGCGGTAAGGCGTGGGATTGGACAGGTAGAGGCGCATGGCCTCGAAGTCCACGCTCGCGTTGACGTGGTCGAATACGGCCAGGGCCTCGCGCGGCGGATCGACGTAAACGCCCGGAAGCTCGGCGCGCATGAGGAGGATCGCCTGGGCCGTGCCGAGGCGCGAGACGGGCTCCACGGAATAGGGGAGTCGCGTTCCCTCCGGCAAGAGCGGAATCTCCGAGGCCGCCATGCCCCGACGCAGATCCCCGACGCGGGCGTGGAAGGTCGCCACGTACTGGGGAAGCGCCAGCGCCACGTCCGAGAGGAGCGAGAGGAGCCATTCCTCGCCCGTCACGCGATAGAGGCGCAGGAGCGCGCCGAGGCTCGTGGACCACGGCCCGGGCCCGAGCCGGGCGGCTCCGCCCCCGGTCAAGACCGCTCCGCGGGTGGCAATGCCGGCCCGGGCGAGGTCGCTATCCGGCGGCAGGGCGATCGACCGGGCCATGACGTAGGAGGCGAACGCCTCGGCCGCGGCGAGGGCTCCTTCCAGGCAGGCATCCTCCTGCGTCTCCTCGTACAGGCTCATGAAGCTCTCCAGGAGCGCGGTGAGGCTGGCGCTGTCGGGGAGAGCGGGCCCGGCCAGGGGATCGCATCCCCCCGCGCTTCCGCGCGAGAGGATTCCGGCATAGACGCGGGCCGCCTCCTTCGCCGTTTCAAGGTAGGTCTTTCGCCGGAAGAGACGATGCCCGAGGACGAGGCAGGCGATGGCGAGCCCCCCGGCGGCCGTGCCGGGCTCGAGAAGTTCGGCTCCTTTCTCGCGCGAGACGGCGCGGCCGAACTCGCCGTGCCGGCGGAAGATCTCCACGAGCGCGTCCAGGCTTTGGCCCGCCGCCCGGCGCAGGATTTCTCCCTCCTCCTCGCCCCGCTCTCCGGCGGCGCGCAACATGTAAAAACAGGCGTCCAGCGCGGGGCGGACGTGGGTCCAGGGAGCTCCGTACAGCGGGCCCCATCTCCCGACGAGCGAGAAAAAAAGCCCGGAGGGGCTCACGCCCTGCCGGGCGATGAACTCGAGCATGCCCCAGCCCCGGTTGCGGGTCGCCTCCGACGGCGAGCGGGTGAGCGCGTAGGCGAGCGCCGAGCCGCCGCTTTTGCCCTCCTGCAGATACCACTCCTGTGGAAAGGCGTCCGTGGCCGGGCGGGGCCCCTGGCGGAGATTCTCGAGCCCGATGGCCGAGAGGTAGTAAGGGTCGAGCCAGTGATGGGTGTTGAGCGACTCCTCGATCAAGGCGGCGGCGTGCGAAAAAGGCAGGACCGGCCTTGGGCTCTCCTCGGGGTGAAGGAGGAGGCGCAGGTGGTTCACGCCCCGGAAAAAGTCCCGGCAGGAGGCGCAGTCGAAGAGGCTGAGACAGAAGGAGAGCGCCACGCCACCGGCTTCTCCGAGATAAGTCGGCTCTCGGTCCTTCCAGGCCGGAAGACTTAAAAAAAAGATGCCTTGGCCCCGCTCCCGGTCGTAGCGGAATCCCAGTCCCGTCACGCCCAGGAAGGTCTCCGGCTCCGCGGCGAAGAGGAATCCCGCCTGTCGTCCGGGCCAATACACGCCTGCGCCGGCCATGGCCAGGGCGTGTGCGGTCGTTTCAAAGCGGAGGGATTCGGGCGCAAGC
>JAZDLH010000183.1:0-8450 GCA_043802275.1 Planctomycetota bacterium
TCTTCTGGGAGAGCTCGATGGCGGATTTCTGCGCGAAATCCCGGTCGCTCTGCGCCGTCTGGTAAGCCTCGCGCAGGCTGTCGAGCGCCTCCTCCGTGGTTTTCTTCTCCAGCAGGGTCTTCTGGATCATGGTGTTGGTGCGGGCGAGCTCGTCCTTGAAGCTGTTGACGTCGCCGGCGAGGCTGGTGTTGTTCTGCGTGAGGACCTCGATGCGGGCCTTGGCCTCTTCATAGGCGGGCTTGAGGATGTACAACTCCTTGGAGAAGCCCTGGTTCTCGATCTCGAACTTGGTGCGTTCGTTCTTGGAATTGCGCGAGAGCTCTTCGTAGCTCTTGTACAATTTGGCGCGATCCTCCGAGATCGTCTTCGCCTGAGCGTACCAATCGATCTTATTGGCATAGAGATTCAGGCTTAAAACGGCGAAGAGAAAGCTCAGCAGGAAATTGAGAACGATAAATACCTTGGTGGCCTTGCTCATCGGAGCCCACTCCTTATTCCCAGACGGCCGGGCCGTCAACCTGAAGTACCGAAACCCAACGGACGAGCCTCGGCTATCTTAGTGCCCCGCATAACGAAGTTTCAACCTAAAAGTTTTAAAAAGCCTAATCTTTTGGCAGCCGGACGCGTTTCCGCGTCTTCCGGCGGGTGCTCGCGCGATTCTGCCGCGCCTGCAGGGGATGCAATGCCTTTTGTATCAAGAGCTTCAAGTAGTCCCAATCAAACGGCTTGTTGATGTAGCCGAAACAATCGTGCTCAAGCACCTGGTCCAGAACCGTATTCGTGCCGTAACCGGTTACGGCGATGCAGCGAATATGGGGATTATTCACTTTGCCCGCTTGCATCACGTCGAAACCGTTCAGGTCAGGCATACAAATATCGCTGATAAGGATATCCCAGCACTCCCTGCGCAACAATTCGCATGCCGTCTGAGGAGAAGCCGCGGTCACGATTTCATACTCCTCTGACTGCAAAAACCGGTGGTACAAACGCAGAGTTTCCTCCTCATCGTCGACAACGAGAATCCGAAATGCCGCCATGATGGGTGCTCCCGCTCTTCCGGCCACTTCGTTCATGCGGGACGCACGGTCCCGCGGATAATATCCTACGACAAATAACAAAGTCAAGGGGAAAACTATTTTATGTTGGGTTTCGTCCCCGCATTTCTTTCGGGCGGTTCAGCCGCCCGGCTTGGGTCTTCAGGCACAAAATATTCGTCTATCGTCCTCACGTTTGCGCAATGAATCGGCACCTGTTACCGTATCGTCAAATAGGAGCTAACTCCGCACTCTTTCTTTTACAAGACACGGTGTGCGAGTACCCTCGAAGGCAAGGGATAAGGAGGGGAGGGGCCATCGGCATGAAGGTTTTTATGAAATGCAACCTGCTGTCCCGGTTTTCGTTCCGGTGTCGGAGACGCGGCGTTACAATGATTATTTTAGGGAATCTGTCAACTCCATGCGCCTTATTTCTTCTGTTAGAGACCGAAAAAACCCTATACTTGGGGACAGCTAAATATCAAAGTGATATCAAAAAACATCCTATCAAAAGGCCGAATATTTTTTCAGCGACTCGTTTTTTTCATAGTTTCCCTCTTGAATCAATGTTTTATATTTTGTAAAATACAAAATACGATTCTTAAGTTGCTCTGTAATTGTGGATATTTGATATAAGGATATTCGGCAATGATTCTTGAGCTTGAAGAAAAAGTGTCGGAGGGCAGGATTTTTTTAAAAGAATATGCCTTTGGTCAAAGGATGGCCGACGAGCTTGATGGACGGATGAATGTGTCGACGTGTGCCGTATGATACGCGCACGCAGGACATTGAGGGGAGGAGATCATGTCCTTTGAGATTCCGGAAAAGCTGTATCGGATCGGAGAGATTATGGAGCGCACCCGGATCTCCCGGCAAACCCTTCACAACTATACGGTTTGGGGGCTCATTACAGAATCGCGTCGGACTGCGGGCAACCATCGCCTGTATCCGGAGTCTGTTTTCGAACGTCTGGCGCTGATTCAGAAGCTGAAAAAGACATTGACCATCGCGCAGATTAAAGAGGACCTGTTTCAGGAAGACCGCCTGAGCAATCGTAGGGAAGGCAAGGAAGTCGATGCCGGACGAAACGTCTGAAAAAGCCGAACTCCTTGAGCTCGAAGAGATTGCCGATACCACACCCCGGTTTCGGCGTTTTGGGTGGAGGTATTGGGGGCCTATCGGGCTCTTTGTCTTGAGCCTGCTCTTCGCCTTATTCACCGCCATTTACAATCCTACGAGGGGGAAAGAGAGGCCGAAGAGTCCTGAAGAATACCATGCGGCAGCCCTCGAAGCGTTGGGACAGGCTGCTCGTTCTCTGGAACCGGCTTCCCGCAACGCCCGGTTTCGTTATCTCGTCCTGGCGCGGTTGAACCTCCGCAATTTCCTGCGCCACTATAGGGATTTGGACGAGGTTCGTACCGGACGCTACCAGAATCCTTTTCTTCTCCTTGCCGAGGCCGATCGGCATTTGGCGGAGATGGCCACGCCCGCGCGCAAGAAGGATTTTCTCCTGGAGGCGGTCCGCGAATACGGGGAGGCCATGCTGCTTGAGGAGGAGGCGCGCTCTCCCGAGGAGGCCTCCCCGTGGGAGAAGCAGTTCCTCTCGGCCCGGTCTCCGGTTCCCGCGGAGCGCGAGATCCGGGTCCGCCAGAGGCGCAGGAGGATGTACCTCCAGTATTTCCGGGCCGTGACCACCCTGGATCTCGGGCGGAACGATGCCGCGCGCAAGGAGCTTGAACTCTTGCGCAATGCCCTCGCCGAGGAGGGGGTGGAGCGTCTGAAGGCGGAGAGGGAAGGACGCACCCCTGTCTCGGAGGAGCGCGAGGTTCCGCTCCG
The DNA here is from genome assembly GCA_043802275.1 of Planctomycetota bacterium. GTDB lineage: Bacteria > Planctomycetota > SZUA-567 > SZUA-567 > JAFGNG01 > JAZDLH01. The sequence goes on from JAZDLH010000183.1 coordinate 2,871, forward strand.
CGCCTACGAGCTCTTGCCGGAGGAGAAGATCAAGATTCAATTCCACCTGGCGCGCGTGTATGACGCCCTGGGGCTCACGGAAAAGGCCGAGGAGGAGTATCGCGTCTTTCTTCTCCAGTCGCCACGCAGCCGGGACCGCTTCCTGGCGCAGATGCGCCTGGGCGCGATCGCGGTGGAGAGGGGGCAGCGCCTGATGGATGCCTCCCAGGACCTTCCGGCTGCCGAACGGGATGTATGGATCCTGCGCGCGCGCGAGGCGTATGGAGGGGCGGCGCTCCTTTATGGGAGGTCGTGGACGCGAGCGCGCCCGAGGATATTCTCCGCGAGGCGTATTTCCAGAAGGGCGCGGTGAAGCTGGAGCTGGCCGCCGCCATGAACATCGGACGGGAAACCTGGTGGGACGTCCTGGCCCGTCAGGGCAGGGCGCTGGGCGGCCGGCTCGAGCAATTCAGCGGCGCGCCCCTCCCGGAACGCACCCGGGCCCTCCCCGCCATCCTGGGCCGGGCGCTCTTCCAGGAAGGCGCGATCGTGCCGGATCTCCTGGCGAGCCCGGTGCGCTTGACCCTGGGCGGCGGGATGGTGATGGCGACGCGGGAGCGCACCACGACAAAGGACGAACGGGATCGTTTCCTCAGGGAGGCGCGCACCTCCTTTGACGCCGCGGGCCTTTTGGCCGGGCCCCTGGAGGGTCTCTCCCGGGTGATGATCGGGCGGAGCCTGCTCATCGAGGGACGGCCGGAAGAAGCGCGCAAGACCTTTCGGAATGCCATGACGAAATATCCCACGCCCGAGGTCCAAGCCGGCGCGCTCCTCGGCGTCGGCGAGAGCTATCTGAGCGAGGGGCTCCTGGACGAGGCATGGCGGACGTATCAGGAGTTTTTGGCCATGGGGCCCCTCATCCCGACGGTTCTCCTCACCCCGCGCGAACTCAAGCGAAATCTCGAGGCGCTGGGCCAGGCCTCTGTCCGCCAGGCCGACGACCTGGCCTATCCGCGATCCTGGCTCGACGAGCCCGCCCAGTCGCCCCGCTGGAACGAGACCCTCCAGCGCGCCCGCAAGATCCGGCAGTCCTTGGCCCAGGCCCAGGCGGTCTATGAGACCCTCCTGGCCCAGCTTCCCGGACCCGACGCCGAGATATCCGTCCGCATCGCGGCCTTGTGCACCCGGCAGGCGGAGGTGCTGAGCGAACCGCCCTTTGACCGGCCGCGCGACCGGGAAGAAGCGCGGAGTCTTCGGATGCGGGCGGCCGACACCTACATGCGGCTCGCCCTGGACGCCCCGGGCGGCCCGTACGACGAGCAGGCCCTCTATCGTTCGGGGACGCTCTTCTTTGAGGCCCGGGCCTTCGAGCGCTCGATCGAGAGCTTCGAAACCTTTGCCAAGCGCCACGGCCAGAGCGACCTCCTCGGCGAAGTGCGCAACATCCTGGGGCTTGCCTATCAGAACCTCGGCCTTTACGAGCGGGCGGAGTCGGTCTTCCGGATCAATGCCATGGAGAACGCCACGGCCGAAGGCCGCAAAAGCCTCTTCTACCTGGGGGAGACCTATCGCCTCTGGGGAGGCGATCATCTCGGCGGTCCGGGAAGCAGCCTTCGCTCCTCGGCCCTCTCGCCCCGGGAGACCGTCCAACCCTATCTCCTGACGGAGCGCGACATCCTGGGTTGGCGGGGGCTTGTCAATCGCCTGCGGGGCGGGGCGGAATCGCTCGCCCCCAGTCCGGCCGGCCGCGTCTTTCACCTTCTGGGAAAGGATATGAGGGACAAGCTGGAACAGATCCGGCTTGATAGGGAGTTGAGGGCCGTCGAGAAGGAGGGCCTGGTCGAGGCGCTCAATCTCCTGATCCTTCGGCGCGATCTGCACGAGGCCGCGGCTTGGCGCAACACGGCCCTCGATCCGGAAACGACCGACCTCCTCGGCCGCATGAGCTTGTCGCCCGCGGAGCTTGCGAGATGCAACCGACAGCTTCTCGAAGGCGCCTTCCCCGAGGAGATCCTGGCGGCGCGGAGCCCCCCGGAAGAGGGGGAGGTCCCGCAGACGGCCCGCGAGGTCTTTGAATATGTCCGAAGCCTTCGGGGGCTGGGTCCGGAGAGCCGCCCGTGGCGCTGGAGCACCTTCGCGCTGGGCGAGGCCTTGTACGCCATCGCCGAGGCGGAGAAACAAGCCCTGGATCCGGCCGCTCGGCAGGAGACGCCCCCTTTGGCAGCCGGAGCGCCGGCGGTCGCCGGAACCCCGCCCCAGGGGGCGGTCCAGCCGGCCGAAACGGCCGAGGCGCCCTCGATCGAAAGGATGCTGGACCTGTATCGCCAGGCCGACGCTCTCCTCGCCGAGGCGCTCCACCGCTATGTCCTCTATCCCGAACACCCCCAGGGCATTCGGCAGGAGACGGAGGGGGGCGATTATCAGGAGGTGGTGGAGAGCCGCTTCCGCGCGACCTACCTACTGGCCCTGTGCCGGGAAGCGCTGGGGCAGGTGAAGCGCTCCGACGGATGGGGCGCGCAGGACCTTCTCCGCGGCCTCCTGGACGAGGCGCGCTACAGTGAGGAGGTGTGGGCAGGGAAGCCCCTCCTTGCGCGCATGCACCGCAACGCCTATTTCTACCTCGCGCTTTCCCTCTATCGCGCCGGGGACTACACCGAGGCTTATGAGGTGCTGGAGCGCGCCGAGCAGCGCCTCCAGACGAGCGAGCGGCCCTACCTCCTCTACATGATGGGCGAGTGCCTCCTCGCCATGGGGCGGCCGCAGGAAGCCCGGAACAAGTACGTCCTCGCCCGGACGGCGGTGCGAACGGCCGTGCCGCCCGACGCGGGGACCTTCGCCGATGAGTTCGGCGTGGCGTATTGGCAGCAGAGAAACGAGGATCGCCTGGCCGACCTCGACTACCTAACGGCGTTGAACCCGGTCTCCCGGTAGGCCGCGAGGGAAAGAGGGCTCCGGAGGCGGGAAGGAAAAGGAGCGTTCGTGGAAGGAAAACAGGCCCTGGCCGCGCGCATGAAGGAGTTCTTCGCCCGCCAGGAGGAGTGCTATCGCCGCGTGCTGGACTTGAGCCGGCGGCAGGTCGCCACCATCGAGGCGAGGGACACCGCGCTCCTCATGCGGATCCTCTCGGACAAGCAGGCGGTCATGCGCGAGGTGGAGGCCGTCGCCCAGGGAGGGGCGACTCTCCTCAAGGAGTGGGAGGCGGGCAAGAACGCCCTGGGCCCGGGGGAACGGGAATCGGTGGAGCGCGCCCACGAGTCCGTCAAGGCCGTGCTCGCCGAGGTCCTCCAGGTGGAGGAGGCCGCGCGCGAGGAACTGGGCGACCGCACGAGCGAGCAGAGCCGGAAGATCACCGAGCTCCAGCGCGGCAAGCAGATGCTCCGGGCCTACGGACGCCGTCCGCGCAAGGACGAAGGCCGGTTCATGGACAATACGAAATGAGAGCAACCATGCCCCTGGAATCCGATGCCCCAGCCCCCGAGACACCGCTTCCCTTGGGCGGGTCCCTTCTCCCCGGCGCGGGCGGGATGAACGTGCAGGAGCTCGCGGACTTCCTCGCCGCCTTCAACGCCTCCACGGCGAGGCTGAAGGAAAGCCACGACCGTCTGCGCGGCCGCGTGGAGGCGCTGGCCGGGGAGCTCTCGCAGAAGAACCGGGAGCTTTCCGCGCGCGTGGAGGAGGTCTCCGCCCTCAAGAATTACCTGGCGAACATCCTCGAGAGCATCAGCGACGGCGTGCTCACCGTAGACCTCGACCGGCGGCTCGTGGCCCTGAACGAGGCGGCGATGCGGCTCCTCCCGCCGCCCGCGAGGGCGGAAGGCGAGGCATACGGCGCGGGCATCCCCGTGGAGGCGGCCCTCTCCGGAAGGTCGAGCGAGGTCGCGCGCGTCCTCGTGCGGGCGCTCGAAGAGGAGCGGTTCCTCCAGAACATCGAGGTCTTTCTGGATGCCGAGGACGGCTCGCGGCGGATCCTGGACGTGGCCGCCGGGCCCATCCGCAACGAATCGGGCGCGATCCTCGGGGCGGTGGCGACCTTCCGGGACAACACCGAGCTCGTTCGCCTGGAGGAAAGCCTCCGCCGCCGCGAGCGCCTGGCCGCCCTGGGCGAGATGGCGGCGCAGCTCGCGCACGAGATCCGCAACCCGCTCGGCGGGATCGAGCTCTATACCTCGCTTCTGGAACGCTCCCTCGGCCCCGGCTCGGGCGAGAGCGCGCTCGTGAGCAAGATCACCGCGGCCGCGAACAGCTTGAACCGCCTCGTGGAGGACATGCTCACCTTCACGCGGCCGAGCCTGCCCGAGCGGGTGCCCATCCGCTCGGAGGATATCCTGGACGCGGCCATGGAGCTCGCCGGCGGGGCCCTCGCCGGCCGGCCGATCGAAGTGGCGCGGGAGTACGGGGCGCTCCGGCCCGTCTCGCTCGACCCGGAGCTCATGCAGCGCGCCTTTTTAAACGTGATCCTGAACGCCGCCCAGGTCATGCCCGAAGGCGGACGGCTCCTCCTCCAAACGGCGATCGAGACGCCCCCCCCCGGTCCGAAAAGCGGGGCGGAGGGCGGGGAGGAGGGACCCTCCGCCCTCGTGGTGCGCATCGCGGACACCGGCCCGGGCGTGCCCGAGGAGATCCGCGAGAGGATATTCAACCCCTTCTTCACGCGCAAAAGCGGCGGCACGGGCCTGGGGCTGGCGATCGTGCACAAGATCCTGCAGGACCACGGCGGGAGCGTCCGCGTGGAGGCGAACCTCCCCCGCGGCGCGGCGTTCGTCTTCGTGCTGCCGGCCGGCCCGGTCCCGACGAGGAAATGAACATGGCGGCGGAACGCATCGTGGTGGTGGACGACCAGGAATTCGTGCGCGAGGGGCTCCGCGAGACGCTCGCGCGCGCGGGCTATTCCGTGACCCCCTGCGCCTCGGGCGAGGAAGCCCTCGCCGCGCTCGCCGAGGGCGACGCGTCCGTGCTCGTCACCGACATCCGCATGCCCGGCATGGGCGGGATGGAGCTTCTGGACAAGGCACGCCGCATGGACCCCGCCCTCCCCGTGGTCATGGTCACCGCCTTCGCCACGGTCGAGAACGCGGTCGAGGCCATGAAGAAGGGCGCCTACGACTACATCCTGAAACCCTTCAAGGCGGACGCCATCGAGGTGGTGGTGGCCAAGGCCGTCGCGCACCGGCGGCTCCTCGCGGAGAACGAGTACCTCCGCGACGAGCTGGGGCATCGCTTCGCGCGGGAGAACTTCGTGGGCGAGAGCGCGGCCATGCAGGCCGTCTTCCGCCAGATCGCCCAGGTCGCCGCGACCGACGCCACCGTGCTCATCCGGGGCGCGACCGGCACGGGCAAGGAGCTCGCGGCCGGCGCCCTCCACGCGCAGGGCCCCCGGTCGGGCGGCCCCTTCATCCGCGTCAACTGCGCCGCCCTCTCCGCGGGGCTCCTCGAGAGCGAGCTCTTCGGCCACGAGAAGGGCGCTTTCACCGGCGCGGACCGGCGGCGCGTGGGCCGGTTCGAGCTTGCCGAGGGCGGGACCATTCTCCTCGACGAGGTGAGCGAGATGGACTTGAATCTCCAGGGCAAGCTCCTGCGCGTCCTCCAGGAGCGCGAGTACGA
>JAZDLH010000184.1:0-17613 GCA_043802275.1 Planctomycetota bacterium
CCGACACAGGCGAGCGGTATCTCTCCACCGCGCTTTTTGACTGATCCTCTTTTTATAGGCTGTTGCAAAACCGACGCAACTTCTTGCTCCCGCGCACCGGGATGCATTTTGGGCCGGTTTTGAAAAAGCCCTTTAGCGAACGCAGGGAAGGATGGGGGCGCGGGATGGCCGGGAACTCGGGTGCTCCCTTGCTCGACCAAGAGCGCTACGCGCGGAATCTCCTTCTCGCGGGCGTGGGCGAGGAGGGACAGAAGCGGCTTTTGGCCTCTTCCGTGCTCGTGGTGGGCGCCGGAGGGCTCGGGTCTTCGGCGCTTTTCTACCTCGCAGCCGCGGGAGTGGGACGCCTCACCGTGGCCGAGAGCGACCGGGTGGAGCTGTCCAACCTCAACCGTCAGGTCCTTTACGACACCCGGGACCTCGGCCGGTCCAAGGCGGAATCCGCCCGCAAGAGGATCCTCGCGCTCAACCCGGACTGCCGGGTGCGGACCTTGCCGGAGCGCCTCGCGGCCGAGAACGTTAAAGCCGCCCTCTCCGGGCAGGATCTCGCGCTCGACTGCACGGACAACTTCGCCACGCGGTTTCTTTTGGCCGACGCCTGCTGGAGGGAGGGGGTTCCGCTCGTCTCGGCTGCGGCCGTGGGCTTCCAGGGCCAGGTCTTCATGCAGGTGAGGGCCCCGGGGAATCCGTGCCTGCGATGTCTTATCCCCAAGCCGCCGCCGCCGGGCGCCGTGCCCCGGAGCGAGGAGGCCGGGATCCTCGGAAGCGTGGCCGGGATGCTGGGCGCGCTCCAGGCGACCGAGGCAATGAAGTGGCTCCTCGGGCTGGGCGAGCCCCTGACGCGCCGATTCCTCGCGTACGACGGCCTCGCGGCGCGCTTTTCCACGATCGAACGCGCGCCCAATCCGAACTGCCCGCTTTGCGGCTGACGAAGGCACAGGCTCCATGCCGAACGACCCAGTGGCAATCCCTATCGCCCTGACGCCCACGAACGACCGCATGCGCGGGTGGAAGTTGCGCGAGCCCGAAAAGACCGCGGCCGCGCTCATGAGCGGCGGGGTGGACTCGAGCCTCGCGGCCGCGCTCCTCCTCGAGGCGGGCTGGGACGTGGTGGGCGTCACCCTGCGGATCCCCTCCCTTTCCTCGGACGCGGAGAGCCCCTGCTGCTCGGACGAGGCGGTCTTCGTGGCCGAAAGCCTGGGCATTCCGCATCTCTTCCTCGAAACCGAAGAGGCTTTTGCGGCCGACGTGATCGAGCCCTTCCGGAGGGCGTATCGACAGGGCCGCACGCCCAATCCCTGCGTGGACTGCAACACCCGACTCAAGTTCCGCCGCGCCTGGAGCGTGCTCGAAGAGCGGCTGGGCATTCGCCACCTCGCCACGGGCCACTATGCGCGCGTGCTTGAGGAGGCTGGGAGGGCTTTTCTCGCGCGGGCGCAGGACCTCTCGCGCGACCAGAGCTATTTTGTCTACGGCGTGCCGCGCGAGCGGCTGCCGTTTTTGCATCTACCGCTGGGGGAACTCGCCAAGGACGCGGTCCGCCGAATGGCGAGGGAGCGGGGTCTCCACGTGGCGGAGCGGCGGGACAGCATGGAGCTCTGCTTCGCCGGAGAGGGGAACTACCGCGCGGTCCTGGGCGTGGAGAAGGAGGGGGAGCCCGGCCCGATCCTCGACCTGGAAGGCCGCCGAATCGGGACCCACCGGGGGATTGGGAATTACACCATCGGCCAGAGGCGGGGTCTCGGAATGGCCGCGGGCGAGCCGCGGTATGTCCTGCGGATCGACCTGGCCTCGAACGCGCTTGTGGTGGGCACGCGGGCCGAGGCCTCGCAACGCGAGGTCAAAGCCGGACGGTTGAACGTCCTCATGCCCGATGCGCTTGTCCCCGGCGCGCGGCTTCTCGGGAAGATCCGCTCGCTCTCCGACGCGGCCCCCTGCCGCCTTCTCCGATTCGAAGAGGATGAAATCGCGGTCCGGTTCGATGAGCCGCAATTCGGGCCCACGCCCGGGCAGCACCTCGTGCTCTACGACGAATCGGGCCGCGTGACCGCGGGCGGGACCATCCTGGAGGAGAAGCCATGACCGGGCTCTTCCATGCCATGGTGAGCTGGATGATCGGCCAGGCGGCGGGCGGGAGCCTCCGCGACCGGCGCCTCGTCACCTGGGCGGGCGAATAGAACCCGCTCCCGCCCCTTGCAATTTCCCTTGCAGCGGGTTTCGCCTTTTCATAGACTGGGCATGATCAAGCTTCAAGACGAGGGTGCGCCCGTCCGTCATCCTCCACGTTTTTCATGTGTCGAACCGAAGAAGGCGCTCTCCATGCGCACCGACGAGATCCGAGCGGCCTATCTCAAGTTTTTCGAGGAACGGGGGCACCGCGTCTTTCCGTCCGACAGCCTCGTGCCCGCGAACGACCCCACGCTCCTCTTCACGGGCGCGGGCATGAACCAGTTCAAGGACGAGTTCCTCGGGCTCGGCAGGCGTAGCTTGAAACGAGCGGCGAGCGCGCAGAAGTGCCTGCGCACCGGCGATATCCGGAATGTGGGCGTCACGAGCGGCCACCACACCTTCTTCGAGATGCTCGGGAACTTCTCCTTCGGCGATTACTTTAAAAAGGAGGCCATCGCCTGGGCGTGGGAATTTTTGACCAAGACCCTCCGCGTGCCCGAGCGGCTCCTTCGGGTGAGCGTCTACCGCGAGGACGAGGAGGCCTTCACCCTCTGGCGCGAGGAGATCGGCCTTTCCGAGGACCGCATCGCGCGCCTCGGGCCGCACGACAACTTCTGGCCGGCCGACGCGCCCGCCCTCGGCCCCAACGGCCCGTGCGGGCCGTGCAGCGAGATCTTCTACGACCGGGGCGAGTCCCACGGCTGCGGCCGGCCGGAATGCGGCCCGGCCTGCGGTTGCGGCCGCCACGTGGAGGTCTGGAACCTCGTCTTCACCCAGTTCGACCGGCAAGAGGGCGGCGCGCTCATGCCCCTTCCCCGGAAGAACATCGACACGGGCATGGGGCTCGAACGGATGGCCGCGTGCCTCCAGGGCGCGGCCACGAACATGGACATCGACATCTTTCAGCCCGTCGTCCGGGCGGTCGCGGAGCGAAGCGGCCGTTCCTACGGAGATAAGCCGGAGACGGACGTGCTCATGCGCCGCATCGCGGACCACGCGCGCGCGGCGGTCTTCTGCATCGCCGACGGGGTGCTTCCGGCGAACACCCACCGGGGCTACGTCTTGAAGCGGCTCCTCCGGCGCGCCGTCCTCGACGGCCGCGGCCTCGGCATCGAGGGGGCCTTCCTGCACGCGCTCGTGCCGGTGGTCGGAGGCGTCATGGCCGGGGCGTACCCGGAACTGGCGCGCCACGCGAGCGCCATCGCGGAGACGGTAAAAGGCGAGGAGGAAAAGTTTCTCTCCACCCTCGCGCGGGGCCTCGGCCTCATCGACGGGGCCGTCCGCCAAGCGCGCGCCCTCGGCCGCGACCGCGTCGACGGGGCCACCGCCTTCGAGCTCCACGACACCTACGGCTTCCCCTTCGAGCTCGCCGAGGAACTCCTGGCCCGCGAGGGGCTCTCCCTCGACCGCGAGGGGTTCGACGAGGCCCTGGAGGCCGCGCGGGAGAAGGCGCGCGCGGGCGCCCGCATGAAGGGCGAGATCTTCGCCCAGGGCCCCTTGGCCGAGGTCAAGCGCCTCACGGACGGGACCGAGTACGTGGGCGAAACGCGGACGGAGGCCGCCGCGAAGGTCGTGGCCGTCGTCCGCGGCCGGGACCTCGTGCGCGAGGCGGGAACCGGCGCCGAGGTTGAGGTCGTGCTCGACCGGACGCCCTTCTACGCCGAGGCGGGCGGACAGATCGGCGACATGGGCGTGATCCTCGGCGGAGAGAACCTCGTGGTGGAGGTCCTCGACACGCAGAAGGCGGACGGCATCGTATTCCACGCCGGAACGGTGGCGTCCGGAACGCTTCGCCCCGGCGCCTCGGTGCGCTGCGAGATCGACGCGCCGCGCCGCGCCGCCATCGCCCGCAACCATACCTCCGCGCATCTCCTGCACTGGGCGCTTCGCGAAGTGCTGGGCCCGGGGGCCGAGCAGCGCGGGAGCTGGGTGGGCCCGGACCGAATGCGGTTCGACTTCCGGCACGGGGCGGCTCTCTCCGAGGGCGAGCTCGATCGCGTGGAGGATCTCGTCAACCGCCGCATCCTCGAGAACGCCCCCCTCTCGAGAAAGGTCCTGCCCATGGAGGAGGCGCGCAAGGCCGGCGCCGTCGCCCTCTTCGGCGAGAAGTACGGCGCGACCGTGCGCATGGTGAGCGTGGCCGATTTCTCGCGGGAGCTCTGCGGCGGCTCGCACGTGGAGCGCACCGGCGACCTCGGCGCCTTCCGCATCCTTGCCGAGGAGTCCATCGCCGCGGGCATCCGTCGGATCGAGTCCTGCACCGGGCTCGCGGCCCGGCACGCGGCGCGCGCGGAGGCGGGCCTCCTCGCGGCCGTGGCGCGCGCGCTCAAGGTCCCGCCCGAGGAGGCGCCCGCGCGGCTCAAGGGTCTCCTCGAGGAGGAACGGCGCCTGCGAAAGGAGCTCGCCGCGCTCAGGCGCGGGACGCTCGGCGCGCGCATCGCCGAGGCGGCGAAGCGCTCCCAGGACGTGGACGGCGTTCCCTGTCTTTCGCTCGATCTCGGCGAGGCCGACGCCCGGGAGCTCCGCGAGGCCACGGACGCGGTGCGGGCGGTCTTTCCCCGGGGCGTGGCGCTGCTGGGCGCGGTCGGGGAGGAAAAGGCGTCGCTTCTCGCGCTCGTCAGCCGGGAATTCCAGGACCAGGGCCTTCGGGCCGGAGACATTGTGCAAGCGGCGGCCGCGATCCTCGGAGGCAGGGGCGGCGGACGGCCCGACATGGCCCAGGCCGGCGGCCGGGAGCCGAAAAAGCTCCCCCAGGCGCTCCAGGCGCTTCCGGAGATCGTCCGGAGGCTGCGCCGGGCATAGGGAGGCGCGGGCTTGGAAACGCCCCTCCGGGCGGCCCGGCCGGATCCTACGGGAGGAAACATGGATCGAGAACGCATTTCCACGAGCCGCATCGAAGAGGGCATGATCCTGGCCGACGACGTGACGCTGCCCGGCGGCCGGGTGCTCCTCGCGGCGGAAACGAAGCTCACGAAAAACCATGCCGCGCAGCTTAAGAAACACGGCGTGGTCCATGTCTTTATCCAAGCCGGGACGGGCCCCTCGGCTCCGCCCGCGGCCCCCGGCGAGGGGAACGAGACCTTGCCGACCGCGGCGGAGTATCGCTTGACCCAGCGCCTCGCGGAGGTCCGGGAGCGGATCGACCGCTTGTTTTCCCGCGCGGGAGAGGACGAGCGCATGGCCCTGATCCACGCCCTGGCCGTGGAACGCGTCAAGCGCATCGCCCTGCACCTGCCGGAAGCGGGAGAAAAAGCCCCATGAAACCCACGCCCAGGCTTCTCGAAAAGATCGAAGAGCTGCCGACGCTGCCGGACGTGGTGGCCCGCGTGAACCAGCTCGTGAATTCCGAATCCGCCACGGCCGGCCACGTGAACGCCGTGATCTCGCGCGACATGGCCCTGTCCGCCAAGGTGCTGCGCATGGCGAACTCCAGTTTTTACGGTTTTTCCCGGCGCATCACCTCCATCACCCACGCGGTCGTGATCCTCGGCTTCAAGACCATCCGCAACCTCGCGCTCTCCGCCTTTGTCTTCAACGCCTTCAAGCGGAAGACGCCCGCCTTCGACGTGCGCGCCTTCTGGATCCATTCCCTGGGCGTGGCCGTGACCGCGGCGGCGGCCTCCGAGGAGCTTGGATTTTCGATCCACGACCGCGAGGACGTCTTCATCGGCGGCCTCCTGCACGGGGTGGGCAAGGTGGCGATGAGCGAGTACATGCCCGAGGACCTGGAGGCGGTGTGCCGGATGATGAAGGAGAAGGACCTCTCCTTCGCGGAGGCGGAGCGGGTGGTGCACGAGTTCGATTACGCGGAGCTGAGCGGCGCGCTCCTGGACAAGTGGAGCCTGCCGCCCGGTCTCATCGCGGTCGTGCGGCACCATCTCGACCCGGCCCGGGCGGGGGAGCATGAGCGCACCGCGTCGCTCGTGCATCTCTCCGACATCCTCTCCCGCGCGCTCCTTTTCGGCTGCGCCGGGGAGGATCGGGTAACGCCCATCTCGCCCGAGGCCTGGGCGACGCTCAGGCTCGACCGGGATATTCTCGGCCGGATCATGGACCGCTCGCTCGTGGAGTTCGAGCGCGCGAGCGCCTTTCTCGATATCCTCTAATTCGCCCCGCGCGGCGCCACGCTCCCCGCCCATCGCGGCGGGCGCTTTCCGCGCCGCCGGGAATGCCACCGGCTCTTTCTTCAAGGATCATTCGTCGCCGGCATGGCTTCGCGCGCGGAGGATCCGGAGGGCCCGCCGCATGTCGGGCGCGAGCGGCGCCTCGAACTCCAGACGCTCGCCCGAGGCGGGGTGGTCGAACCCGAGCCGGAAGGCGTGGAGCCCCTGGCGCGCGAGGATGACCCTGGACCCTTCCGCGCCCGCCTGCCCGCGGTGCCTCCCCGAGAGATCCGTCCGCGTCAACATTGCTTCGCGGCCGTAGGAGGCGTCGCAGAGCACCGGGCAGGAGATACTCGCGAGGTGCACGCGGATCTGGTGCGTGCGGCCGGTCTCGAGGCGGCATTCGACGAGGCTGAAGGCGCCAAAGGCCTCGCGCACGGCGTAGTGCGTGACCGCGCGCCGGCCGCCGATCCGAACGATGGCCATGCGCTGCCGGTGGCGCGGATGCCGGCCGATGAAGCCCTCCACCGTGCCGCTCGGCGGGACGGGCGTCCCGTGCGTTAGGGCCAGGTAGATCTTCAGGGTCGTGCGCCGGGCGAACTGGGCGGAGAGGGACCGGTGCGCCAGGTCGTTCTTGGCCGCGACGAGCACGCCCGAGGTGTCCCGGTCGAGGCGGTGGACAATGCCCGGGCGGAGCACGCCGCCGATGCCGGAAAGGTCCCGGCAGTGGAAGAGAAGCCCGTTCACGAGCGATCCCGTCTCGTGACCCGGCGAGGGATGCACCACCGTGCCCGAAGGCTTGTTCACCACGATGAGCCAGGCGTCCTCGTGGAGGATATCCAGGTCCATGGGCTCGGGTCGCGCCTCGAGCTCCACGAGCTCGGGCAAAAAGAGGGAGACATGCTCTCCGCCCGCGAGCTTCCGGGCGGGCTTGGCGCGCGCGCCCTCCACCTCCACGAATCCGCCGTCGATAAGCTTCCGGATCCAGGAGCGGCTGAGCTTCTTGAAGCGAGAGGCGAGGAAGATGTCCAGCCGCATCCCGGCCGCCGAGGCGGGCGCGGTTTCCTCGAAAAGCTCGCCGTTTTCATACGAGATTCCGGACATGGATACGCCCGCTTTCAAGAAACGGCGCGGCCCCTTTCGCCGTCGGGGAGGCGCCCGTCGCCTTCGCCGGGCTTGAGCAGTTCGTCGAGCTTCTTTTCGCTCTCTACAAGGTGCAGGGGCTTCACCTGCCCGTCCGGCCGGCCCGAGGCGACCGCGCGGCGGCGGTAGTCCGCATAAAACCCGCATGGAAGGAGGCGCAGGGCGGGCGGATCCAGGCGGCGGCTCTCGCGCTTGGAGCGGTACTCGACGTTGGCCGCCTGGAGCTCCCGGTCAAAGGCCTGCGCCAGGCGCTCCGCCAGCGCCTCGTCCCACGGGGCCGGCTCCCGCGGCTCGACGGCGAGGAGATAGCGCGGCGGATAGTCGAGGCGCAGGGTCAAGGTGAACCCCGCCACGGGGAAACGGTTCACCAGGCGTTTCATGCAAAGGGCGGCCTGTTCCTCGGTCACCTTCTCCCCGGTGATCGAGAGCACCGCGCCCGCGCGCCGGAGAAACGCCACGACCGGGGTGGCCTTGAGAAAGCCCGTCACCTCCACGATGTCCGCGAGGTCGTAGCGGTAGAGCCCGCCGGAGGTGGTGATGATGAGGCGATACCGCCGGCCCCTCCCCAGCGCGCGCGCCGGAAGCGTCCGGGCGCCGGGGCCGGGCTCCTCCTCCTCCGGCAGGAACTCCAGGAAAGACCCCCGCGTGGCGAGCACGCCTTCGGGCGTCTCGTCGGAGAGCGGGATGCTGAACATGCCTTCGGATGCCCGGAGCCCCAGGCAGCGCGTGGCCGCCTTGCCCCAGCGCTCGGGCAGGCGGCCGAGGTAAAACGGCGCGTTCCCTCCGTGCCAGGTGCAGATCGCCTCAAGTCCCGGCCAGGCCGCGCGCGGCGTGAGGACGCCGTCGGTCTTGAGAATTTCCCTAAGCGTTCGCGCGCGCTCGGGTTGCGGCCGGAAGAGGGGCCGGAACCGATCCCGCTCCTCCGGGCTTAAGCCCGGCGCGTGGGTGAGCGCGCCCGCGGAGAGGTCGTCCACGAGGGGCTCGGACCATTCGGCCATGCGCTCGCCGAGGAGAACGAGGGTGCTCGGGTTCACGCTCGTCACGCACGAGAGCGAATGCGCGAGGGAGAAGGCGAGCAGGAGGTAATGCCGCGCGTCGTAGCGGGGCACTTCGATGACTTCCGCGGGGACCGCGTGGAGTTTCCGCACGAGCGGCGGCTGGGTGATGTACGTCTTGCCCGAGGCGGAGCCCAGGGGGATTCCGCCCGGGGTATGGCCCTCGACCGCGGGGGAGACCACGCTCAAGAGGCGGCCTTCCGCCACGCGGGGGTGGTCGCGCACGAGCCGGCTCATCCAGATGCGGTGCGAGCCTTGCTGGGCGAGGCTCTGGCTTCGCGTGAGGGGCAGGAGCTTCGGCGCGCCCGAGGTGCCGCTCGTCACGGCGAACATCTCGATCGGCTCGTCCACCAGGATCCGGCTTCCCCCCGCCTGCATGCGCTCGAAGGCCGGACGGAGGGCCTCGTAGTCCACGATGGGGAGCGTGGCGCAATAGGCCTCCGGACCGCCGAGGCTTTGGAAGCGGAAGCGGCGGCCGTATTCCGTGTCCGCGTGGCGGGCGAGGATCTCCCGCAGGCACTCGGCCTGGGTCTCTTCCGGGCGGAGCAGAGTCTTTCGCCAGCGCCCTTCCAGCCGGAAGACGCCGGCGCGAAGGAGTAGCCGGAGGATGAACCCGTCCATGGAAGCCTCGATTCGGAACAAAGGGCGAACGAAAGGGGGCCTCAAGTCGGCGAACGCCGTCACCCCTTGCGCAGCACCTCGTCGTAGAGCTGGAGCATCGCCTCGGCATGGCGGTTCCAGGGGAACGCCCCGGCGCGCTCCCGTCCCCTGGCGGCCAGTTCCCCGGCGTAGACCGGGTCGGTAAGCACGGTCTCGATGGCGTTTCGGAGCGCCGGGAGGCTCCCCGGCCGCACAAGGTGCGCCGCGCCCTCCGCGAGCTCGCTCAGCGCCGGGATGTCGCTCGCGATGACCGGCGTGCCGCAGGCCATGGCCTCGAGCACGGGGAAGCCGAACCCCTCCGCGAGCGACGGGAAGACAAGCGCGTCCGCCAGGCTGTAGACCGCGGGCAGGTCCCGCTCGTCCACGTAGCCGAGGCAGACGACCCTGGACTCGAGGCCGAGCTGCTGGACCATCCGCTCCCGCTCCCGCACGCCCCAGCCCGTCGGACCCGCGAGGACCATTTGGTGCGGGAGCTTCTTGTCGAGCATGGCCGCGAAGAAGGCCTTGACCGCCTGGGCGATGTTCTTCTTGGGCTCGTTCCGGCCCACGTGGAGGATGTAGCGCGGCGGGAGCCCGAGGCGCAGGGCCGCCGCCTCGCGCTCGGCCCGTTCGGCGAGGGGCCGGAAGCGCTCGGATACGCCCCACGGGATGACCCGCACCTTGTCGCTGCGGATGGAGGTGAAGGTGTCGACCACGGCGCGCTTCACGGCGTGGCTCGGCACCACGAGGCGGGCGGCGCGCTCCACGGTCTTCGGGAGGATCCGATAAAAGTGGGAGCGGTTGCTGCGGGTGCAGAAGCGCGGATGGCTGAAGGCCAGGACGTCGTGGATCGTGACCACCGTGGGCGTGCGGCACCAGAGGGGCATCACGTAGCACGGCGCATGGAAGAGGTCCGCGCCGTCCTTTTGGAGCCGGGCGGGGAGGAAGAACTGCTCCCAAAGGATGCGGAGCGTCCGGTTCCCGGCCGGGATCCAGCTGGCACGCCGCACGAGATGGGCCGACTCGGGCAGGACGTCGGGGCCGAACTTCCGGGGGACGTACGCGGTGAAGCGGCAGTCGGAATCGGCCGCCACGAGCGCGGCGATCATCTCGCGCGTGGCGCGCTGGATGCCCGTGAACTTTCCCACCAGGGTATGGCAATTGATCGCAATGTGCATAACCGCGGTTCCGCCGCGCGCAAGAGGTGAAGAGGGAAAACGCGCGTGGCGTCCATCCCGATGGACGCGCTTCGCGCAGGCCGCTCGTTCTTTTCCCAAACGCCTTCCCGGGGAAAGCGTGGCACCCGGCTAAGCGAAACCGCACCGTCCCGAGCCGCAACGGCCGAGGTCGCAGCCGCCCTGCCCGGTAAAGCAGCCGGGAGGCCCGTCCGAACGGGCCTTTGCGGCGGAAAAGACGGAGAACTCCTTCTCGATGCGCTTCGAGCCGCACCGCGGGCAGGCCGGCGCCTCGCCCCCGCGCACGAGCGCCTCGAAGCGGATTTGGCACGCGGGGCACGTGTATTCATAAAGCGGCATGGCTGTCGCCGTTCCGGATGCCGGGTTCTTATGCCGCCAGCATACCGGCGAAAACCGGTCTTGTCAAGGAAGGGCTGCTCCGCAACCTTGACACCCGCGCACGCGCGCCCTACACTCGGGGCCGCCCTGGGGTTCCGATGGCAGGAAAAGGATCGATCCATGTCCTCGTGGCGCGCCATTCAGCCTGTGGCCCTCGTGTTTCCGGTTGCGGATATCCTGGCCGGAAGCGGCATCGTCTCCTTCGCCTATCGATATCTGGATTGGAGAAGCGCGGGCGGTGTGCTTCTTTTGTGCCTCGCGGCCGTATGCCTGAACGCGGCCGGGCATTTGCTGGAGGCCTGCCTTTCCGCTTCCGGGAGGGGCGGCGGATCTTTTTCCGGGGCCTTTCTCATGAGCCGGCGGACCTTGACGAGGGTCTTTTTGGCGGGCGGCTTCCTTTGCTTCGCGGGGTTGTTTCTCGCCATGAAGGTGGGCGTAGAGAGCTTCGTGGTCGCGGCTTGCTGGGCCCTGGTCATGCTCTTCCAGGTCCTGCCGGCCCGCCAGAGCGAGCTCCGGCGGGCCCTGCTTCAGGGCGCCTTGCGCGGCGGGCAGCTCCTCCTCGGCATGTCGATCTACCCCGGGTTTTTCCTCGCCGGCCCCGCCCCGCTCTTGCTTGCGCCGGCGATCCTCATGGGATTGTGGGTGCCGGCCGCGCGCCTGGCGCTTCCCCTGGAACGGGAGGGGGGTGCGCGCCTGCTCGTGGCCGCCTCCGCCCTCGGGGTATTGGCCCTGCTCGGCGCAGCGGGAGCCGTCCTGCCGCCCGACCTCCTGGCCCGCGTGCTCCTCGGCGGGGCGCTCCTTTTTTGGCTCGTGGGAAGCCTTCGCGCGTACGGCATCCCCCACCCAAGGCGCCTGGGGCAGTACGTCGCGCTCTCCCTCTCCGGCCTCGTTCTCGTGGAGGCGGCCTGGGTGGCTGCGCTTGGGTCGGGCGCCGGCTGGCACTGGAGGGCTTTTTACCTCGCGCCGCTGGTAGGACTCTTCTGCCTTGCGGTCTCCCGGATGAACCGCCTGGTCCAGGTCCCGGAGGCGCCTTGAACGGCGGGGTCTCGTTCCCGGTTTCGGGAGGATGCAAAAACGCAATAAAGGTTGAGAATTTTACGTTGATTGTATATAGTATACCGAGCCGGAGGACTGGCGAGACGTTGATTGACTTACAGAAGGCGCTCATACAGGAGGGTTGCTTATGAAGACATTTCTCAAAGCTGCGGCGGCGTTTTTATTCCTCGGTGCAGTGATTGTGGCGGCGGGCTGCACGCGCGCGGAAAAGGGCGCGGGCATCGGCGCGGGCGTGGGCGCGGCCACGGGCGCGATCATCGGCCACCAGTCGGGCCACACCGCGCTCGGCACGGCCATCGGCGCGGGCGTGGGGGGCCTAGCCGGACACAGCGTCGGCTCGCACATGGACAACAAGGAGCTTTCCGACGAAAACGAGGCCCTGCGCCTGGAGAACGAGCGCCTCAGGAACGAGGCGGAGCTCGAGCGCCTTCGCGCGGAGAACGAGCGGCTGAAGGCGGAGCAGGAGAGCAAGTAACCGGCGCCTCGATCGGACGACGGCGGCAGGCGGGGCAGAAGGAGAGTCTGCCCCGCTTGTCTGAGCGGCGGGCGGAGGGGGGACCCCGTGAAAAAACAAGCCGTGGCGCGCCTGTTGGTGCGCGAGCTCCAGGCGCGGGTCGCCCTCGACCGCTCCTTCGGCGCGGAGTTCCAGCGCATTCCTCTGCCGGAGCCGCTCGACCTTACCCACGCGCTCGATCCGGAAGGCGAGGAGGACCGCCCCTCCCCGGAGCCGGTGCGCGCGCGCACCGAACCCATGCCCCGCCCCGCTTCCCAGGGGAGAGTCCCTTTCGGGCCTCTTTCGGCCAAGAGGGAGACGCCCGCCGCCCCGGAGTTCCGGCGCGCCGCCGGGCTCGACCTCCCGCCCTTCGAGGAAGCCATCCCGCCGGACGAGCGGGAGGCTGCGCTCCTCCCGGTGCGGGAGGCCGCGCTCGCCTGCACCCTGTGCCCCCTCTCCGAGACGCGCACCCGCGTCGTGTTCGGCGAAGGCTCGCTCACGGCGGACCTCGTCTTCGTGGGGGAGGCGCCGGGCCGGGACGAGGACCTCCAAGGCCGCCCCTTCGTGGGCCGGGCCGGGGAGCTCTTGACCGCCATGATCGAGCGGGGCATGAAGCGGCCGCGCGGCTCGGTCTATATCTGCAATATCCTCAAGTGCCGCCCGCCGCAGAACCGCGACCCGCAGCCGGGCGAGGTGCGCGCCTGCACGCCGTATCTCTGCAGGCAGCTCGAGACCATCCGGCCGAGGCTCATCGTCGCCCTCGGGAGAATCGCCGCGCAGCTCCTCTCGGGCGAGCCGCTCAGCATGAAGCGCCTGCGCGGCCGATTCCTTTCCTACCGGGGCATCCCGCTCTTGCCGGTCTATCACCCGGCGTACCTTTTGCGGGTGCGCGGCCACGCGGGCGCCAAGACCGAGGAGGACCGCCAGACCTGGGAAGACCTCCAGAAGGCCATGGCATTTCTTTCAACACCAGGATAGAAAACGCCTGGCCCGAAATCCGGCGAGCAAGGACCGTCCGTGTCTTCCCGCGCCCGGAGCGCGGGCACGACGGCTGAAAAACGTGGAAGGAGGAGGAGATGGACCTGGCCGAGAGAATCCGGGACATCCCGGACTTTCCCAAGAAGGGAATCGTCTTCAAGGACATCATGCCGCTTCTGCAGGACGGGGCGGCCTTGCGGGAGGCCGTGGATCGGCTTGCCGCGGCATTCGCCGATGTGAAGCCCGAGGTCGTGCTCGCGGCCGAGGCGCGGGGCTTCATCTTCGGCGCGGCCGTAGCCTACAAGCTCGGCATCGGCTTCGTGGCCGTTCGCAAGCCCGGCAAGCTTCCCTACAAGACTCGGTCGGTCACGTACGAGCTCGAGTACGGCACGGATACCCTCTGCATGCACGAGGACGCGCTTAAAAAGGGCGCGCGCGTGCTCGTGATCGACGACCTCCTGGCCACGGGCGGCACGGTGGCGGGCATGGTGAAGCTCGTGCGGGAGGCGGGCGCCGAGGTGGCGGGCGTGGGGTTTTTGATCGAGCTCGATTTTCTGCATGGCCGGGACAAGCTCCCGGGCCTCGACGTCCGGAGCCTCATTCACTGCGCGGGGGAATAGCGCCCGCGACCTGGGGGCGCTCAGCATCCTTCCTCGAGCTCGGCGGTGTATGCGACCTTGACCGGCCCTTCGAGCGCCATTTCCGTCATCCGATTGCCCGCGAGACGGAAGCGAACGGTCAGCGCCTCGCCGCTTCGCGTCCGGACCGTCACGGGGCTCTTCTCTTTCCACAGCAGGGCCGCCGTCATGGCCGCGGCGAGCGCGCCCGTGCCGCAGGCGAGCGTCTCGTCCTCCACTCCGCGCTCGTAGGTGCGCAGGCCAATCCGGCCGTCTCCCTCCCGCAGCAGAAAATCGGCGTTCGTCCCCTCCGGCGCAAAGCGGGGATGATGGCGAATGGCAGGGCCCCATGCGCGGACCGGGACGCCCTCGAGGTCGTCCACGGGCAGGACAGCGTGAGGCACGCCCGTGTTCACGAACCAGGCGTCCCGCACGATGCCCGCGAAGGAGAGGCCCTTTACCGGCAGGGGAACGTCCATGTCGGGCAGCTCGATCCGCACGCCCGCGTCCGTAAGCGAGGCCGAGAAGATGCCCGCGAGCGTCCTTAGGGTCATGGATTTCTTCGCCGCACCCAACCGGTGCGCGAAGAGCGCGGCGCAGCGCGCGCCGTTCCCGCACATCGCGGGCTCGCTTCCGTCGGGGTTCAGGAACCGGACGCGGAGGTCGGCCCTTTCGCTCGCCTCGAGGAGGATGAGCCCGTCGGCGCCCACCGCGGTCCGGCGCGGGCAGATCCTGCGCGCCAGGGATGACGCCTCCTCGACCGCGATGCGGCCGTCGCGGTTGTCGATGAGGATAAAGTCGTTGCCGGCGCCCGACATCTTGGTGAAGGCGATCATCCCGTTCCCCTCGCGCGCGGCCCCCGCCCCGGCGCGGACCGGCGTAACGTCGTATGTTTCATTCCTGACGGTTACTATAGGGGAGGCGGGAGGGCGGCGCAACAGCAAAACGGCCTTCTTTGCGCCGGCGGCGCACGAAGTGTCTTGACCCTGCGGAAGGTTCCCATTATAGTTATTCCGGTACGCGCGAACCGAGGAGCGATGTTCATGGAACCGCCGCTCAGCAAACAGGAAAGAAAGGAACTCCGCGGCCGGATGCTCGAGATCCGGCAGGAGCTCATGCGCGATTCCAACATCATGGCGAACGAAGCCCTGATCGGCGACAGCAAGGCGGACAACGGGAATCTCTCCACCGTGCCCCAGCACATGGCCGACAAGGGCAGCGACAACTTCGAACAGGCCTTCACGATCTCCCGCCTGGAGAACGCGACGGAAATCATCGGCGAAATCGACGAGGCGCTCGACCGTATCGAGCGCGGAACCTACGGGATCTGCGGGGAATGCGGCGAGGCCATCGGCCTGCGCCGCCTCCGCGCCAGACCCCATGCGGACTTGTGCGTCACATGCCAACAGAAGCAGGAACAAGAGCGCGCCTGAACCGCCGCCTCGCCCTCGTGGGCGTGGCCTTGGCGGCCGGAACGCTCGACCAGTTCACGAAGTGGCTGGCCTTCGAGGCGTACGATCGATGGCTGGACGGCAACCACGTGGATGCCTTGCCCCTCGTCAAGGGATTCCTGCGGATCGCGCCGACCTTCAATCGGGGCGCGGCGTTCTCCCTCCTCGCCTTGGTCAAGGAGAGCAACCTGATCCTCTTGGCCGTCTCGGTGGCGATCATGGGCGTTTTGTTCTGGCTGGCCGACCGCCACTACGCCCATGCGCCCCTCTGGCCCTTCGGGCTTCTTATCGGCGGGGCGCTCGCGAACGTGGCGGACCGGATTCGCTTCGGCCACGTCGAGGATTTTCTGACGTTCGAGGGGTGGTTCAACTGGTGGCCGACCTTCAACGTGGCGGACGTGGAGATCACCGTCGGCGCCGTCGTTCTCATCGTGTGGAGCCTCTTCCTCGAACCGCGCGCCGAGGGGCCCGCCGCGATCGAGACGGAATCGGAATAACGCGGGAAAGCGAGCGTCCGGCGTTCCATCCAAGAGCCCCACGCGCGGGGGGGTTATTTTTTTTTACGGCGCGACGCGGCGCCGCCCCGCTCAAGACCTCCCGTTCCTCCCTTCGGCGAGACGGGGCGAAAGGCGTTGAGCCGGGGAGCCCCGCAACGGGAAAGCGGATAAAGGACAGCGAATCATGCCGCCGTTTATGATTCCCGAGCTTTTGGAGACCACGGTGGGGGCCCTCACGCTCGCGAATCCGGTCTTAAGCGCCTCCGGGACCTTCGGCAACGGGACCGAGTACGCGGACTTCGTGGACCTGAACCGCCTCGGCGGGATCGTCACCAAGAGCGTGACCGCGCGCCCCGTGGCGGGACATGCGCCGCCGCGCGTCGCCGAAACCCCGGCGGGCATGCTCAACGCCATCGGCCTCCAAAACGAGGGGGTGGAGGTCTTCTGCCGGGAGTGCCTTCCCAAGCTCAAGGACTTCGCCACGAAGGTCGTCGTGAGCGTGGCGGGCGAGTCCCCGGCCGAGTACGCCGCGGTCGTGGACCGGCTGGAGGGGGAGGGGCGCGTGGACGCCCTGGAGATCAACGTCTCCTGCCCGAACGTGAAGCGCGGGGGCATGACCTTCGGCGTCTCGGCCGAGCTCAGCGCCGAACTGGTGCAGCGGCTGCGGAGGCGCACCGGGAAGCCCCTGTGGGTGAAGCTCAGCCCCAACGTGACCGACATCGCCCCGATCGCGCGGGCCGTGGAGGGGGAGGGGGCCGACGCCCTGGTCGTGGCCAACACCCTGCTCGGCATGGCCGTGGACATCGAGCGGCGGCGGCCGGTCCTCCCGAACGTGACCGGGGGCCTGAGCGGGCCCGCGATCCGGCCGGTGGCCCTGCGCCTCGTCTGGCAGGCGCGGCAGGCGGTGGCCATCCCCATCATCGGCGTGGGGGGCGTCGCGTCCCACGAGGACGCGGTCGCTTTTTTCTTGTGCGGGGCCTCGGCCGTGGAGGTGGGCACCATGAACTTCGTCCGGCCTGACGCGACCGTGCGCCTGGTCGAGGACCTCGCCGAGTGGCTCCAGGCCCACCACGAGACCGTGCGGGGCCTTGTGGGCGCCTTGGACCTGGAGGCCTGACCGGCGGGGCATCTTTCCCCGGAAAGCCGGGGAGGAGCGCGAAGTTTTTTTCGGCAAGGGAAGAACGCCATGGAACTCGTCGAATGCGAAATCGGGCGTCTCATCATCAGCGAAACGCAGGAGTCCCCCACGCTCGTCATGTTGCGGGAGAAGGGGGGCAAGCGCACCCTCACGATCGGCATTCATATCGTCGAGGCGATCGCCATCAACCGGAAGCTCTCGAACGAGAGCTTCCCGCGCCCCATGACACACGACCTCCTGAAGAGCATCCTGGACGGCCTGGGGGTCACGGTGCAGCAGGTGGTGGTGAACGACCTGAAGGACAACACCTTCTTCGCCGTGATCGAGCTGAACCACACCGGGACCATCATCAATATCGACGCGCGGCCGAGCGACGCCATCGCACTGGCGCTGCGGGTGAACGCGCCCATCTTCGTCACCGAGAAGGTGGTGTCCCAGGCCAAGAGCGTGGAGATCTCGGAGGAAAAGGAAGAGACCGACAAGTGGAGGGAGTGGCTGGATAACCTCAAGCCCGAGGACTTCGGCAAGTACCGGATGTAGCCATCCGACAGGCGAAGACGAAAACCCGGCGACCGCGAGGTCGGCCGGGTTTTTTGTCGGGGGAGTGGCGGCGCGGCGAGGGGAGCCGGGAATACGAAGGGCGGAACAGGTGTTCCGCCCTTCGCTCGTCTGTCGGGGATTCGGCTCAGCGCGCGATGATCTC
>JAZDLH010000185.1:0-3186 GCA_043802275.1 Planctomycetota bacterium
CCTTCGCCGTCTCGGGCGGTGGAGGAAGGACAGTCTCTTTTGGGACAAGGGTGTAGAGCTGGAATTTCCCGTTTTCAAAGGCCAGGGCCACGGTGCTCTCCGGGGTGCCCGAGGCGGCCAGGAACGCCTGGGAACCGAAGAGGCTCGTCCGGCGATGGGTTGCCCCTTCCTTGTATTGGAAATCGAAAACCGTGCCGGTGCTGAAGACGATTCGGAGGCCCTGCTCGGCCGGCACAAGGCCCGCCACCTGCCCGCGCATCCGTTCCGGGCTCGTCCAGTGCCGGTACGAAGGATCGGCGGAAGTCAGAAGCAGGAATTCCTGTCCTGTTCCGCCCGGGATCCCGGTTTGAACGGTCAGGTACAGTCGGCCGTCGGCCTCGAGAAGGAAGGGCCTCCCATAAAGGGTTTCCGTCTCGCAGCCGGAGAAAAGAAAGGGCGACAATCCCGAGGCGAGCGCGAGGAGAAAACCTGGCAACCACCGGAGGAAACGCATCGGCGACCATCCCTGACGAGCGATCGAACGCGGACCCTCTTCGCCTGCCCCGGGGCCCATGAGCCGGGCGGCCGGGCAGGTTCCCGACCCGCATGCATTCCGCTCCGCTTCCTCGAACGAGCCGTCGAGAGGCGTATCGCAAAAACAACGTTGGCAATCCGCGCGGAACGCGAAGGACATTGTACCAGCCCCCTGCTCATCGCGCAAGTTCTCCGGCCTCTTCGGGCGGCCTTTCCTTTTGAAAAACCCGAGGCTTTCCCATTGCCGCCACGGGCGAGAGCTGCTACCATGAAGTTTGCCCGTCGCAAGCGCGGAGGGGGAAAAGAGCGCAATCGTATCATGGGAGGAGAGCCATGGTTATCGGACCGGTTTTCGGCGGCTATAGGAGCATGGGCGAAAACCTCAGCGCGCAGATCTCCGCCCGGAGCGCCCAGGAGGCCTCGCAAAAGGCGCAGACCGAGATCCGGGAGTTCCGCGCGGACATCGAGCGGCTCCTCATGACGACCGAGGCGCTCTGGGAGATGCTCAAGGAAGAGCACGGCTACACGGACGAGGACCTCATCAAGCGCCTCGCCGAGATCGACCTCCGCGACGGAAAGATCGACGGAAAGGTCGCCCGGACCGAGGCGCCCGCCAAGTGCCCGGAGTGCGGCCGGGCGCTTGCGCGCCGGCGCCCCTTCTGCATCTTCTGCGGCACGCCCATCGTCGCCATGCCCTTCGACCGTTGACGGAGGACCGGGGGACCAAGGCGCGCCGCCCGGAGGAACGCTCCCCCGCTAACAAGCCCGATCCGATCCCGCTCCGGCCGCACAAGACCCTTGACTCCGAACTCCCCCCGCATAGGATGAAAGGCGGCCGGGAAACTTTTGGCCGGGGTTCCAAGCCGAGCGTCCCGTCCCCCGAGGGGCGGAAGAAGACCGGCTCCCGATGCTGTGAAACACGGGAAGGGATACGCCGGAAAGAGGGGAACGGGAGGAAGCCGAATGCCGACCCGCGCCATCATCGAAAAGCTCAAAAACGACCTCATCGTAATGGGGGAGATGTGCGAGAACGCGCTCAGCTCCGCCGTCATGGCCCTCATCGACGGGGACGAGGAGATGGCCGCCTCCATCATCGAGTACGACCGCGAGATCGACGAGAGGGAGCTCGCCCTGAATCAGGACTGCCTCAAGCTCTTCGGAAGCGGAGCGCTCAAGAAGGAAGACCTGCGCTTCGCGGCCTCCGCCCTGAAGATCTCGTACGATCTCGAACGCATCGGCGACCAGGCGGTGGATGTCTGCGGGCATGTCCTCTTCCTCGTGCGCGAGCAAACCCTCCTCTCCCAGGTCGTGGACTTCGCCTCCCTCGTCGAGCAGGTGGGGCAGATGATGCGGGAAAGCGTCCGCGCCCTGGTCGAGCAGGACGCCAACCTCGCGTGGAAAATGATCGGCGAAATTCCGGTCGTGCACGAGGAGGGCGCGCGGATCTTTGCCGAGCTCCTGGCGATCATGCACGAAAGCAGCCGGACCATCGAGCGCTGCTGCCACATTCTCGCCGTGAGCCGGTCCCTCGAGCGCGTGGCGGCGCTCACCACCAACATCGCCGAGGAGGTCATCTACCTCGTCGAGGGGAAGACCGTCCGGCATCGCCTCCGCGAGCACAAGTCCCTCACGCCCAGCCTCCTCTCCCTTCCGATGGAGACACCGGAAGAGGCCGTGCGACGCGAAACCGACATTCTTCAGCGGCACACGAGGCGCCTGGAAAAAAAGGGAAAAGGGCCGGCCCCGGTCCGGCGCCGTTAACCCGAAACCCCCTCGGAAGGAAATCCAAACCCCGGACGCGCCCATGCCCATGGCCCAGGATCATTCGTCTCGAAGTCCGACACCTTCTTCGCCCCCGCTCTCCGACGACGCCCGACGCCTCTCCCGCGCCCTGGAACGGGCCCTGGAGCGGGCGGATCGAAGAGAGGCCAAGCTCCGACGCGGGCGCGCGGACTGCGAGGCGGCCGCCGGGATCCGCGAAGAGGGCGAGCTCCTCAAGGCCGGCCTCTCCTCGCTTCGCCGCGGCATGAAGGAGGCCACGGTGCCGGATTTCTACGCCGACCGGCCGCAGGCCACCCGCACGATCCTCCTCGATCCGGCCCAAAGCCCCCGGGAATCCATGGAGCGGCGCTTCCAAAAGGCGGCCAAGCTCGAGCGCGGACGCGAAAAGATCGAGGCGGAGATCGCCCGGAATGCCGCCCGCCGGAAGGACCTCCTCGCCCTGACCGAGGCCGTCCGGTCCTGGTGCGAGAAGTCCGGTCCCGAAGCGCCTCTCCCCGAGAAGCTTCTCTTGCGCGCACGGCATCTCAGGGTGAGGGGCCTCTTCGAGGCCCCTTCCGGCGGACCGAAAAACCAAAGGGCCCCGGCGCGCGCCGCGGTTCTCAAGAACGTGCGGGTTTTCACCAGCCTCGACGGGATCGAGATCCTCGTGGGAAAAAGCGGCCCGGGCAACGACCTCCTTTCCTTCCGCCTGGCGCGGGGGAACGACTGGTGGTTCCACCTCGCGCCCGCCTCGGGAAGCCACGTGGTCGCGCGTTCGCCAAAGGACGCGTCTCTCCCCCAGGAGACGCTCCTCGATGCGGCCACGCTCGCGGTCCACTTCAGCAAGATGCGCGGTGCCCGCCGAGCCGAGGTCACGTACACCCAGGCCAGGCATGTCAAGCGAATCCGGGG
>JAZDLH010000186.1:0-7998 GCA_043802275.1 Planctomycetota bacterium
CGGTGCGGCTCTTGGCCAGGCTGTAGGGCGTGATCAGGGCGTAGGTGAGCTCGCTTCTCATGGAAGAGTTTCCTCGGCCGCAGGCCCTCGGACGCCTTTCATTGTAACGAAACGACCCCTCAAGACAAGCGGCCGGACGGGGAGACGCTGGTCTCCGGCGCTTCGAGGGGGATGACCTGGAGCTGGGTGAAGCAGCAGCCCAGCTCGTACAGGTGCGGGCGTTTCTCCACGCTCCGCACCACCGTGATGGTGCCACGAAGGTCGGCATAGACAAAGGCCGGAGGCTCGGTGCGGAGCGTGATCTTGAGGACCTCGTCGACCGGGATCGCTTCGTCGCACTGGAACCGGAGCCCCCCCTGGGAGATGTCCAGCGTCCGGCCCTTGCAGAGGAGCTCGCTCCCGTCGCGGTAGTACCAGAGGGGGTGCGAGGCCTTGCGGCGGGGATACTTCCGCCGGTTGGTGTCGTCCACGCCGATGCGGCGGATGAAGCGCCCGCCCCCCGCATACCGGCCGTCCTCGCAAAGGGAGACGCTGCGGATCTCGATGAAGTTCTCCACGCGGCTTGTCTCCTCGGCCTGGTCGAGGGAGCGGACGACCGCCCGGAGGACCTGCCCCGGCTGGATCGGATAAAAGGTCCGGAAGCCGATGCCGCCCTTCGAGATGTTGATGACGCGCGCCTCGTGGAGCGCGTCGTCCCGGAGGAAGGCGAAGTCCATGAGAAGATCCACGATATAGCGCTTGGGATTGCGCCTTTCCGTGGGCGATCTCTGGGCGCGCTTTTCCGACTCCCGGGCCAGCTCGACAAGCGTCTCCTTGATCCGCTGGAGGGTCTGCTCTTCGCCGTGGGAGAGCTTTTCCTTGGTCGTGCGAAGACGAGGTGCGCTTGTGAAGCGGTCGATCTCCGGCGGCGCGGGCGGCGGCTCCTCGGCCTTTTCCTCGGCTTTTTCCTCGGCCGCCTCCGGAGGGAGGAGGGGGATCGTGTCGACCGTCTTAGGCGGGCCGGGGGGCTCGGGGGCCGGGATGGTCATTTGCGCCGTGCACGCCCTGCAGGCGAGAACCCAGTTGTTTTTCGGGTCCCGGACGAGCTGTAACTCGGCAGACTGCGTGAATTCCTGGCTACAGATAGTGCATTTCGGCATATGCTTCCGCTTTCTTGCCCTGCCGCCGGTTTGCGAATCCGCCCCGGTGCACAGCCCGGCACAGGGGTTTTCGCATCGTATATAACTCTACCGGGTCGATCCGAAGGGGTCAAGACCCAAGAAAAGGGGCGTGGGCCACGGGGACGAAAAAAAGGGTTTCTTCGGGAAAATCAATTTAAGGCGGATGCGTCGTTCTGACGATATCTCATCATAGAGCCGCGCGGTTCCCGCGGAACGGCCGAAACCATGCAGGAGACGCGGGAACCCACCAAGGTCACGTTCCCCCGGCAAATGCCGGGCCGGCAGGAGGAGAAAAAAGGTGTCTCGAAAAGTCGACATCCCGCGAGGAACCAAGATCCGCCGCATCAACCTGTCCCGCAAGCTCGCCATCTGCCCGCGCTGCAGCCACATGGGCAAGCGCCACTCCCTGGGCCGGCGGCTCCTTCGGGAGGTGGGCATCAGCACTCCCACCGTGCTGGAGGTGACCTACAGCAAGCATTATTGCGTGCACTGCCGCCGGCACTTTTCGCTCTCCATGGACCATCTCGCCATGCCGAGCGGCCGCTTCACCAACCGCGTCCGGCGCACGGCGGTGGACCTCGTGGTCAAGCAGTCCATGACCCTGGAAAAGGCCACGCAGCGCATGCGGCAGAAGTATCACGTCCACGTGCCGCCCACAACCCTGCACGACTGGGTGGTGGCGGAGATGGACGTGCCCTCTCCGGCGCAGCAGAGCTGAACACCGGTTGGGCTTCCCCTTTTCCGGGATTGCCGGGAAAGGCGCGGGATAGCTCTCAAAACGCGACAAAGACCTTGTAATCCATCTCCTCCTCGCAGCATTCCCCGAACCGAGCGCCGTTTGCGGACGGCGCTTTTTTTTGCCGACGCCGGGATGACACCCATCCCGTCCGGCCGCGCGTCCGGCCGGGAGAAAGCCTGAGCACGGAAGCGGTCTTCAGGGGGTGGTTCCGGGCGGAAGGAGGCCGTCGCCTATCGGCGCCTTACCGGCGGGGGGGAGGTAGCGGTAATAGAGGTAAAGATCGAAAAGCACGAGGAAGAAATTGAAGGCGTAGAGGACCGTGACGTAATCCAGGTTGTACAACCACTTATGGAAGATTCCGCTCAGGTAGCCGGTCGCCACGACGGACATGTAGAGCGGACTCTTGCCGACCACCACCTTGGTGCGGAGAGATTTAAGAATGGAGATGGGCCACCCGATGCCCCAGCAGACCATCATGAGGGCTTCGAAGATGCTGTTCATGGTTTCAAAATCCTCGGTTCAAGAGAAGCGGACAGGGTACAGACACAACGGGCGCTCTGGCGATCCCATGGAAAATACCGGGAGGGGAACACGGACCGGGCATCGGGAAATTTTTTTTGACGGCCGGGTTCGGGAAACGAGCCCCAAGCTCAATGATAACCCCTCGGATGGAGGCTGTGCCATTTCCAGGCCGAGGCGATGATCTGCTCGAGGTCGCTCTCCTGGGGCGTCCAGCCGAGGCGCTTGCGGATGAGGGAGGCGTCCGCGTAGAGCGCGGGCGGATCGCCCTGGCGGCGGGCTTCCTCCACGGTCGGGATGGGGTGGCCGGTCACCTGACGGCAGAGCTCGACGACCTCGCGCACGGAATGCCCCTCGCCGGTGCCCACGTTGAAGGAGGCGCTCTCCTCGCCGTGGAGGAGGTATTCCATGGCCGCGAGGTGCGCCCGGGCGAGGTCGGAGGCGTGGATGTAATCGCGGACGCACGTGCCGTCGGGCGTGGGGTAGTCGGTCCCGAAGAGGCGCGCGGCCTCGCGCCGGCCGAGCGCCGCCTGGAGAACGAGGGGAATGAGGTGCGTCTCCGGGGTGTGGTCTTCGCCGAGGGTGCCCGAGGCGTGGGCCCCGGCGGCGTTGAAGTAGCGGAGCGCGACGTAGCGCAGGGCCGTCCGGCGGCTCACAAAGTCGAGGATCTCCTCGGAGAGCCGCTTGCTGTGGCCGTAGGGGGAGACGGGCTTCTTCGGGGCGGTTTCCACCAAAGGCAGGGACTGCGGCTCGCCGTAGACCGCGCAGGTGGAGGAGAAGACGAAGCGGTTCACTCCCTTCTCCACGCACGCGCGCACGAGCACGGCGGTCGCCGCGGTGTTGTTCGCATAGTACCGTTCCGGCCGCTTCATGCTTTCGGCCACCTCCGCGTAGGCGGCGAAGTGCATGACGCATCCGATCGGCTCGCTTTCGAGGAGCGCCGAGACGAGGTCGAAGTCCGCGGTGCTCCCGAGGACGAACTGGGCGCCGGGACAGGCGTCGGCGTGCCCCTTTTCGAGCGTGTCGAGGACGAGCACCTCGTGCCCGGCATCGAGGAGGGCGCGCACGGCGTGGCTGCCCACGTACCCCGCGCCGCCCGTGACCAGGACCTTCATGGCGCCTCCTTCCCTCTGCTTCAGAACCGAGGCTCTGCGACCGTTTCGAGCCGTCTCTTCAACGCGACCGTGCGGCCGGGCAAGGGCCTCTTCGGCGCGCGGCCTTACGGTCTTCGCGCTCCTTTCCGGCGGCGCGCGACGGCGGCGCGTATTTGCCGCTCGATGGATACTCGCGCGGCGGCCCGGGCGAGGTCCGTCGTCTGGAAAAGGTCGCCCACGGTCTCCGCCCGTCGGATCTCCCGCAACGTCCCCCGCGAGGTGAGCAAGACTTCGGCGCTGCGGGGCCGGGTGTTGTAATTGTGGCCCATGGCGTAGGCGTGCGCGCCGGCGGTGTGGATGACGACGGCGTCGCCCGGACGGACGGGCGGGAGGAGCCGGTCCCGCGCGAACTGGTCGTTGTTTTCGCACAGGCGGCCGACCACGTTCACGGGCCGGCGCCGGGCGCGGGCGGACCGGCCAAGCACGGTGACGTGGTGATAGGCGTCGTAGATGGCCGGCCGCGGCAGGTCGTTCATGCCCGCGTCGAGGCCCACGAAGGTCTTGTAGCTTTTCTTTACCACGGTCACCGCGGCCACGAGCCAGCCGGCGTTCGCCAGGATCCACCGGCCCGGCTCGGCCATGAGCACGGGCTCCTTGAGGCCGTGCTCGCGGCACTTTCGCTCGAAGACGCGGCGCACCTTTAGCGCGACGCGGTCGAGGTCGAGCGAGCACTCCTCGGGGCGGTAGGGCACGCCGAACCCGCCGCCGATGTTCAGGCACTCGAAGTCGATGTCGAGGGCGCGTTTCACCGCGCCCGCGATGTCCAACAACCTTCCGGCCACGGCCGGAAAGTAGGCCTCGTCCAGAACGTTACTGCCGGTCATGGCGTGGAGGCCGAAGCGCTTGACGCCCAGGCGCTTGGCCGCGCGATAGGCCCGGACGGTCTCCTCGGCCGGAATGCCGTACTTCGCATCCGGCCCGGCGAGGAAGAGGCTCTTCATCCCGCCTTTGGAAATGCCGGGATTTACGCGGAAGGATAGGAAGGCGGGCGCCCCGATCCGGCGGATCGCGGGGAGCATGGAGAGGTCGTCGAGGTTCAAGCGGAAGCCGTTCCGGAGCGCGAAGCGGAACTCGCCCTCCGGCGTGTAATTTCCGGTGTAAAGGCCCCCCGCGCCGAGCGCGTGCGCCACCCACGCCTCGGCCTCGCTCGATGCGTCCGCGCCGAAGCCCTCGGAGAAGACGATGCGGAGGATCTCGGGGTTCGTGTTCGCCTTGAGGGCATAGAGGGGGCCGAAGACCGGGAAGCGCGTTAAAAAGGCCCGGCAGAAGGCGCGGCAGTTCGCGCGGATCCTCTCCTCCTCGTAGAGGAAGAAGGGCGTCGGGAACCGGGCCAGCGCCTTCCGGATCGCGGCGGAGGGCAGGTAAGCGACCTCGGGATTCGCGCGCGCCATGCTGCGGGCCCTTTTATTTCTTCCGGTAGACCGTTTCGGGGTCGAAGACGCGCTCCCCCGACTCCTCCAGCGTGCCGTCGGGCCTCAGACGCCTGTAGAAGCAGGAGTAAAAGCCGGCGTGGCAGGCCGCGCCGTTCTGCTTCACCCGAATGAGCAGGGTGTCGCTGTCGCAGTCCAGGCGGACCTCGCGCACCTCCTGGGTGTGTCCGCTCGTCTCGCCCTTGAGCCAGAGGGCCTGGCGCGAGCGGCTGAAGAAGGTGCACAACCCCTTCTCCAGCGTCCGGCGAAGGCTCTCCCGGCTCATGTAGGCGACCATGAGCACCTCGTTCGTGTCCGCGTCCTGGACCACGCAGGGGAGGAGGCCCTGGTCGTCGAATTTCAGGGTGTCGATAAAGGAAAAATTCATGACGCTCCTTGCCGGAAAACAGAAAAAGGGCCCGGCTTGCTCCGTCCTGCGCCGCTGCCGGTGATGAACCCCGGTCATGATATGCGGCGAGCCCGCCCGGACAAGAAAAAAAGGGCTGCGCCCGCTTCTCCCCCCGAAGCGGTTCCCACGCCCGCCTCGAGGGGTAAAGGCGGCCCCGGCGCCCGATCCGCGCCTCAAAACCGATAATCTTTTTATACCTTATAAGCGGTTTGGTCGATGTTGAGCACCATGCCCTTAAGAAGCATGCGGAGCTGCTCGGGATAGGCGCTGGCGCTGGCCGCCACCTCCTCGGTCACGTACTCGCCCTGGACGAGATGGAAGAGGCTCATGTTGAAGTCTTGCATCCCGTCCTTGACCTGGGCGCGGATGACCTCGTTGATGCGCGGATCGTCCCCCTCCTGGATGATCTTCCGGATGACGGCGTTGGAGAACATGATCTCCACCGCCGGTATGCGCGGGATGCCCTGCTTGACGCAGGGGAGGAGCTTCTGCGCCACGATGGCGCGCAGGGTCGTGGACACAAGCTGCCGGATCTGCGGCTGGCGGTAGTCCGGGAAGAAGTCGAGGATCCGCCCCGGCGTCTGGCTGGCGCCGATCGAGTGGAGGGTTCCGAAGACGAGGTGGCCGGTCTCGCTCGCGGAGAGGGCCGTCTCGATGGTGTCGCTGTCGCGCATCTCGCCCACGAGGATCACGTCCGGATCCTGGCGCACGCCGAACTTGAGCGCCTCGTGGAAGCTCGGCACGTCGATGCCCACCTCGCGCTGGTTGATGAAGGCCTTGTCGTCGTGGTACATGTACTCGATCGGGTCCTCGATCGTGAGGATGTGGCAGCGGCGCGAGGCGTTGATGCGCCCGAGCACCGCGGCGATGGTCGTGGACTTGCCCGAGCCGGTGGCCCCGACCACGAGCACGAGCCCGTCGGGATAGCCCGCGACGCGGGTGATGGCCTTGGGGAGGTTCAAGTCCTCGAGGCTGGGGATGCCGACCCGGACCCGACGGGCCGCGAGGGAGACGCTCCCCCGCTGGCGGAAGACGCTCAGGCGAAAGCGCCCCACGCCGGAGATGCTGTAGGCGAAGTCCACGGTTCCGATTTCGGCCAATATTTGCTTCTGCCGGTCGGTCATGATCTCGGCGGCAAGCTGGGCGACCTCCTCCATGCTCAGGACCCGCGCCTCCGCGCGGCGGGGGAGGCCGTGGACGCGGTAAATGGGGGGGGAGTTGGCCTTGAGGTGGAGGTCGCTCGCGTCGAGCTCCGGCATCTTGCTGAGCAAAAGCTCTGTCTCGCTCGTCATCTTCGAGGGTTCGGCTGTCATGGTCGGGTTCCTCTTGCGTTCCGCTCCCGCTCCGGCGGGGCGTGTCCGGGACGTTCCAATCAAGATCTGCTGCCGGTCGCATCCGGGAGACGGAACCCATTGTAAGGGGAAACCGCCGCGAGGTCAAGCCGAAGATATCCCGGATGGCCCGCCCGATTAAGGCGCCCCATCACTCCTTCACAAAAGGCCGAAACCGGGGTTTTCCTGCGAGCGGGCCGATTCCTCGACCTTTCCGGCCCGGGCTTTTTGCATTGACGGGCCCGATCCATGGGCGCAAAATGCGCAGGGTGCGACATCGGGGTTCCGGGTGTTTTCGGCTGGGACCGACATTTTCCTGCCCCGCCAGGGGAGGAGGGGCTGCGCATGATCAAGGGGACCCCATGAAGGCTTGCGAAGGGCAGATCGGCCGCGTCTTCGTGATCCGGCTGGAGGACGGGGACGAGGCGCCGGGGTGCATCGAGCGCTTCGCCGAGGCGCAAGGCGTGCGCGTGGGCCACGCGATCCTTTTGGGCGGGGTGGGCGGCGGGGCCGTGGTGGTGGGCCCGCGCGATTCGTCCGCCCTGCCGCCCGAGCCCATGCTCCTGCCGGTGGACGGCGCGCACGAGGTCGCGGGCGTGGGCGTGCTCGCGCCGGGCGAGGACGGGCGGCCCGTCCTCCACATGCACGCGGCGCTCGGCCGCTCCGGGCAGACCCTCACCGGCTGCATCCGGCCGGGCGTGAAGACCTGGCTCGTGGGCGAGGCGATTCTTTATGAAATTCTCGGAACAAACGCCGCGCGCGTAAGGGACAAGGCCTCGGGCTTTTCGCTTCTCGAGCCCGGCGGGTAGATGGAATAGGCCGTCTCTCGATAGGCAAGTCTCTTTTTTATAGCTGCGCCTTCGTGTCACTATCGGCTTTATCTGTTAAGAGTTATGCTTGATGCTCGCCCTCGGTTAATTGATTCGCCCGGAAATGTGGTTTCTTAAAAATCCACTTATGTTAATCATGAAAGCGCATTTCATGATCAACAAGAAGCCTTGTTGCTAATCCATGATCATAAGGAAAGCGGCAAGAAAAAAGACATAAAACAATGTGCTACAACAGATAATGCCGCTATAGAGCGGCGATCCACAATCCTCACCCGTTCCTCTTCCCGGACGAGACCTGAACTTTGGCATGGTCGTAGGCAGAGCCCTCGGGGAGGTCGCCCCCCAGGGCGTAGTCCACGCAGGTCTGGGCCAGAATCTCGGTCGGGTCGACCCAGGCGCGAACGTTTTCCGGATAATCCCCATGATAGAGAAGCGGAAGCTCGGTGC
>JAZDLH010000187.1:0-17288 GCA_043802275.1 Planctomycetota bacterium
CTTATTCTTCGTATCGCTGTTCCCAAGGGTAATGCAACCAAGGGGCGTTTAGCACATGCTGAGGACTTAAGAAAAAAGCTTAGGTGTCAGATACGGATAATTCAACACGAGCAGATATCCGACATCATGGGACGTAAGGAACAATTGAAAAGTGCTAAAAAGGGCAAGTTGCCTCTCGCACCCTATGCAACGGACGGTTTCTTTTTTATTAGAATGACCCATAACGGCAAGAACTATATGGCCGCCGTTCGAACTAATGGCCTTATCCGCTTGCACAATGTTTTGTACAAATCACCTACGGCCGCTGCTATGGCAATTACGAAAAAGCCAACAAACGGTTGGTACGTCTGGCATTATAAAAATGCAGAAGGCAAGTGGATTCGGCTCAGAAAATTGAGGAAGTCGAAATAAGATAAATTGAGTACAGCAAGATAAGTGTTGAAATTATTAGGCGCGAAGCACTAACCTCTATTGCCACCAAAATGGGAAAGACAAGAAAACAAGCAATTAATGACGCCAAAATACTATCCGTGATCTATCCCTCCTGCTCCATAACGGCCGCCCCCTCGCCTTGCAGGACCTTGAGGAGCAACTGCGCCTCCAGCCGACGGTAACATCCGAGCCGCGCGCGGTCCCGGAGGATGAGGCAGGCCTCCTCCACGGTGTAGGGGTCGGGCGAGGGCTCGAGCTCCCGGCCGCGGGCCAGGAACCCATACGGCCGCACCAGGTTGTGGCAGTCGTTCGCAAGCTGCAGGAGTCGCGTGCAGGAGTCGAACCGGCTCGTCCAATGGGACAGGTCCTTGTGGTGGTCCCGCACCATGCATTTCACCGCCTCGAAGAGCCTGCTCTCCCGAAGACGCTCGAACCCGAGCTCCGCGTGGGCCGCGTAGACCTTGAAGTGGCGTTCCGAGTCCGGCGCCGGCATGGCGGGATCGACCAGGCCCATGTCGTGCAAGAATCCCGCGAGTCCGAGAATCGTAAGGAAGGCCCTCCTTCGCGCGGGGTCCGCGTCCGGGACGCCCCGGAGCGTTTCGATTCCCAGGCGCACGAGCAGGAGCGCCACGGTCAGGGAGTGCTTGAGAAGCGCCTGTTTCGGTTCGGCCTGGAATTCGTAGGCGAAGAAAAGAAGGTCGAGAAAATCGAAGAGCCCCGCCATAACTTTCGTTGTTTCGGCCTCTTCCGGTGTTCCATCCAAGACAAGAAGGCGCTGGGCCAAGGGGTCGGACTCGATGGCCGCGCGAATCCGATCGATTCCAAAGGGGCGCTTTTCGTACAGGTATTTTCCGCAATCAGGGTTACGGCGGACGGTCAGGAATCGGACGGGCTCCTCCCCGGCTCCCAGCACGTTTTCCGGCTGCTCCGCGAGGCGCGCCCGGATGGTTTTGAGCGCGTCCGAACGGATGGTCCGGCCTTCCTTGAGCAAAGGCTCGGCCGACGGCTCCTCGCGGAGGCGGACCGAGGCTCCGGAGAGAAAGGTCCGGCCCACGTCGAGCTCGGGATTCTCGGAAAAGAGTTCTACAAGCGTCTCCATGGACAGGGAAAAGTTCCCCCCCACCGTGGGCGGGAACGGGCGGGCGGCCTGCGAGAGGCGGACCGGCCAGGGGGCCTCGATTTCAATGAGATGGGGCGGCGGGGCGTACTGGAGAAGGCGCTCGATCTTTTGGAAAAGCTCCTGCGCCCGGATGGATTTTTGGAGGAATTCCCGGACGCCGGCCGCGCGCAGGCGCGTCCTCCAGGCCTCGTCAAGCGATTCGGCCCGGAAGAAAATCCATACGGGGGCGCGTTTTTGAAGGAGCTTCACGAAGGTCGCGGGCCGGACGTTTTGCTCCTCCAGGTCCGCGAGGACGAGTTGCGGGTCTTCTTCCAGGAGACGGAGCGCGGCCTCGGCGTTCCCGGCGCAGAGCACGAGGTAGCCCTCCTCCACAAGCTCGGCCCGCAGGGACTCCATGGAAAAGGGGTCCTCGTCGAGGAGGAGAAGCGTCCGCCTGCCCGGTTCCTTGGCGCGCGCAAGCGCCGCTTCGTTGGCCAGGAGAAGACGGACCTTGGCCTGGAGATACTCGGGCCGACAGGGTTTCGGCACGAACTCGTCCGCCCCGGCGCGGAGAACGGACTGGCGCGTCTCCGGGTCCCTCGCGCTGCTCAGGACAAGGAGAGGAAGACGGGCGGTGAGAGGGTTTTTTCGCAGGCGCTGGAGCAGGAAACGGCCGTCAATGTCCCGGAAGCGCGACTCGCAAATAACAAGCGCCGGGAGCGCCTCCGGCATAGCGGCGAGGAGCGCGCTTAAGCCCGTCGAACCGGATTCGAATCCCCACGCCCCCAAGCCCAACGGCGCAAGGGCATTCGAGATAAATACCCGGACCGCCCGGGTTTCTTCGATGATGCAGGCCTTGTTCGATGGGGCTGGTTCAAGCTTTGGAGCCGTCATAAGGCCTCTCGCGCGGGTTCTGTTACGTCAATCCGACACAAGGATTATACAAAAGCGCGCACCGGCGGCCTAAGGAAAAAGGACCTCTTCCTTCCCTTTCTCCTCTGCCGAGGCCGAGTTGCACCTTGACAGGGATACGCCCGGCAGAGTAGTCTATCCTTTTCTTGAGGGGCCCATATGAGTGATTGTGGGAGCCGATAGGCCAATTCGACGCCGATAAATAACCAGGATGGGACATTCTCCGCTGAAAGCGTGTCAATAACAAACTCCAAGCACCCAAACACGGCGATCCGGCCTTTCCATCGAGATGGAGGCCTTTTTTCTCTCAAGGCTCATTTGAAGGAACCCTGACCGTGAGCGATCCGTCCTTTTCTTCTCCGCCGCCGCCCAGGCCCTTCGGGGAGTACCTGCGCATCGTAACCTGGAAGCTCTTGCCTTGGGCCGGGGTTTTGCTGTTGGGCGGCCTTCTCATCGGGTTCGTGTACAGCCGGATCAAACAGCGCAAGGCAACCATTCAGGAATCCCTCCAGGCGGAGGAAGGCGCGCGCGAAACCGAACGCGTCAATGTGGTGACGTGGAAGATCCGCCCCGTGCTGCTCGTGGACGACATTCAATTGCCGGGCCTTGTCCAGCCCTGGGAGGACCTCACCCTGGCCGCGGAGGTGAACGGCCGGATCGTGGAGTGCCTCGTGGAGGAGGGGGCCATCGTCCGGGCCGGCGACCCCATCGCCCGGGTGGACGACCGGGATTATCGGATCGCCCTCTCGCGGGCCCAGGCGGCGCTCTCGGTCTCCGAGGCGGGGATTTTGAGCGGCAAGGCGGGACAGACACGGGCCCAGGCGGCCCTGACCCTGGCCAGGCAGAGCCTGGACCGGGCACGGGCCCTCCTCGAAAAGGGGGCCATGACCCGGGCGGAGCTGGACAGCGCCTCCTCGGGGCACGACCAGTCCCAGGCTAACTTTCTGGCCGCCGAGGCCGTCCTGGCGCAGGCGGAAGGCGCCCGCCTCGAGGCGCAAAGCGCCCTGGAGGCCGCCCGGCTTAGTCTCCAGCGCTGCACGATCCTCGCCCCCTTTTCCGGCCTCGTCAATCATCGCTTCATCTCGCTCGGAACGCTCGTGAAACCCGGCGATGCCGTGGCGGAAATCCTCGACATCCACAAGGTCAGGATCGCCATCGGGATTCCCGAGGCCGACGTGGAGCGCCTCCGGACCCTGAGCGAGGTGGAACTTCGCGTGGACGCCCTGGGCGGGCGCGCCTTTGTCGGCCAAAAGACCTTCCTCTCCCTCAAGCCCCTCGCCGGCACCCAGGTCTACCAGCTTCGCCTGGAAGTGGAGAACGCCGAAGCCCTGCTTCGGCCCGGGATGTTCGTGGATGCCACGGTCGTCCGGCGCCGCGCGCCCGAGGCGGTGGTGGTGCCGCTCTTTGCCGTGGTCGTCCGCGGGGGCGAGCCGTTCTGCTACGTGCTGCGGGACGGGAAGGCCGAAAAACGCGTGGTTCGGCTCGGCCTCACCAAGGGCCGGGACGTGGAGATCCTCACGGGCCTCGCGGCCGGGGACGAGCTCATTGTCATGGGGCAGCGCCAGGTGGAGAACGCCCAGGAGGCGGCCGTGGTCCAGACCCTTCGGGATTTCGGAGAGCTTTACCGATGATCATCTCCGATGCCGCGGTCCGCTACCGCGTCACCGTCTTCGTGCTGACCTTCCTCATCGTGGTGGGCGGGATCTACAGCTATCGCGTCCTCCCCCGAGAGGCCGCGCCCGAGGTCGTCATCCCCAACGTCATCGTCACCACCAACTATCGAGGCGTCTCGCCCGAGGACATGGAGCTCTCCGTCACGAAGAAGATCGAGGACAAGCTCCGGGGCCTCAAGAACGTGAAGAAGATCAGCTCCTCCTCCTCCGAGGGGAGCTCCGTCATCAACGTGGAGTTCATCACCGGCACGAACATCGACGAGGCCCTGCAGCGGGTGAAGGACAAGGTCGATCTCGCCAAGGCGGACCTCCCGGTGGACCTCGACGAGGATCCCTCCGTCCAGGAGGTGAACACCTCGGAGATGCCGGTCCTCGTCCTCGCGCTGTCGGGCCCCACCGGACCGCAGGCGCTGCGCGGGTTGGCGGACGACCTCAAGGACGAGATCGAGGGCGTCCCCGGCGTCCTGGAGGTGGTGGTGGTCGGCGGCCTCGAGCGCGAGATCCACATCGAGGTCTCGCCCGGCCGCATGGCGCTCTACCAGGTCCCCTTCACCGCGCTCCAGGCGGTGGTCCAGAACGAGAACGCCAACATCTCTGGCGGGACCATCCGCACCTCCGAGGGCCGCTTCCAGCTCCGCCTCGAGGGCGAGTTCGAGACCGCCGCGCAGGCGGAGGGCATCGTCGTCAAGGTGGACGAAAAGGGCGCGCCCGTGTACCTGCGCGACATCGCCAAGGTCGTCGACGGGTTTAAGGATACGAACTCCACGAGCCGCCTGGACGGCCAGGACTCGGTGACCCTCTACGTGAAGAAACGCGCGGGCGAAAACGTGCCCGAGCTTATCGCCCGGGTGGACGCGGTGCTCGCGGCCCAGCAGGCCTCCTGGCCGCCGGGCACGATCGTCACGCGACTCCAGGACTTCTCCAAGATGATCCGCGACATGGTGAGCGACCTCGAGAACAACATGATCAGCGGCTTCCTCCTCGTGATCGCGGTGGTCTTTCTCGTGATGGGCGTCCGGAACGCCGTGCTCATCAGCCTCTCCATCCCCTTCTCGATGCTCCTCGGCTTCATGGTGCTGCGCGGCCTCGACATCACGCTCAACATGGTGGTGCTCTTCTCCCTGACGCTCGTGCTGGGGATGCTCGTGGACAACGCGATCGTCATCGTCGAGAACATCTACCGCTTCATGCAGCAGGGCGTGGGGCGCGTGGAGGCGGCCATGCGCGCCACGAGCGAGGTCGCCTATCCCATCACCACCTCCGCCCTCACCACGATCGCCGCGTTTCTCCCCCTTCTCTGGTGGCCCGGCATCATGGGCTCCTTCATGCATTACCTCCCCGCCACGGTCATCATCGTCCTCTCGAGCTGCCTCTTCGTGGCGCTCGTCATCAACCCGGCCATGGCCGCGGCCTGCCTGCGGGTCGTCCGCCCCGCCGCCGAGACGCGCTCCGCGGACGAACTCCAGAGCGGGGCCGACCACCACATGCTGACCCAGGGGGGATGGTTCATCCGCGGCTACCGGAGACTTCTTATAGGAGCGCTGGGAGCGAACTTACCCCGCCCCGAGGCGGTCGCGGCGCGCGGCTACTTCCATCGGTTTGCGCGCCGCCTCTTCCCGCTCGTTCCCCGGCTCGCCGTGCTCTTGATCGCGGCTCTCGCCCTCGTGTTTTTCGTGGAGTTCTGGTTCTACCGCGTGGGGCTGCGGACCCCCACCGAGTTCTTCCCGGCCATCGATCCGGAGAGCGCCACGGTCAATCTCAACATGCCCGAGGGCGCGGACCTCGCCTACTGCAACAGCGTCGTGGAGGAGGTGGAGAAGCGCGTCTTCGACGGCCGGTATTCGCTCAAGAACCCGATGTCGTACGCGGAGATCTCGGCCGCCAAGCCCCGCCGGACCCTGCGCGGCCGGCCCTACCTCGCCCCGAGCGACCTCCCGAACGCGGAGCACGTCTACGCGCGCGTGGATTCCCTGGCCGCCGGCGGGGGCTCCCTCTTCCAGGACGATCAGCCCAACCAGGTGGTCGCCACCTACCTCGACGTCCCGGACCGCACCGAGTCCACGAAGGAGACGGTCAAGCGCGTGGCCGCGCGCGTCCGGGACGTCTCCGGCGCCAAGATCACGGTGGAGGAGCCGCGGCACGGGCCCCCGACGGGCGCCCCCGTTTCCGTGGAGCTTGTCGGGGACGATTTCCAGACGCTGGGGAGGCTCGCGCGCGAGACGCGGGATCTCCTCCGGGGAGTGCCCTTTACCCGGAACATCCGCGACGACTTCACCGAGGGCACGCCCACGCTCCAGGTGCGGGTGGACCGCAAGCGGGCGGCGCTTCTCGGGCTCTCCACGCAGACGATCGGCTTCCTCCTCAAGGCCGCCATCAACGGCATGCCGATCAGCACCTTCCG
Source organism: Planctomycetota bacterium (assembly GCA_043802275.1). GTDB lineage: Bacteria > Planctomycetota > SZUA-567 > SZUA-567 > JAFGNG01 > JAZDLH01. Next base: position 6,518 of record JAZDLH010000187.1, read on the forward strand.
GGCGGGCAAGAAGGATTACGACATCGTCATGCGCTTCCAGGAGAGCGAGCGCCACAGCATCGACGCCCTGCGGCAGGTCCTAATCCCGAGCCCGGGCTACGGCCTCGTGCCCCTCACGACCGTGGCGAGAATGGAATACACCGGGGGTTTGGGCTCGATCCGGCGAATCAACCACGAACGCGTGGTGACCGTCAAGGCCGACGTGGACCCGACGCGCACCACCGGGGTGACGGCCCGGCAGGCGGCCGAGGCGATCCTCGCGGGCGATCCGTTCTTCACGCCCGACCGGCTCCTGGAGAAGGGAAAGACCCCGGCGGACTTTTCTGCCGCGGAGCTTCCCGAGGAGATCCGGGCCCGCCTCGCGTCGTACGCGCCCCGGCCCGGCGTGGTGGAGCGACTCCGCCGATTCCTCGGGGGTCTTGTTTTTTCCGCAGCCGCTCGATCAAGGGAGGAGGAGACCCGCACCGGGGCGGAGCTTGTCCAGGCGCTCAATTCCTTCGTCCGGGACTTTAATCCCCTGGCCGACCGCCCCCTGCTCGACCGCCTCCTTGCCCAAGCCTCGGCCGGGCCGAAAAACGACCCCGCCCTCTCCGCCCGGATCGAGCGCGCCAGGAAGCTTATATTGCGCGTCGAGACGGACGCGGGAGCGCGGGAGCGCCTGAACCGCCTGATGCTCGAGATGCTTCTGCCGGGGATTCTCGCGCCGTCCACCCCCGGGCTCGAGATGCCTCCCGGCGCCAGCTACCGTTTCGCCGGCGAGTTCGAGTTCCAGAAGGAGGCGAGCGACTTCCTGAGCTGGGCCGCTCTGGTGACCATCGGGCTCATCTTCCTCATCCTCGTCTTCGAGTTCAATTCCCTGATCTATCCCCTCATCATCTGCTCCTCGGTCGTCCTGTCGCTCGGCGGCGTCTTCTGCGGCCTCGGCCTCTTCCGGATGCCCTTCGGCATCATCATGAGCGGGGTGGGCGTGATCTCCCTCGCCGGGGTGGTGGTGAACAACGCCATCGTCCTTCTCGATTACACGCTCCGGCTCCGCCGCCGGGGCATGGCGCGCGAGGACGCCATCGTCGCGGCCGGCGCCACGCGCCTCCGCCCCGTGCTCCTCACGGCCGTCACCGCCATCCTCGGCCTCGTGCCCATGGCGGTCGGGATCAGCATCGACTTTCATCCCCTCCTACAGGGAGACCTCCCGGTCCTCCTCACTTCGAGCGAATCGAGCCAGTGGTGGTCGAACATGGCCGTGATCGTGATCTTCGGGCTCGCGCTTGCGACGATGCTGACCCTGCTGGTCGTCCCGGTCCTCTTTTCGCTCCTGGACGACATCGAGACGCTCCTGGGGCGTTTTTTCGCCAAGCTCTTCGGGTTTTTCATGCGCCGGTACGAATCCCTGCGGGAGCGGTACTGGCGCCTTTTCTGGCGGCTCACCGGCCTCGCGCCCCGGCCGGGCGAGCCGGGCTCCGGCAAGGACCGGGGCCCTAACGCTTGAGCCCGTTCCGCCCGCTCCTCCCCGGTTCCTTTTCTGTTGTCAAAAAGCCTCCCGGCCGATACAATAGGTCCCCTGAGAAGCCCCGCGGCAGCCCCGCCGGGAGAGGCGCGGGCGCTTCGCGGACGAAAGGGATGCGGCATGGGACGGACGCTCGTGCAGAAGGTTTTCGACGCCCATCGCCGGGACGAGCCCGCGCCGGGGATGCATGTCCTCGCCATCGACCGGGTCCTCTGCCACGAGATCACCACGCCCATGGCCATCAACGATCTGGTCGGCCGGGGGCTCGACCGGGTCTTCGATCCCGAAAAGATCATGGCCGTGATCGACCACGTGACCCCGGCCAAGGACAGCAAAAGCGCCGTCCAGGGCCAGGTGCTGCGCGACTGGGCGCGGCGGCACAAGCTTCCCCACTGGTTCGACATCGGCCGGAACGGCGTCTGCCACGCGCTCTTCCCCGAGCAGGGCTTCATCCGGCCGGGCCAGACCGTGATCATGGGCGACAGCCACACCTGCACGCACGGGGCCTTCGGCGCCTTTGCCGCGGGCGTGGGCACGACCGACCTCGAGGTCGGCATCCTCAAGGGGCTCTGCGCCTTCCGGGATCCCCACGCCATCCGGGTGGAGGTCGCCGGCCGCCTCCCGCGGGGGGTGTACGCCAAGGACGTGATCCTCTGCCTCATCCGGCTTCTCACCGTGCGGGGCGCCACGGACACGGTGCTCGAGTTCCACGGGCCCGTGATCGACCGGATGAGCATGGACGCGCGCATGACCCTCTGCAACATGGCCGTCGAGGCCGGCGCCACGAGCGGCATCTGCATGCCCGACCGGGTGACCGTGGATTACCTCTGGCCCTTCGTGCGGGGGGAGTTCAAGACCAGGGCCGCCGCGCTCAAGGAATACGCCCGCTGGACGAGCGACCCCGACGCGGCCTACGAGCGCGTCGTCCGCCTCGACGCGACCGGCCTTGCGCCGCAGGTGACCGTGGGCTACAAGCCCGACGGGGCGCGCGACGTGACCGAGGTCGCGGGCGCGCCCGTGGACCAGGTCTACATCGGAAGCTGCACGAACGGCCGTCTCGAGGACCTCCGCGTCGCCGCGGCGATCCTGAAGGGCAAGGCCATCGCGCCGACGTTGCGCGGGATCGTGAGCCCCGCCACGCCCGCCGTCTTCCGCCAGGCCAACCGCGAGGGCCTGATCGACGTTTTTCTCCGGGCGGGCTTCTGCGTCACGAACCCCACCTGCGGGGCGTGCCTCGGCCTCTCGAACGGGGTCCTCGCGCCGGGCGAGGTCTGCGCGAGCACCACGAACCGGAACTTTTACGGCCGCATGGGCGAGGGGGGCATGGTGCATCTCATGAGCCCCGCCACCGCCGCCGCCACCGCGCTCGCCGGGAGGATCGCCGATCCCCGCCCGGCGAAACGAGTGAAGAGGCGCAAGTAACACCGCGTCGGAGGGGTGCGATCGGGACGGTCGGAAATGGAACGCGCCGGGTGGGGGCCTCGACGGGAGAAAGCCGGATGGAGAAGCCTTATCAACCCCTGCACAACAACCGCGTCCTGGCGGTTTGCGCCACGGCGACCGCGCTCCTCGTGGGTTCCTTTTTCATCCGGCGGGAGGCGGCGATTCCCGCGAGGGCGGGAGTGTTCCTTTCGTCCGGGTATTTCCAGGCAAGCATGGAAAACGCCGGAAACGATCCGGCGCGGATGTTGACGCCCGAGGAGAGCCGGGAACTTTCCGAATATTTGCAAAAAAGCTTCTCCTACAGGCTGAATGTCTGGGAGTGGAACGCGAGCCGGGCCGACGGCACGGGCAGGCTCGTCCTCATCCTCGAGACCCCGGCGGAGCGGTTGTACCTCTATGTCTGGGAGGATTCCTTCGCCCCGGTCTTTTCCGATTCCGCCCAGGACATAAGCCTTTTGCGAAACCGCGTCCAATGCCCGGGGATCCTGCGATTCCTGACCGGATTGAAGGGCAGGGAAACAGGGCCCATTCCTCCGAGCGGATGACCGGGGATGGCGCCGCAGGAGAAGGGCGCTCTTCCGCTGTCTTCCCGAAGCCGGGAGGAGCGGAAGCGGGCGAGTAAGGTTGTTGATCGAACGAAGCGGTCGACCGTTCGCTGCAAAGGATTTTCCCATGAAAGAATTCGGCGGCCCCGTCCTTGTTCTGGACCGGGACGACATCAACACCGACGAAATCATCCCGGCCAAGTATCTCACGGAGATCACGAGGGAGGCGCTGAAGCCCCACCTCTTGGAGGACCTGAAGCTCCCGGGGTTCGACCCCCGCTCCGTGGAGAGGAGCGGGGCGCGCGTGGTGCTCTCGCGCAAGAACTTCGGCTGCGGCTCCTCGCGCGAGCACGCGCCCTGGGCCTTCGAGGCGAACGGCGTGACCGCCGCGGTGGCCGAGGGCATGAGCCGCATCTTCCGGCAGAACATGCTGAACTCCGGGATGCTGTCCGTGGAGCTTCCCCCCGAGGAGATCGACGCGCTCGTGCGCCTGGCAAAGACGGGTAAGCCCGAGATGCGCTTCGACCTCGAGCGCCTCACCCTCACCCTGTCCGCATCGGGCGGGTCCAAGACCGCCTCCTTCCGCCTGAACGACTTCGAGCTCGCCCTCATCCGGGCGGGGGGGTGGGTGGAGTACGCGAACGCCCGGTATTGACCCTTGCCGGGCGCGAGGAAGAGCGGAAGCTTCCCGTTGCGGATGCCCGGCAAGCCCGCGGTTTTTCTGAATACCCTCTTCATTTTCGATCCGGATGAGGCTACAATGCGTACCTACCCCTGCCGCCTGCCTTGCTGACCGCAAGGCGGGCCGGAGAACGCCTTGCCGGCCGGACGGCATGGGTCCGTGTAGGGTTACGCCGCCGGGATGCTTGCGCCATGCAAAAAGACAAGCCCGAGGACGGATTCCTGGCGGAGATTCCCGCCGCGCTAACGATCCTTTCCGCCTTCCTCGTGCCCCTGCTCATCACCGCCAGGACCGAAGAGCTGGGTGCGATGAAGATTCTTCTGTACGAATGCCTCGTCGTGTCGGCGGTCTTCGCCTGGCTGGTGCATGCGCTCGGCCAGGGAGTCCTCAGGCTCCCATCCGGGGGAGTGGTAATCGCTCTCCTTGCGTTCTGGGGGGTGAGTTTCCTCTCCTACGTGAGATCCCCCTTCCGCCTGGAGAGCGGGGCCGAGCTCTGGCGGATCTCGGTGCTCCTCTTCCTCGCGCTGCTTGCGGCCGCGCACATGACCACGCCTGCGAGGAGGCGACGGCTTCTTTACGCGATCGCCATCTCCGCGCTCCTGGTGGGCGCCTACGGCGCCATGCAATGGCTGGGCCTCGACCCGGTGCGCTGGAGAACCGACAGGGGACGGGAGGTGGTCTCCTCGGCCCGGGTCTTCTCCTTTCTTGGGAATCCGAACATGCTGGCCGGCTTTGGCGTGGGGGTTTTGCCGATTTTCCTTGCGACGGCGCTCGGGACCAAGGACGGGCTTCTCCGAGGGCTTTCGCTCCTTGCCGGGGCTGGGATGTTCATAAGCTTCCTCGGCACCCAGAGCCGCGGCGGATTCCTGGGCCTGGCCATGTCGCTTCTCGTCATTCTTGCGGTTAAGCGCTCGTGGGTGAAGTCCTTTGTTAGGCAGCGGACGTCCCTGGCCGTTCTCTTTTGTGCGTTGCTCTTGGGAGGGGGAGCGCTTTTGGCAAGAGAGTTCCTGCCGCGTCTCTTCGCCAGAACCGCGGGGCTCTTTCAAAAGGAGGGTAAGCCCGAGCTTCGCCTTGTGATATGGAAGGCCGCGCTCCGGGGCGTTGCCGAGCGCCCGATCCTGGGGAGCGGCATCGGGACCTTCAAGATTCGTTTTCCGGAGCACCGGGACCGGGACTACCTTTCGCTCGGTCTTCCCGAGCGGACCATCCACGCGCATTCGGAAGTCCTCGAGATCCTCTTCGACATGGGCATGACTGGCCTGGCGGCGTTCCTCGCGCTTCTCGGCGTCTTCTTCGCGCACGGATTCCGGGCGCTCGGGGCCGGGACAGGGGAGGACCGGGCCGTGGCCCTGGGGGCGAATGCCGCGCTCGTCGGCCTTTTGACGCACAACCTCGTGTCCGTGAACATGCGGTGGCCCACCTGCGGCTTCTTTTTCTTTCTTCTCCTCGGCCTCTTACCGGCCCTGGCGGAGGAGCCGCTCCCCGTTCGCCTCTCGCTTCCCGCCTTCCTAAGGAGGGGCGGCCTTCGCCTGGGCCTGGGAGCGATATTGGCGCTCAGCCTCGGCGCGCTTGTCTACTCGCATACGATCCGGCCCTTTCGCTCCGAGCTTCTGCTCAGGCGAGGGAGCCTCTGGAACGAACTGGGCGCGCCCGAGCGGGCCGCTCCCCTGCTCCAAGAGGCCGTTCGCCTCCATCCCAACAACAAGAGGGCGCTTTACGAATGGGGCCGTTCCCTCGCGGAGATGCGGCGATTTATCGAGGCGGAGAAGGTCTATCGCAGCTTGAAGGACCTCAGCCCCCACTTTCCGCGCGTGCATTACGACCTGGCCGTTGCCCTCGCGGGGCAGGAGCGCTGGAAAGAGGCGATCGCGGAGTATCGGGTCGAGGAGGGCATGGGCGGCGTGCCGACGGGGAGCGACTTCGGCGCGCTCCTGCTCCGGCTCGACCGGACGCCCGAGGGTCGGGAGCGGCATATCCGCGCCTTGGCGCGACTGCTCGATGAGGATACTCAAAACGTCGAGGCCGAGACTTGCCTCGGCCGGTTGTATTTCGAAAAAGGTCTTTTCCCCGAGGCGCTCGATCACGCCCGGAAGGCCCTCGCCCTTGACGAGACCTCCGTTCCGGCCTTGAATATCCTGGCGGGAATCCATTTCGCCCGGGGAGAGCATGACCGCGCCGTTTCAGTCTCCCTGCGCATGATCGAGCTGGCGCCGCGCTACGCAACGGCGCGGGTGAACCTGGGCCGGATCTATTACCACAGGGGAGAGAAGGACAGGGCCCGGAAGACCTGGCTCGATGCCGCGAGGATCGATCCCGACGATCGGGAAATTACCGGGCTTTTGGATCTCGTCCCATAGGAGCGCGGCCCATGCCGATTGCCCGTGCCGCTCAGGAAGAAAAGGCCTCCCTCCCCGCGGCGGTCCTCGTGCTCGCCACCTTCCTCGTGCCGATCCTCTTCAGCAGCCGGACCTTTTACGCGGATGCGGTAAAAACCCTGGTCTACGAATGCGCGGCGATGCCGGCGCTCTTTTTCTGGCTCGCCGGGGCGATGGCCCGTGGGCGGCTCGCGCTTCCGCCGAGGCGCCTCATCGTTGCGATTTTCCTATTCTGGGGGGTGAACCTCGCTTCGTACTTTTGGTCGGCCTTTCCGCTCACGAGCGGGGCGGAGCTCTGGCGCATCTCGGTGCTCCTCTTCCTCGCGCTGCTTGCCGCCGCGCACATGACCGCGCCGAAGGACCGGGGGCGCCTCGGGTACGCCGTGGCGCTCGGCTCGCTCTTCGTGGCGGGGTATGGGATGGCGCAATGGCTGGGCCTCGATCCCATCCAGTGGAAGACCGGCACGACCAACACCCCGGTCTCCATGAGCCGGATCTTCTCCAGCCTCGGGAACCCCAACATGCTCGCCGCCTATTGCGTGGGCGTGCTTCCGCTTCTTTGGTTCGGCGTCCTGCGCGCGCGGGACCCTGTGCTCCGGGGATTGTCCGCGGCGGCGGGCGGGGCGATCTTCCTCTGCCTATTCCTCACCCAGAGCCGCGGGGGGTTTTTGGGGCTTGCGGCCTCGGCCCTGTTTCTTGTGGCGTACAACCGCCGAACGCTCCTCGCTTTTTTCAGGAGGCGATGGATTCTCGCCCTGCTCTTGGGGCTGGTGCTCCTCGGCGCGACCGCCTGCGTGGCCCGGCCCATGCTCAGGCGGTTCGCGGCGATGCTGAAACCGGTCCCGCAGCGGAAGGGCCTGGTCGACCTGCGGATTCTCATCTGGGAGGGCGCGGTCAAAAACTTCGCCCAACATCCCGTGTTCGGAACCGGCATCGGCACCTTCAAGACCTACTTTCCCCGCTACCGCGACCCCGATTTCCAAAAGTACGAGCTCCCCAACCGGACGCTTCATGCGCACAGCGAATACCTGGAGGTTCTGTCGGACATGGGGATGATCGGCCTCCTCGCGTTCGGCTTTCTCCTCTGGGCCTTCTTCGCGCGAGGCGTATCGGCGCTTCGGGGGCGGGATCCGGACCGGCGCATGGAGGCCCAGGCGGTCCTCGCCTCGCTCATCGGGATCCTGGCGCACAACCTCCTGTGCGTGAACATGCGCTGGCCCGCCAATGCGTATCTCGTCTGGCTCCTTTTGGGTTGGCTTTCCGCGCTCTCGGACGACCCCCTTCCCTGGATCGTGATGCTCCCTCCGGGGCTGCGAAACGTCCCGGTCCGCGCGGCGCTCTCCGTTGCTCTGGCCGTTGGGATCGGCGTTCTTGTGTACCGGTGCACGATCCAACCCTTCCAGGCCGAGCTTTACTTTGTCCGGGGAAAGATACTGAGCGAGCGGGAGAGGCCCGAGGCGGCCCTCCGGGCACTGAGGGAGGCCGTCCGGCTCCATCCCAACCAGGAGCTCGCGTGGTATTACATCGGCCATTGCCTGATCCAGGAGAAGCGATACCCGGAGGCCGAGGCGGCTTATCGCTTCCTGATGGAACTAAGCCCCGACTTTGTCCAGGTGCATTACAATCTGGCGGGGATCCTGGTGGCCGAGGGGCGCTGGGCCGAGGCGATCGAGGAGTTCTTGAAGCAACGGCGCCTGGGCGGCCTCCCCGTGGGAGCGGACTTCACCGCCCTCTTTCCCAACGCGAACGGGGGGCAGGGCATCGCCGTTGAAGCCCTGATCGCCGCCATGAAAAGGGTGCTCGCCAAGGATCCGGAGAACGCCATGGCGAACCACTGCCTCGGCTGTCTCTACTTTGAAAAGGGGGCCTATCCCGAGGCGCTCGGGTACGCGCAAAAAGCCCTCGCGCTCGACGGGAAGAATCTCCCGGCGATCAACAACCTGGCGGGCGTTTATTTCGGAATGAAGCGGTATACCGAGGCCGCCATCGCATGCCGGCGGGCCCTGGGAATCGACCCGGACTACGTCGTCGCGTGGATCAACCTCGGCCGGATCCATCTCGCGCGGGACAATCGCGCGGGGGCGCGCGAAGCTTGGACGCAGGCCCTCGCCCTCGAGCCGGAGAACGAGGAGGCCAGGAACCTGCTCACCCTCGTCCCGCCGGCGCCGTGAGACGCTTCCCCCGCCATTTTTCCCCATGTTCCGGACCACCCCCGCGCGGCGAACGCGGGCCGCGCGAAGGCCGGGGGGCGAGCGACCCGGGCCGCGCCGCCTCTTTTCAGGTGTGGTATTCGGCGTTCACGGTGATGTAGCCGTGGTTCAAGTCACAGGTGAGGATCTCGGCCTCGCCGCGGCCAAGGCGGAGGTCGATCTCGAGAAGCACCTCCTCCCGTTTCATGCGGCGCGAGACCTCGGACGGCCGGAAGGGAAGGGGCGAGCCGTCCCGAAAGACCGGAACCCCGGCGATGGCGACCCGGACGCGCTCCTCCCGCACGAGCGCGGCGCTTTTTCCGACGGCCATGAGGATGCGGCCCCAGTTGGGGTCGGCCCCGGCCAGGGCGGTCTTGACGAGCGGGCTGTCGGCTACGGCGCGCGCGGCCCATTCCGCCTCGTAACGACTCTTGGCGCCCTTGACCGCGACGCGCACGAGCCGGGTCGCCCCTTCGCCGTCCCGGGCGATTTGGCGCGCGAGGCGCCCCAGGACCTCCCGGAGCGCCGCGCGGAAGGTTAGGGCCTCGCGCGAGCGCGCCCGGGCGAGGACGCCGTGCCCGGCCCGGCCGCTCGCGAGGAGGAGCGCGGTGTCGTTCGTGGAGGTGTCGCTGTCGATCGTCACGCGGTTCAGGGTCTCCCGGACCGTCTCCTCCAGGAGTTCCTGGAGCACTGCCGGGCGGACGGCGGCGTCCGTGAGGAGAAAGGTGAGCGTGGTGGCCATGCGCGGCGCGATCATGCCCGATCCCTTGGTCGCGCCCGCGAGGCGCACGGTCTTTCCGCCGAGGCGGAAGGCGGTCCCGGCCTCCTTGGGAGCGGTGTCGGTGGTGAGGATCGCCCGGGAGAAGAGTCGCCCGCTCCGGGAGGAGGGAAGAAGCCCGGCCGCCTGCTCGATACCCGCGAGCATCTTGTCCATGGGGAGGCTTTTGCCGATGATGCCGGTGGAGGCGATCAGCACCTCCCGGGTCCGGCAGCGGAGCGCGCGCGCCACGGCGCGGGCGCACGCCCGGGCGTCCCGCAGCCCCTGGGCGCCGGTGCAGGCGTTCGCAATCCCCGCGTTCACGAGCACGGCCCGCGCGCGGGACCCGTTTTCCCTGAGGTGCGCGCGGCAGAGCTTCACGGGCGCGGCAGAGACCTGGTTCGTGGTAAAAACCCCGGCCGCGGACACGGGCTCGTCCGCGGCGATGAGCCCGAGGTCCGGCTGGCCCGAGGCCTTGAGGCCCGCTTTCACGGCCGCGAGGCGGAAGCCGGGGATTTCAAAAAGGCGAGGTTCCTTGGCCATGGGTTCTCCTTTTCTGGCTTACCGAAGGCGGGACGCATCCGCCTCTTTGACCGCGCGGAGGGCGAAGGCGGAGAGAGTCTCCCGGACGCGCGGCATCGAGTGCCTTGCCTCCACCCAGGCGCGCGCGGCCTGGCCGATCCGGGCGCGCTCGTCCGGCGAGGCGGCGAGGTGGCGAAGCGCCTGGGCCAGCTCGTCCTCGGACGAGCAGAGCACGGCCCGGGGCGCGCCTTCTTCCCCCTCAAGATCGACAAGCGAGCCGTATTTCCAGAGGACCACGGCGCGCGCCGTGGCCATGAGCTCGAGCGCGGCCCGCGCGCTCCCGTCGCTTCCCGGGCGCATGAGCGCGCCCAGGTCGCAGGCCGCAAGCGCCTCGGGGAAACGCGCTCCCGGCGAGACGAGCCGCGCCCGTCCCTCCAGCCCCAGCCTCGCGGCTTCCGCGCGAAGGACCGGCTCCAACTCCCCCCGGCCGATGAAGAGGGCGCACAGCGCCCGCTCTCTTTCGGCGGCCAGGGCAAAGGCCTGTAAAAACTCCAGGAGCCCGCGACCCTTCTTCCACCGCGCGACCAATCCCACGACAACGTCGTCCGCCTCGAAGCCCATCTCCCTGCGGAAGGGCCTCCCGTCAGTATCCGGGCAAAAGGCGTCCGTGTCAACCGCCCCCGGGATGAGGAAGGGCCCGGCCGCGCCGCCCAGTCCCGCGCGGGCAAGCGCGCGGGCGGCCGTGGGCGAGGTG
>JAZDLH010000188.1:0-2209 GCA_043802275.1 Planctomycetota bacterium
AAGAATTAATTGAAGAGCTCGATCCGGGTCACGACCCAGCGGTCATCAGACCCGCTCCGGGAGAGCACGACCTTGAGGGGCATGATACGCTCCATCGAGCCGTCCACCACCTTGACCGTCCAGGTCAGGGTCGCGGTTCCGAGGTTGACCGTCTCGTTGGACTGGAGGACCTCTATGGAGTCCCCGCGCAGCTCCCGGGAGAAGTCCTCGAATGCGGCCTCGACGTCGTCGAGGCACTGCGGAGAGACCTGGTACCGGCCCCCCTCCATGGTCATCTCGAAGCCCGTGATGTCATCCGGGAGGTACCGCAGGAGCGCGTCCTCGTCCCTCCCCTCGATCAGGTCCATGAGGGATTCCTTGACCTCCTTTATCCTCTCCCGGTCCGGCGAAAGGAAACAGGCCGGGGCGAAGAGGAGGAACGCCAAAGAAAGAATCGAGAGAGGGCGTTTCATCATCTGGATATAATTGCAATATCGATGCCACCCTCATTTTCGTTTACAGGACCTGAAATAAAACGCATATACGGAGAAATTATTCTTTTCTTCCCGGTATTTTGTTATAAGAATGACTAATTGGCAAGGCGATCTGGGCCCCGTGACATTTTGTCTTATGAAAATGCGATTCACCAAATACGAAGGCCTGGGCAACGACATCTGCATCTTCGATTTCCCCGAGGAAAGGCTGAAGATCACGGGCCGGCCCCTCGCAACGATCATCAGACGCCTCGCCCGCAGGAACCACGGGATCGGGGCCGACGAGATTGCGTTCGTGAGCCCCCCGCGGGGCGCCCAGCGGCGCGGGGGGGGTGCGGTCGCGCGGGTGAGTTTCTTCAACTCGGACGGCTCGAAGGCCGAGATGTGCGGGAACGGCATGCGGTGCGTCGCCCTGCGGCTCTTCGATCGGCGCAGGACCGGCGGTAAAACGGAGTTCCTCGTCGAAACGGATGCCGGTTCCCGCCTCTGCCGCGTCGTTCGGCCCGCAACGCCGCGCGCGGCCGCGCTCGTCGAGGTGGAGATGGGCCGGGCGAGGAGACTCGACGGGGCGGCGGGGAATCCCGAGACAGTGGTGCTGCCGGCCCGCGAAGGGAGGCTGAGACCCGCGGCCGTCTCGATGGGCAACCCTCACGCCGTCTTCTTCGGGCGCTTCTCGCGCGAGAGGATGGAGCGGTTAGGGGAAGCGCTCCAGCGGCACAACCGCTTCCCGCGCGGGGTCAACGTCGGGTTCGCCCGCTTGGCCGGAAGGGAAGCCATCGACCTCGTCGTTTATGAGCGGGGGTGCGGCTTCACGCTCGCATGCGGGAGCGGGGCATGCGCCGCCGCGGCCGCCGCCGCCGCGAAGGGGCTCGTTCCGTACGACCGCCCGGTGAAGGTCCATCTTCCCGGCGGGACGCTGAGGATCACGATCGAGAGGTCCGACGGCGTGATCTTGATGTCGGGACCGGCCCGGCAGGTCTTCGAGGGCTCGTTCGACCTGGAGGCTTTTCTGTGACTATACCCCGCCGCGCGCCTTGATGTAACTCTCGTAGTCGCTTGTCTTGTAGACGGGGACCTTGACCTTCTTGCCTTTCCTGGAAAGGACCTCGATCGATGCCAGCATGTTGACGATCGAATCGAGGACTTCCCAGCGCATGATAAAGGAGTAGTACTCCTCGTCCGCCACGGGGACCAGCCGGTCGAGGGACGAGAGGACGACCTGCTCGCTCTCGCGGCGCATGATGAACGCGGGGGGCCAGCCCGCCACGGAGCGCTGGTTCAGGATCTCCATCGCCACCCCGACAGGGTAGAAGTAGAGGAAAATATGGTCGAACTGGATGCGCCACCGGGCGTACTTTCCCGGCTCCGTGACCCACCGGCAGTCGTACTTCCTCGTCACTACCTGCCCGAAGTATGCCCCCGCCATGGGGGCCAGCAGAAGGTCGACCCCCTCCCCCTGCTCCGCGGGGCCGTCCTTCACGACCTTGACGGACGGTCCCTTCGCCTTAAGACTCTCCCGGTAGATCTGACAGTAGAAGTCGAGGATCGGCAGGGTCTCGGGTGTGAGGTCGAGGCAGTGCCCCGTCGCCTTCTCCACGGCGTGCATGAGGTTCTCGCCGAACTCCCCGACCTGCGCCGGAACTGTCGCCTTTTTCATCTGGTTTCCTTTAGTAGAACTAAACACATTAAAGTTTAGCACAAAAATTTTCAACCCCTGAAAATTTTCCGGTTCCCGT
>JAZDLH010000189.1:0-13748 GCA_043802275.1 Planctomycetota bacterium
AAGCGCCTATTGCAAAACCCGCTTGCTTAACGCTGCATGGGCCGTGAGGCAGGCCTTCCGCAAGTCTTGCAACAGCTTTTAAAAAGGCGCCTGGGCGCGCGGCCGGGGTCTCGATCCGACCTTCCGTTCCGCGCGGGTAAGGAAGGCTCGCGCCGCAGCCGCGCCTCAAGAATAATCCCCCCTCCCCTCCCGTCAACGGGAAAAGAGGTTTTGCCCGAGGATATCCTCGGCCGCGCGCCTCCCCTGATAAGCGGATGCAAAACCGACGCAAGCACTTGCCCCGGCGCGCCGGGGCGCATTCGGGGCCTTTTTATATCCGGCCCTCAAAGACCGGCTTGCGCCTGAAATATAACCTCCCATGCCGCGAAAAAACATGCGGCCCCGGCGTGACCCCGCTCCCGCCAAACGACCCCTCCGGATGGGCGTTGCCTGCCATGAAATGACCGATGCGGGGGCGGACCTTTCCCCGAGCGCGCGTTCGCATCGCGGGGAGAACCGCTCCCTTCGTACCCTCCTCCGGGCGGTTCGGCTCTTTTCCCTCAAGGGTTCAACATTTCCCACAAAACCCTTGACAGCGCCCCCGGATTTGCCATAAATGTTAAGAGAAGCCATGCAGCTTGAGAAGCTGCCCGGTTCCCGTTCGTGGGGGGATAAGGGACGTGCGCGTCTTCACGGGAACGCCAAGGACCGCTTCTCGATTGCGGCGCGCTCACGGTGAAAACAAGGAGACGATTGGATGGCCAGTCTGTCGAAAATGAAACAATATCTCGTGGCCAAGGGGCTGGAGAAGCTTCTGCCGGCGCTCTCCGACTACAGCCCCGGCACGCTCGTGCATCTCATCGAGAAGCTCAAGGACAACGCCATCGCCCGCATGGCCGCGAACCACACGGGCGACGACTATACCCTCCAAAAGCGGATCGACGCCTCGGAGGGCTTCTTCCAGATGGCCAAGCGCAAGCTCCCCAACCTCCACCCAAACACGCAGCGGAAGCTCTGCTACAACCTCTTTTTCAACACCATGCACCTCGGCGACGAGGCCCGGGAGCGCTACCGCGCCCGGCACGGCGAGTATCCGCCCTTCTTCCTCACCATCTCCCCTTCCATGGCGTGCGACCTCCGCTGCACGGGCTGCTACGCCTGGAAGTACGACAAGAAGGAAAGGCTCTCCTTCGAGGAGATGGACCGGATCCTCACCGAGGCCAAGGAGGAGCTGGGCGTGTACTTCGTCACCCTTACCGGCGGCGAGCCCACCTTTTACCCGGAACTCTTTCCCGTGGTGGAAAAGCACGGCGACATATTCTTCCAGATGTACACCCACGGCCAGAAGATCGACAAGGCCATGGCCCGGCGAATCGCCGAGCTTGGGAACCTTTACCCGGCCATCAGCATCGAGGGCGGCCAAGAAGAGACCGACGCCCGCCGGGGCGCGGGAGCGTACCAAAAGGTCCTCGACGCCATGGCCAACCTCACCGAGGCCGGGGCGCTCTTCGGCTTCTCCGTCACCCACACCCGGTGGAACCACGACGCGGTCTGCCAGGGCACCTTCTTCGACGACATGATCGCGCACGGCGCGGCCTTCGGGTGGTTCTTCCAGTACATCATGTACGGCAAGGATCCGAACCCCGAGATGGTGCCCACGGCCGAGCAGCGTTATGCCCGCCTCGAGGCGGTCTGGCGCTTCCGGCGCGAGAAGCCCATCCTCGTCTTCGACTTCTGGAACGACGGCGAAAGCGTCCTCGGGTGCCTCGCCTGGGGCCGGAAGTACGTCCATATCACCCCGAGCGGCTACGTGGAGCCCTGCGTCTTCGTCCATTTCGCCAAGGACAACATCCGGGACAAAGGCCTGGTGGAGATTCTGAACTCCCCCGTCTTCAAGGAAGCGCGGCGGCGACAGCCCTTCACCGACGACCTCCGGCGTCCCTGCCCGGTGATCGACCATCCCGAGCAGCTTAAGTACCTCGTGGAGAAATACGGCCTCATCGCCACCGACGGCGCCTCCATGGCCATGATCCAGGACCTCTACCCGGTCGTCTGCCGGCAGGCCGAGGCTTATCGCGCCTATCTCGCGCAGGTGGACGCCGAAGGGGTGCGCGAAGGAACCCATGCCTCGTCCGCGTGCCTATGCTCCATGCCATCAGCCTCGAGCCGGGTCACCTGAGCGCGGAGAGGCCGAACTCCGAATCCTTTGACGGGGCGGCTCGCGGGGGCCGCCCTTTTTCACGGATACGAAGCGAGTGAACCTCGCTTCATCCCGAGTTTTTCTGCCGCGGACCGAACCCATGCAAGAGACCGGAATTGTCGTCGAAATCGAGAAAGACCATCTCCTCCTTCGAATGGACCCGGCCGGGGAAGCCCTGTGCAAGCGTTGCGGGGGCTGCGGGGCCTGCGGCGCGGGCTCCGAGGGCGCGCGGCTCCTTCGGCTCCCCCTCCAGGACCCGGTGCGAGAGGCGCATCGCGGCGACCGCGTCACGGTCGAGCTCGTCCTGCCCAACACGGCCCTGGCGGCCGCCCTTCTCTTCGGCCTTCCGCTGCTGGGGCTCTTCCTCGGCGGCGGGACCGCGTTTGGGTTCTTTCCGGACTCGGGAAGCATCCTGGGCCTGGCCGCCATCCTGGGGCTTGGAGCCGGCGTTGGGGCCGTATGGCTCGCGAACCGTCTTCTCGAGCGCAAGGGACGGGCGACCATCAGGGCCGTCTCTCTCGACCGAATCTCCTGAATTCTGCCCGCCGGACGGCATCCCTCAAAAAATGACTTTGCCTTTTCGGGCTGTCCGCGTATATTATACACAGGGAAGGTGGCAAGGCCGTTGGTGATACTTACAAGTCCGGGATCGGTGGGGAGGGACTCCATGAGTCGGCTGGGACAGGCGTTCCCTTTTCTTTACAGCACGGGCTTCGCCCGGGTTCTCGTTCGGGCGGCGGCCATAGCCGCCTACGCGGCGGTTTTGTCGCTCCTCTTCGGATTCTTTCTGAAAGACGAGGGGCGATTTCTCGTTTCGATCTACTCGGGGCAGGCGGAGCAGGAGAGGTCCGGCGGCGGAGCTCTGCCCGCGGCGTTTGCTTTGGTATTCTCGGACGCGACCGCGAAAACGGGGGCCGGGCTCCTCCCGGATCGAGAGGGGCGAGACGAGCTCGCCAAGGTTTTGGGTGGCGAGATGGGGGCCGATGTCGCCACTCTCCAACAAACCGATCGCGTGGCGGCCGCCAAGGAAACCGTCGGAATCCTCTTTGAAGATACGGAGAGAAAGGACCGGTTCCTCCGGCATCTCGACGAGGGGAACGAAAAGGAATTCAAAAAAGAAGCGCTGAAGCTCGGCCGGGAAGCCCTGGAGCGGACGCGGGCGCAGAAGGCCCAAGCCCCGGAGAAGCCCTGATCGTCCCGCCAGTTTCCCCCTTTCTTCCGATCTCGAAACATTTGAAAGGTCCGCAGGGGCTCCCGGTCGGTCCGGCCGACCGTCTTTTTTCCGTAGAATCCCGTTGCAAACGGCGGGCGTTTGCGGCTAAATCCATTCCGGCCCGGACCGGATTCCCGAGTTCGGAACAAGGAACAAGGTTCGCCGGGCAGGTGTAGGAAGGCGGTCAGGAGAAGCGATGAATCGATTCCTCATTTCGGCGGACCTTCGCACCGTGCCGAGCCTGCATCCCGACATCGTGGTTGTGGGAGGCGGCATTGCCGGGCTCACCGCCGCGCTCGTGGCGGCCGAATCGGCGAACGTGCTCCTGCTGGCCAAGGGGTCTCTCGAGGAGTCGGCCACGTACGAGGCCCAGGGCGGGATCGCCTCGGCCGTGGCCGAACCCTCGTGGGAGGCGCACCTCCAGGACACCTTGCGCGCGGGCGCGGGCCTATGCGACGAGGCCATGGTGCGCCTCCTCGTCTCCGAGGGGATCGAGCGCGTGGAGGAGCTTCTCCGGCGCAAGATCCTCTTCGACCGCGAGGGGGACCGGCTCGCCCTCACCCTGGAGGGCGGGCACAGCATGCGCCGCATCCTCCACGCCAACGGCGACTCGACCGGCCGCGTGGTGCACGAAGCCCTTGCCGCGGCCGCGAAGGGCCTCTCCACGCTGCAAATCCTCGAAAACCACTTTGCCATCGACCTCCTCCACCACGAGGGGCGCTCGTACGGGCTCGTCTGCTTCGACACGCGCTACGGCCGGCTCCTGCGGGTGGAGGCGCGCGCCGTGATCCTCGCCACCGGGGGACTCGGGCAGATCTACCGCGAGACCACGAACCCCGAGGTCGCCACCGGCGACGGCTTCGCCATGGCCTTCCGCGCGGGCGCCGAGCTCGCGGACATGGAATTCGTGCAGTTCCACCCCACCACGCTCTACCTCGCGGGCGCCCCCCGCTTTCTCATCAGCGAGGCCGTGCGGGGCGAAGGCGCGGAGCTGATCACCCTCGACGGGAAGCGCTTCATGCCGGAGTGCCATCCCGATGCGGAGCTCGCCCCGCGCGACGTGGTGAGCCAGGCCATCATTCGCATCCTCCAGGAAACCGGCGCGAGCCACGTGCTTTTGGACCTCCGCCGCCTTCCGCCCGATCGGGTCCGGCGGCGCTTCCCGGCCATCACGGCCCTCTGCGCCGAGTACGGCATCGACGTCACGACCATGCCCATTCCGGTCCGGCCCGCGGCGCATTACATGATGGGCGGGGTGCGGACCGACGCCGACGGCCGCACGAGCGTCCAAAACCTCTACGCCTGCGGCGAGGTCGCCTGCACGGGCGTGCACGGCGCGAACCGGCTGGCCAGCAACTCCCTGATCGAGGGGCTCGTCTTCGGCCGCCGCGCCGGACTTCACGCCGCCCAACAGATGAACGAGCGCAAGGAGGTCTACCCCCTGTCCGTCACACATCCGCGGCCCATCAGCCGGAACGTGCCGCTTGATATCGACGACGTGATGCGCTCGCTCCGGAGCCTCGTCTGGCGCGACCTCGGGATCTTCCGCCGAGAAAAGACCCTGGCCGAGGCCGAGGAGACCGTCGCCTTCTGGGAGCGGTACGTCCTCGCCGAGGAGTTCACGGCGCGCGCGGGCTTCGAGGTGCAGAACATGCTTACCGCAGCCAAGATCATCGCCCGGGCGGCCCGCCGGCGGACCGAAAGCCGCGGGGCGCACCAGCGCACCGACTTTCCCCAAACGGACGACGCGCATTGGAAGCGCCACCTCGTGCTCACGCGGCATGACTTCAACAATATCTAACGTCCCGGAGAAAAAGATGCGCATCGTGGTGCAGCGGGTGAGCGACGCGTCCGTGACCGTGGACGGCCGCGCGGCGGGCTCGATCGGCCGGGGGCTTCTCGTGCTCGTGGGCGTGGGGCACGAGGACACGGAAGAACAAGCGCGCGCGCTGGCGGGCAAGACGGCGCGCCTGCGGATCTTCGAGGATGCGGCGGGCAAGATGAACCTGTCGGTCCTGGACGTGCAGGGCGGGGTGCTGGCGGTGAGCCAGTTCACGCTCCTGGCGGACGCGCGCAAGGGAAACCGCCCCTCCTTCATCGCGGCCGCCCCCCCGGAGAAGGCCGAGCCCCTCTGCCGCGTCTTTTGCGAGGAGCTCCGCGCCCTCGGCGTCCCCGTGGAGGAAGGCGTCTTCGGCGCCCGCATGGCCGTCCGCCTCGTGAACGACGGGCCCGTGACGATTCTCCTCGAGATGTGAGGCGGCCTTGCCGGCAAAGACGAACAGGCATACAATGCTTTTGTAGTCTTCTCCAGATGCCGCGGATGCGAAACATGGGTAGGGAAAGTTCAGCAGCCGTTATTTTTGGTGACAGCCGTTTCATGGACGAAGTGCGTGACGGCGAAATTGATCTTGTTGTTACCTCCCCGCCTTATTGGCACATCAAGGACTATGGCAAGCCCGGACAGATCGGTTATGGGCAAAGCCTCCATGAATATCTCAAGGATCTCTACCGCGTGTGGAGCGAAGCGTTCCGCGTTCTTCGCCCTGGGGGAAGGATATGTATCAACATTGGAGATCAATTTGCCCGTTCCATTATTTATGGACGATATAAGGTGATTCCCTTACATGCCGAGGTCATCGGACAATGCGAGCGTTTGGGTCTGGACTTCATGGGTTCCATCATCTGGCAAAAAAAGACCACCATGAATACAACCGGCGGCGCCACGGTGATGGGCTCGTTTCCCTATCCGCCCAATGGCATCGTGGAGATCGATTACGAGTACATTCATATCCTAAAAAAACAGGGGCCGAACAAAAAAATCGCCTCCAACATCAAAACGGCTTCTCGACTGACCAAGGAAGAGTGGAAGGAGTATTTTTCCGGGCATTGGTATTTTGGCGGCATCAGGCAGAATGGCCATGAAGCGATGTTCCCCGAGGAACTGCCCCGCCGCTTGATTCGTATGTTTAGTTTCGAGGGCGATACGGTTTTGGACCCATTTTTGGGCAGCGGCACCACCATCAAAGCGGCCCTCAACCTCAACAGAAACGCCGTCGGTTACGAACTGAATCTTGATTTTTTATCGACGATCCGCGAAAAACTTGGATTGAATAATGCCTTGCCCGGATTGGGCTATAATGTGCGCTTTGTGGAACACCACGAATATAACAAACCTCCCAAGGAAGTAAATTATGAACCTGCGATACAGGACGCAAAACCGCGAATGGAGCCCGACAAATTGAATTTCAAGGGGGAACGGTTATACCAGGTTGTTGAAATATCGGATACGGCCATGCTGGTCCTTCACACCGGCCTAGACGTCAAGTTGCTGGGTGTAAAAGTCAGGAACCTTGACTCAACCCTGCAATATCTGCGGAAATACGTTTTGGGGAAAGAGATATCTCTACGTTTCGAGAATGGAGAAACGGCCGATCAGCCGGATATCTCCGCTTATGTATATTTAAAAAATAAAATCTTCGTCAATGCCTACCTTATAAAATCCGGTTTAGCCGAACCCGATCAGACAACAAGCCATCGTCTCAAGACAAAGTTCGAGCGCCTATGGCATGAAGGGATTCCCGCGCATGGCTAAAGAATGGATTTTGAACATGGCCACCAATCGCTGGGGTCTCAACAAGAAAAATCGGGTCGGCCCCGTTTCGGATTGGATCCGAGAATCCTCCCCAAGAGTCGTATCCGATTGGGAAACGGCGTATTGCGGTAAATTTGCGGGGATGTTGGAGGAACAAGGGATTGACCTGCCGCCACAAGAATATCTGGATGATTTGGGGCATAAACTCTTTGTAAAAATCAACGAAGTGCTGCAGGCTGAAATGGAAGTAATTACAGAAGAAGATTGTTTGTCCTATATTCGCGGCCTGGTCATAACGCGCACCTTCGACGGTTATCAAACGGAAATAAAGACAATTTACGGGCAACTGCAAGCCGTTTTAGGGGTGCCCATTCAACCGGCATCGGATGACTGGGACAGACGCTACAATGTAGACTTTTACATACAAATGGGCGGAAAATATATCGGATTGCAGATCAAGCCGATCACCTACAACCAAACCCCCGAACTTTATCGCTGGAAGGAATGGATGGAGAAGTCCCATCAACAATTCAGGGCTCGTTTTGGTGGAGAGGTATTCATAATATTCTCAATCAAGTCCGGCGACAATAAGACCATTATGAATCAAGACATCGTGGACGAAATCCGCCGGGAGATCGAGCGTTTATCCTAACCTATTCCATCCGCCCATAGGATTATTTCTTTCAATCGATGAAAAAGAACGTTCTCACAGCCTCCCGTACCGCCAGAGGAGCTCCCGCAGGCGGTCGCGCACTTCGGGCGAGCGGAAGCGAGCCGCCTGCGCCGACGTGAGCCGCCAGGACCAGTTGTCCGGCCGGAAAGTGCCGGGCCGGTTCATGCGCGCGTCGCTCCCGAGGCCGAGGACGTCCTGGATCGGCGCCACGGCCGTGCGGCCGACCGACCCGAACGCGAGGCGCATAAGCCTCCAGTGGATCTCCGACGCGTCCTCCGTGCCGAGGTACGCGAGGAGATTTCTCCGCTCGGTCGCGCGCAAGGCCTCGGGCCTCCGGTCGAAGTCGAAGTCCTTCCCGTGGAACCAGCCCAAGGTCGTGTCGTTGTCGTGGGTGCCGGTGTAGACCACGCTCTCGGGCGTGTGGTTGTGCGGGGCGTGGGTGGCGTGGCGGGGGTCCTCCTCGCCGAAGGCGAAGTGAAGGACGCGCATGCCGGGCAAATGAAACCGCTCGCGCAGGGCCTCCACCTCGGGCGTGATGACCCCGAGGTTCTCGGCCATGAGGGGCAGAGCGCCGAAGCGCTCCTCGACCTTGGCCAGGAAGTCCGCGCCCGGGCCCTTGACCCAGCGGCCGGTCTCCGCGGTGGGGCTCCCGCCGGGGATCTCCCAGTACGCCTCGAAGGCGCGGAAGTGGTCGATCCGGAGGGCGTCGACGTGGTGGAAGGCGTGCGCGAGGCGATCGAGCCACCAGGCGTAGCCCGTCTTTTTGTGCTCGCGCCAGCGGTAGAGGGGATTGCCCCAGAGCTGGCCCGTGGCCGTGAAATAGTCCGGCGGCACGCCCGCCACCTTCCTGGGATGCCCCTCGCGGTCGAGGTGGAAGAGGCGCTGGTGGGTCCAGACTTCCGCGCTGTCGAGCGGCACGAAGATGGGGACGTCCCCCACGATCTTCACCCCCGCCTCGCCGCAATGCGCGCGCAGCGCCTGCCACTGGCTGTCGAAGAGGAACTGGAGAAACCGGTGGAAGTCGATCTCTCCGGCGAGGCACTCCGCAGCGGCCTTGAGCGCCCTGGCCGCGCGGCGGCGGAGGGGCGCCTCCCATTCCATCCACGGGGCGCCGTCCCTCGGGGTCTTAAGCGCCATGAAGAGGGTGTACTCATCGAGCCACCCGGCCTGGGCCTGGCAGAACCGGCGATAGCCTCGAACGGCCTTCTCCTCCCCGTCGCTTAAAAAACGCTCGTGGGCGATGCGAAGAATCGGAAGCTTCCAGGCCGCGACCGCGTCGAAGGCCACGCGGCCCTCGGGCCAGGCGGGCTCTTCCGCAAGGTCCTCCTCCCGGAGCCGGCCCTTCTCCAGGAGCGGCGCGAGGCTGATGAGAAGCGGATTCCCCGCAAAGGAGCTGTAGCCGCTGTACGGGGAGTTCCCGTATCCGGCGGGCCCCAGGGGCAGGATCTGCCAGAGGCGGAAGCCGTTCTCCGCGAGCGCGTCGATGAAGGCGTGCGCCTCGGGCCCGAGCGAGCCGATGCCGTGGGGCCCGGAGAGGCAGGTGGGGTGCAAGAGGATTCCAGCCGCGCGATCGGTCAAAGGCATGACCTTCTCCTTTCCCTGGGTTACGGTTGCCTCAGGCGTTTTTCTCGTTCCGTGAGCGCCTCTTGAACGGCCGCGATCTCTTCGGCCGAAAGTTTCCAATCGCCCGCCGGGGCGGTTTCGTCCACCTGGCCCGGCCGGCGGCATCCCACGATGGCGGAGGCGACCTCCCCGCGCCTCAGTACCCACGCGAGGGCGAGCTCGGCCAGGGACCTTCCCGCCCGGCCAGCGATGGGGCGCAGGGCCTCGACCAGGGCGAGGTTGGCCCCGAGTTCCGGCTCCCGGAAGGCGGAGCCCTCCCCCCGGCTGTCGCTCTCCGGCAGTGCAAGGGCGCGCTCGCGCGTGAACTTGCCCGTGAGCATTCCCCGCCCGAGGGGGCTGTAGGCGACCACGCCGATCCGGTGCGTTCGGCAATAGTCGAAGAGGGCGGTCTCGGCCCGGCGCCGGATCAGGGAGTAGGGCGGCTGGAGCGAGGCTATGGGGTGGATGGCCCCGGCGCGCTCGAGTTCCTCCACGGTGAAGTTGGACGCGCCGAGGTACCGCACCTTGCCCGCGCGCACGAGATCGGCCATGGCCCCCCAGCCCTCCTCGATGTCCTCGGCCGGGATGGGCCAGTGCATCTGGTAGAGGTCGATCGTCTCCACGCCCAGGCGCCTGAGGCTTCCCTCGGCCTCCGCGCGGATGCTCTCCTTCTTCAGGCAATGGACGAGCTCGCCCTTGTCATTCACCACCCGGCCGCATTTCGTGGCAAGAAACGGCCTCGCCCACGCCTCCCGGATGGCCCGGCCCACGAGCGCCTCGGCGTGTCCCCGGCCGTAGACCGCGGCTGTATCGATCCAGTTCATGCCCCGTTCCAGGGCGCGCGAGACCGTGGCGATGGAATCCCGGTCCTCCTGCGGGCCCCAGTCGAGCCCGCTCAAGGCCCAGGTGCCGAGACCGAGTGTGGTGAGCTTGAGGTCGGTCCAGCCGAGCTGCCTGATCTGCATGATGCTTATCCCTACCCTCTTTCCCCGAGGGAAAACAAGCGAAAAATTCCCTTCGACGGCTCAAGCGTCCTCCATCTCCTCGCAGGCCTGGTGCACGGCCCGGGCAAAGGCGCGCATCCGGCGGGGGTCCTTGACGCCCTTCTCGCGCTCGATACCGCTCGAGACGTCCACGGCCCAGGGCCGCGCCTCGCGGATGGCCTCGGCCACGTTCTCCGGCGTAAGTCCCCCCGCGAGGATCACGCACCCGACCGAGGCGGCCGACCGCGCGAGCGACCAGTCAAAGGTCCGGCCCGTGCCGCCGGCCGAGCCCTCGACGTAGGCGTCGAGGAGAAAGAGCCGTCCCCGCACCGCCTCGAGCCTTTGGAGGCTTTCCGGACCCCGCACGCGGATGGCGCGCACCACCGGCAGGTCCCGAAAGACCTGCCACTCCTCCTCCGAGCGCTCCGCGTGCACCTGCGCGAGGTCGAGGCGGCAATCTTTCACGGCCCGTCGGATCGTTTCCGCCGGCTCGTCCGCGAAGACCCCCACCTTGAGCACCCGGGCATCCACGGCCTCGCCGAGGCGGCGGCAGGTCTCGAGGTCCACCTGGCGGGCGCTCCCGGTCAGTACGAACCCCACGGCCCAGGCGCCCGCCGAGCAGGCCGCGGCCACGTCCTCTTCGGTGCGGAGTCCGCAAAACTTGATCCGGCAGCGCATGACGCCCTCCCCGGGGCCCCGGGCTCAACTGCGTTCTCCTTCCATCCTTTGCCTACACTATCGGGAAATAAAATCTTTGCAATAGCCTTGTTCCCAACTTTTCACGCGCCTTCGGGGAATTCCATAAATCCTTTGCAGGGGCGCGTGTTTCGAGTACAATCGGGCGGATGCAAGGTCTCTTCACAACCCCGCTTCCGCCCGGCGACGGGAACTCGTGAGGGTGGGATCGCAAGGAAGGGGCCGGCCGGATTCAAGAGTGGCCGGAGCGTGTTCCCGTCCCCCCGCCGCTCAGTCCGAAGGGGTACAGACGCCTGTTTCAACACCGGGAAAAGACAAAGAATTCATTGGGGAGAATGGGCCTTCATGCGCGTGATTCAAACAATCGAGGAGATGCGGGCTTTCAGCCGCGGCCGCCTGCGCCTGGAACGGAGTCTTGGGTTCGTTCCCACCATGGGCGCGCTCCACGCGGGGCATGTCTCCCTCTTCGAGCGCTCGGTGGAGGAGAACGATCTCACCGTGGCGAGCGTCTTTGTGAATCCCACCCAGTTCGGCCCGGGCGAGGATTTTGAAAAATACCCCCGCGACCCCGAGGGCGACGTCCAAAAGGCCGAGGAGGCCGGGGTGGACGCGGTCTTCCTGCCCGAGGCCGTGACCCTGTACGGCGATCGTTGCCTCGTCTCGGTGCTGGTGCACGAGCTTCCCGACCACCTCTGCGGCATCTCCCGCGGGGCGAGTCACTTCCGCGGCGTGGCCACCGTCGTGGCCAAGCTCTTCAACATCGTGCAGCCCGACCGGGCCTACTTCGGGCAAAAGGACGCGCAGCAGGCGGTCATCATCGGCCGCGTGGTCAAGGACTTGAACTTCCCGGTCCGGATCGTCGTCTGCCCCACCGTGCGCGAGGAAAACGGCCTCGCCATGAGCAGCCGGAACCGGTTTTTAAGCGACGAGGAGCGCGGCAAGGCCGTCTGCCTTTACCGCGCGCTCGTGGCGGGCCGGCGCCTGCTCCAGGGAGGCGAGCGCGCCGCCATGGTCATCCTGGCGGCCATGACCGAGGCCATCGAGTCCGTGCCGGGCGTGGAGATTGACTACCTCGAGATCGTCGACACGGAAGAACTGAAGGAAGTGGCCTGGATCGACGACACAGTGCTCATGGCGGTCGCCATCCGCCTCGGCAATGTCCGCCTCATCGACAATTTCGTCGTGCACCCGAAGAACGGGCCCTGGGAAGAATAAACCTTTAACCCCGCTGTTCTTTTATTCCCAACAGGAGGTTTCCCAATATGTTGCGACAAATGCTGCGAAGCAAGATCCATCGCGCCACGCTTACCGGGAAGCATCTTGAATACGAAGGCTCGATCGGCATCGACGCCGCGCTCCTCAAGGCCGCGGACATCCTGCCGGGGGAGAAGGTCGAGGTCGTGGTCCTGGAAAACGGCGCGCGCTTCCAAACCTACGCGATTGCCGGAAAGCCGGGCGAGGTCTCCCTGAACGGCGCGGCCGCGCGCCTCGCCGAGGTGGGCGACCGGGTGATCGTCATGGCCTTCGGCCTCGTGGAGAGCCGGGAGGCCGCCGGGGTCGAGCCGCGCATCGTGCGGGTCGACGCGCGGAACGCCGTGAAGAAGGGATAGCTCCATGCACCCCATCCTCTTCAAGATTCCCCTTCATGTCCTGGGATGGCCGGACCTCCCGGTATTCTCCTACGGCTTCATGGTCATGCTGGGGTTCCTGGCGGCCATCGCCCTGACGCTCCGCCTGGCCAAGCGGGAGGGGATTCACGCCGACCGGATCTACGACCTTTCGCTTCTCGCGATCATGGGCGGCGTCGCGGGGGCGCGGCTCCTCTGGGTACTCCTCTTTGCGCGAAGCGGGGACCTCCGCTCCTGGGTGGATTACCTCGCGGTATGGAAGGGCGGGCTCGTGTATTACGGCGGGCTCCTCGCGGCGCTCGCCCTCTGCAGCGCCTATGTCCGCCTGAAGAACCTCCCCTGGGGAAGGACCGCGGATTGTTTTGCGCCGGGCCTCGCCGTCGGGCTCGCGCTCGGGCGGATCGGCTGCTTCCTGAACGGCTGCTGTTTCGGCCGGATCGCTCCGGCCGACGCCTGGTGTGCGGTGCGTTTCCCCGAGGGAAGCCTGGCCATGCAGCACCAGCTCGCCCTGGGGGCCATCGCCGCCGGGCCGTCCCTGCCCGTCTATCCCACCCAGCTCATGGAATCGGCCGCGGGGCTTGTTCTCCTTGCGATCTTGCTCCTTGCCTACCGCTTTCGGCGCTTCCCCGGCGAGGTCACGCTTCTCTTTCTCGCGCTCTATTCGATCGCCCGCTTTTGCCTGGAATTTTTCCGGGACGACACGGGTCTGTTGCTTTCCTGTGGGGGCTTTCCGGGGCTCAAGGCGGGGCAGATCACGGCGATCGTCGTCCTCGTCCCCGCCCTGACGATCTGGCTCCATCTCCGGCGCAGGGCCCGGCGCCCGGGGCCGGCGGACTGATGTTTTTCCCCATTCGGGCGCCTGAGGGGGCGCTGCGGACAAGCGCTGTTCATTCATGATCGGGAAGACGAAAAAGGAGATGGGAGATGCAAAAGAGACCTGCCAAGGGAGCAGCCGCTCCGAGGATTCCCTGCGACACGCCGCCTCGGGCCCGCTGCGAATTTTATAGAATCCTCGCCATTTTTGCGCTTCTCTGGCTTTGCCGGATCATCCCGTCTTTCGCTGAAGAGATCGCGACACCCGCCCCTGCAGTCGCGGAAAAGCTCCCCGCCGCCGCTCCAAGCGTGGCGGCGAGCGAAGCGAATCGCCCTCCTCTCCCCTCGCCGTGGGACAAGCTTCTTGCC
>JAZDLH010000190.1:0-4936 GCA_043802275.1 Planctomycetota bacterium
GAGCCTTATACCATCTCCTGCGTGTCATTCGAAATGACCGAGGCGAGGCTCGAAGTGAAACGGCTGAAGGAGCGGCTGAGGGAGCTTCCCTACCTCCCCAAGGAGCTCCAGGGCCGGGAGATCCCGCTTTTTTAAGGGTGCGGCCATGTTGGAGACGGACAGCGCCCGCCCGGCGCCCGGCGTTGTGCGCGACCCGCGCGCGCGGCGTCTTCTCCTTCTTTCGCTCGTGGTAACGGCTGTATACGGCCAGACGCTCCTCTTCCCGCGCCTGGCCTGGGACGATCGCCTCTACATCGGCAGGAACCCCGAAGAAGTCCTCCCCCTCTCGCGGGCGGCGGTCGCCCAGGCCTTTCAACCCGACTTCGGCGGGACGCGCAAGCTCTACGGCTACCGGCCGGTGCAGCTTGTGAGCTATTCCCTCGACCGCACCCTGTGGGGCGGCCGGGACTTCGGATACCACCTGGGGAATGTTCTCTATCACCTGGCCTGTGCCTGGCTTGTGTGCCGTCTGGTGCGGCGTCTCGGCGCGTCGGAGAGCGCGGCGTTTTACAGCGCCCTGCTCTTCGCCGTTTTTCCCTACCACGTGGAGGCGGTCGCGTGGATCACCGAGCGGAAGAGCCTCCTGGCCTGCCTCGGGATGCTCGCGGCGCTCGACGCGGACCTCTCCTTTCGGCAGACGGGCCGCAGGAGGCGCTACGCGTTCGCGCTCTTCTGGTACGCGTTCTCGCTCCTTTCCAAGTCCGCCTGGGTGACGGGCCCGGCGCTCTTCCTCGGCGCGGCGCTCCTTCCGCAGCGGGACGGGAGGCGGCCGGCCGTCGCGCTTAAATCCTGGCTCGTCCGCTTCCTTCCCGGGTACCTCTTCCTCGCGCTCGCCGCCTCGGCCGTGCAGATCGAGATCGGCAACGCCGCGAACGTGGTCCCGCTCGGCCATAGGCTTGGCGGGCGGCTCGCTTTTGTCCTTGCGACCTACGGCCATTACCTCCTCTCCTTTGTCAGGATTCTCCGCACGAACCCGGTCGATGAGTGGGCCTGGGCCTGGTACGAGGCGGGATATCCGCCCCTTTGGGTCTTGGCGCTCTCCGCGGCCGCGCTTGGGGGGCTGGGGATCCTCTGCGGCCGCGCCTGGCAACGGGGGGTGCGCTGGCCGGCCGTGGCGTTCGGCTGGTTCCTCGTCTCGCTCCTGCCCGTCTCGAACCTCGTGCCCATGCTCTACCCGCACGGCGACCGGTTTCTCTACGGCCCCTCGCTCGCCGCGCTCGTGCCCGCCGGAATCCTTCTCTCGTGGATGGCCGCCCGGCCGCGCTGGGACAAGCTTCCCTGGGCGATCCTCCTTGCGCTGGCCGCGGTCTCGTTCCTCACGGCCCAGCGCTGGGAATCGGACGCGCGCCTCTGGGACTACGCCATCGAGCAGGACCGGCAGTCCCAGGTAGCGA
The DNA here is from genome assembly GCA_043802275.1 of Planctomycetota bacterium. GTDB lineage: Bacteria > Planctomycetota > SZUA-567 > SZUA-567 > JAFGNG01 > JAZDLH01. Next base: position 1,434 of record JAZDLH010000190.1, read on the forward strand.
ATTACAACTACGCGTCGGTCCTCAGGGAAAACTACGGGCAGTACGAGGAGTCCATCCCGTTTTATAACCGGGCCCTCGGGGGGCGGCCGGGATGGTATTTCCACGCCAACAAGGCCGAAAGCGCAACGGAGAACCTGCTCGCCATTTATGCCGGGTACAACCGCAGGGCCGAGGCAGTCGCCCTTTGCGAATGGGCCCTGAAGGAGTCGCGCCTCTCCTTGCGGACGCGGTGGCTGTGCCGCGATCGGCTGATCCGCGAGGCCCGACTCGAAAACGACGCCGCGGAGATGGAGCGGCTCCTCGCGGACGCGGACGCGCCGAGCCGCGAGACGGCGCTCTATTCCTTTCACCGGGCCTATTGGCTCGTCCTCGTCGGGCATTACGCCGAAGCCGAGCCTTTTTTACAGGACCCCCGGCTCGACGCGCTGGAGAGCGCCGGCGACCGGGTCATGCGGCGCTTCCTCCAGGCCACCTGCAGCGAGGCGCGGGGCGACCTCGCCGGTGCGCTCGGGTTTCTCAAGGAGATACCCCCTCTTCCGGAGGATAAGGTTCTGCAGGAGACCGTGGCCCGCCGCATCGCCCGCCTGGAGGCCGCGCTCGCCCCGCCGGGAGCGGCCGTCCCGGAGGGCGGGGAACGTACACAAGCGCCTTGATCTTCCGCGCCGGGGCCGTTAGGATAGTCCGCATGGATACGCTCGAAAATACCATCCTCGTCGTCGACGACCACGAGGCCACGCGCGAGACCCTCCAGGAGATGCTGGAGGAGGGGGGCTCGCGCGTCGTGACCGCCAGGAACCGGGAAGAGGCCGCCGGGCGCCTGCGCGCCGGCGCGTTCGACCTCATCCTCTCGGACCTCATGCTCCCGGACGGATCGGGACTCGACCTTTTGGAGATCGCCAAGGGGGCGCAGCCGGGCGTGCCCTTCGTGGTCATCACCGGCCACGGAACGATCGAGAACGCCGTCGAGGCCACGCGCCTCGGGGCGTACGAGTACATCACCAAGCCCTGGGACGTGAAGAAGCTCCGACTCCTCGTGCGGAACGCCCTGCACCTAAGGTTTCTCGAGCAAAAGGTGGGCGAGCGGGACGCCCTCGAGGCCTTGATCGGCCAGAGCGAGGCCATGGTGAAGCTCAAGGAAACGATCCTCCAAATCGCCCGCACGGACGCGACCGTGCTCATCCACGGCGAGACCGGCACGGGCAAGGAGCTCGTGGCGAACGCCTTCCAGGCGCTCTCGGAGCGGCGGGACAAGCCCTTCATCAAGGTGAACATCGCGGCCCTGCCGCGGGAGCTTTTGGAGAGCGAGCTCTTCGGCCACGAGAAGGGCGCCTTCACGGGCGCCATCCGAACCCGCCAGGGACGCTTCGAGCTCGCAAACGGCGGAACGCTCTTCCTCGACGAGATCGCCGAGATGCCGCCCGAGACGCAGGTCAAGCTCCTGCGCGTCCTCCAGGAGCGCGAGTTCGAGCGCGTGGGCGGCATGACGCCCATCCAGACCGACTTTCGCCTGATCGTGGCCACGAACAGCGACCTCAAGGGCCTCATCGCCCGGGGGCGATTCCGGGAGGACCTGTACTTCCGTATCAACGTGGTCTCCGCGCGGATTCCCCCCCTGCGCGAGCGGCACGAGGACATCCCGCTTTTGGCGGGCCACTTCCTCCAGGTCTACAACGCGCGCTACAACGTCCGGCGCACCCTCACGCGCGAGGCCGGGGAGGTCCTCCTCCGCTACGCGTGGCCGGGCAACATCCGCGAGATGGAGAACGCCATCGAGCGCGCGGTCGTGACCTCGTCGGGCGAGGCGATCGGCCCCGAGGACCTGCCCGAGGAAGTGCGCGGCCAAAGGCCCGCGGCCTTGGGCGGAGAGGGCTTCGGCCAGGGGCTCCCCCTGGGCGACATGGAAAAGCGCCACATCCTCTCCGAGCTTAAGCGCCTCGGCGGGAACAAGACCCAGCTTGCCCGGTCCCTGAAGATCGGCCTCAAGACCCTGTACCGCAAGCTCGATGCGTGGGGGGAGAGGTGAAAATTACGAATTACGAATTACGAATCATCCGGGACGAACGAAACGAATAACGGCATATACCGGTTCCGATCACTCATCGAACCGGATGAAGCGACGAATTGCGCGCCGCGCCGGTGAAATGGGATATAATCCGGCCAACAAGCCGGCCCGTAATTCGCGGCTCGTAATACGTAATACGTAATTCGTAATATGTAATTCGTAATTCGTAATTATTTCTTTTGGGATTCGCCCTCATGAAATACTTCGACACGCACTGCCACCTCGATTTTCCCGATTTTTCCGGGGATTTGGACGCGGTCGTGGAGCGCGCGCGCCGGGCGGGGGTGACGGGGCTCCTCACCATCGGCGCCTCGCTCGAGAGCAGCCGCGCGGCCGTCCGCCTCGCGCAAACCTACCCCGAGGTGCACGCGGCGGTGGGCATCCACCCGAACCACACGGCCGAGGCCTCCCCGGGCGATCTCGACGCGATCGAGGAGCTCGCGCAGGACCCAAACGTCAAAGCCGTGGGCGAGACGGGCCTCGACTTCTTTCGGGACGCCGCGCCGCGCGCGGTCCAGGAGGCGTTCTTCCGGCGCCAGCTCGAGATCGCCTCCCGGGCGGGAAAGCCCGTGATCCTCCACTCGCGCGAGAGCGGAAGCGCGGTCATGGACCTCGTGGAGGAGGCGATGCGGCTGCGCCCCGTGAAGGGCGTTCTTCACTGCTTCACCGGCGACGAGGAGACCCTCTCCCGCGCGCTCCGGGCCGGGCTTTCGATCGGCCTCTCCGGGATCCTCACCTTTCCCAGGGGCGGGAACGTGCGCGCGCTCGCGCGGCGCATACCGGACGCGCATATCCTCCTCGACTCGGACAGCCCCTTCCTCGCGCCCGAGCCGCACCGGGGCAAGCGAAACGAGCCCGCGTACGTGGCGCTCATCGCGCGTAGACTCGCCGAAATCCGGGGCGTGTCCGAGGCGGACGTGGCGCGCATCACCACGCAGAACGCCGAAGAGCTCCTTTCCCTCGCGGACGAGGACGAGGCCGCGGGGCGGATCGCCTACGTCATTCGGAACACCCTCTACCTCGCGCTCACGAACGAGTGCACGAACGACTGCTCCTTCTGCGCGCGGAACAGATCCTGGCGCGTGAAGGGCCACGACATCCGCCTCGCCCGCGACCCCGACGCCGCAGAGGTGATCGCCGCCATGGGCGACGTCTCCTCGTACGACGAGGTCTGCTTCTGCGGCTTCGGCGAGCCCACGGTCCGGCTCGAGGTTGTAAAGGCCGTGGCGGACGAGCTCCATCGCCGGGGAAAGCGCGTGCGGCTCGACACGAACGGCCTGGGGAATCTCCAGCACGGGCGGAACATCGTGCCCGAGCTTGTTGGACGGATCGACGCGGTGTCCGTGTCGCTAAACACAGCGGATTCCGCGCAATACCTCGCGCTCTGCCGACCGCGCTTCGGCGAAGGGTCGTACGAGGCCGTGTGCGATTTCGTGCGGGA
>JAZDLH010000191.1:0-3121 GCA_043802275.1 Planctomycetota bacterium
GCGATGCCGCCGTTCGTGCCGTCGTGCCGGCAACAAAATGCTCGATCAGTCGAGCCTGTGTTTTAAAAGCCAATCGGCTCTTGCGCATGGCGTCCAGTATAACTTTTTCTCACGTTATCTGGTACAGCCCCTATTTTTTTATAATACAATCGGGTTTCAATCACTAAAAAGCCATTGTGAAATCAGTGGAATGGCCTTGCTATAGTCCGTGCAGGGCATTTACCATGAATTTTGCAACAGCTTTAAGAAAAGCTTGTGCCATGCTTGAAAGAAAAATCATAATGTTATATTCTCCATGCGATTATAGAATGGACTGAGAAACAAAACAAAATATCGTGGCAAAGCCACTTGACAAATACAAATTATAGTGTAAAATAAAAAATTCAGTTTTTTTTGATCGTGTTAAGAACCGGCTTGATCCAATAAACAGAAGACCTGATGGTTTCCTATACATATAACTATCGACCAAAATGGTTGTTACAGCATCCTTTTCTTGATACGTAGACTCCAGTTCCGGGTGGGGGGAGGTATATGTTTTATTGAGGGGAAGTGGCGCCCTGAATAAGGTGCTTGCGAAAACGCTCCGGCAGGCTAAAGAGCTCGAAGATTTTCAAGTCCATGAGCTTACGAAGCGGGAGGATGTCCGTTTCTTTCGCCGCGGCGCGTTCGAGCGCATGGACCGCGCGCTCCAGAGCGGCAAGGAGCGAAGCGAAGCGGTTCCTTTCCCGGCACGGCAGGTTTGGGTCCTGTGCAAAGTGTTGAACAAGCGCATCGGGCAGGGGCAGGCCTTCCACCTCGTAGAGGTTGATGTTGTTGTTGCTGCTCGTGAGCCGGAAGCGCCAGTCATAGAGGGCGCTGTTCAAAAGCGCGACAAGCAGGGTCATGGGGACCGAAGGCTTGGGACGCCACCCGTTGACCGAGTTCCCGAGATAGACACCGGAGGGAACGCAGGAGGCCACGAGGCGGGGCCGGCTCTCCAGGTTTCGGATGCCGAGCTGGGCCACGCGCTCCTCGCGCGCATGCGCGCGGCAGAATCCGGATGCCCGGCCTTTCTGCTCCAAGAGGCCCACTTCCTCCACAAAGCGCTGACGGGCAGGGGAGGGGTCGAGATCCGCGCAAAACGGACTGAGGTGCGCGCCACGCACAAGGAGCACGCCCCCCTCGTCGCGAAGATGTCGGCCGTACACGGTTTGATCGACCTCGCCCACGCCGCCTTCGGCCAGGTCCCCGAAGCGGGCGCGCGCATGTCGGGCAAGCCAGTGGACGAGTTTCCAGTCCCAAGGCGCAGCCAGGGGAATGGGAAGGAGACAAGGGTCCAGTTTTTCCAGAAGATGGGTTGCAACGTACTGTTCGACGCGTGTCACCGGCCTGGAGTCATCATGCGCACCTGAGGCGCCGCGCGCCCCGCGGACTCGGATGCGTTTGGGTCGGCCCTTGCCTCGCTCTGCCAGGAAGATAGTGATGGACTGTCCCACGCCGTCAAAGCCCTTCTCGCTCTCGGAAAAGTGCTCGATGCTACGAAGCCCGTGATGCCGGAGCAGGCTCTTGCGAAGCGGCGCGGCCGACCGGTCCATCAAGAACCCGGCCGGGACCACAAAGGTGATCCGCCCGCCGGGACGGACCAAGGCAAGCGAACGCTCGATGAAGAGGCGGTAGAGATTGAGCTGTCCGCCGAGCGCGTTTTCATAGAGACCGCTTTGGCGCAGATACCGCACGTACGGGGCGAGCTCAGGATGCCGGGAGAAGCCCGTGAGCACGTCGTAGGGCGGATTGGCGATTACGAGGTCGAAGCCGCCGCGTGCGGCGATTTCGGGAAAAGCCCGAAGCCAGTCCGTCCCGGCGAGGCTGAGGCGTAGGCGCAAAGCCTCTTCTACCGGCCGGGTTTCCCACGCGCTCCCCACGAGGGCGTCGCCGCAGCAAAAATGCGGCGGCAGGTCGAAGGGTACGAGCGGCGAGGAGAACTCGAGCCACAAACTCGTCCGCGCGAGGCGCACCGCCTCGGGGTCGTTGTCCATGCCATAGAGGCGCGTCTCGGCAACGTGGCGCGCGGCGCGTGGGTTCCCACGGGCCAGGCGCCACGCCACGGAGACGAGAAAATGGCCCGTGCCCACGGCCGGATCGCAGACAAAGGGGGCGCGCGACCCCTTGACAGGCCGGGGCAGAGCCAGGGCCGCCATCCGTTGCACGATCCGTTCCGGCGTGAAGAAGAGGCCCCGCACACGCCGCTTTTGACGGAGCTCTTTTCTTGCCCGGGCGCGCCGCTCGGCTGGGTGCGGTTCCTCCAGGAGGGCCTGGTATCCGTCGCCAAGCGCCCGGACGGGTATCGCCCCGGGAAGGAGCCGGATCGAGAGAACCGCCTGGGCGAGAGCCGAGGCGGGCACGTATTCGTTGAGCGGCCAGATGCTTTCGCGGCCGGATTCCGGCTCGCCGATCAAACCGCCCCGGCGCGAGGCGAAGTCGAGAAAGAGGCCGGTCATGTCGCTCCAGGAGAGGACGTCCCCGGCGAGGAGCGCCCGTCCGGGCCGCGCCACCTCGCCGGGCAGGAGCCGGCGATCGAGCGCGATCTTCAGGGCGACGAGGTCGAGCACGAGGCCGCGGAGCTGTCGCTCCGATCCTCCGAGGGGCGCCTCCGCGCGCTCGGCCGCGAGCGCCAGGATCCGAAAGGCCTCCCGGCAGGCCTCGGTCACGGCGAGCGCGCTCATCCCTTCCTCCGCAGGCGCATCGTGACCGTCTCCCCACGGTGAAGAAGCCGCTCTTCCGGTAGAGGCGGACGGCCGGGGTGTTGTCGCTGTGGACGTGAAGCTCGATGGTGTCCGCGCCGATGTCCCGCAAATGATCGAGGAGAAGGCGGAAGTGGCAGCTCGCCCACCCGCGCCCGCGGAGTGGCTCGGGCGTGTAGACCCCGAAGACGGCAAAGAGGCGCCGCCCTTCCAGGCGGGAGAGGTCCGGCATGAGCCCGTAGATCGCGCGGGAGCGGGCCGAGTCGCTTTCGCGCTCCAGGAGATGGCTGTCGAAGAGCCGCCACCCGCGGTAGACGTGGTCGAGCCAGGTCTCGTCCGGCGGTCGGGGGCGTATGTGCAGGTGGCAGCTTCTCAGGCGCGCCTCCCATTCCGGGGGGAGG
>JAZDLH010000192.1:0-32210 GCA_043802275.1 Planctomycetota bacterium
GGAACGAGCCCTTTGGCGAGTATTGAGATTAAACCAGCATGATTTTTTATCTGTGCGTTTGTTTGCTTCCGGACTCTCGCTTGCGCCGATCTTGAAAATATGCGTGTTATACTTCTGTCCTCACGCGATCCTGCAGGCGCAATTGCTTGCAGGTTTGCGTCTGAAGACGCATGAAAGAGCACAAAACAAGGCTTTGCATCCCGCATAGTCGGTCTTGGCTGCAGGAAATAGCAAAAGACCGTTGGTTCAGTTATCCAAGACAAAGGATGGTAAAGCGCCGTGGAAGGGTATGCAGGGTCGTTTGCCTGGTAGAACGGAGCAATAGATAAAGACGAGATTTTGCAAGGCCGAGACAGATGGAAAGGTAAAGGCATGAGAAGAAAACGCATCATCACGGTCGGGGCGGCGTTGATCGCTTTTGTTGCCGCAGCAGCGATCCATGCAGGCGAGAAGGATTCGCTCCCACAAAATCCGGAGATGCAAATCCCCACCCGGAGCGAGAAGCTGGCCCGGCTTTTCGTCCGGCAGGCGGATCTCCGCTTTGCGCAAGGCGAACGGGAGCAGATGAAGCGCCTCTGCGAGCGGGTGCTGCAGGAGCACGCGGACGCGCCGTATTACGTCGCCAAGGCCCATTACATCCTGGCCGTGAACGCCCAATGCCTGGGAGACGAAGCCGAGGCGCTCCGGCATCACCAGGCGAACCTCGAGACCTACGCGGACAAGGCGGACGAGTGGGACCTCAAGGTGGCGGCCGACTTCGTGACCGATTATCTCTCTCAAAAGAAAAGATATGACGAGGCGCGCATGATCCTAGAAGCAGGCAGGAAGAACGCCGTCTCCCCGATAATCCAATCCTACCTCTCCGTGGCCATGGCCGAGACCTTTTTGCATGAGAAGGACTATGCGCGGGCGATTGAAGAGTCTCGAAGAGTTGTGCGGGAATCGAAGGACGCCTTTGACCGCTTCGAGGCGCAGGGGATTCTATTCACCGCCCTGTTGGAGTCGGCGGCGTACGAGGAGTGCCTCCCGGCGGCGCATGAGCTTTGGGCGCTTTCGCTCGAGCCCCGGCAGACCTATCGGGCGAGACTTCTCATCGAGCGCCTGATGGAGCGCCTCCCTGAAGACCGGGAAGCCCTGCGCGCGGAGGCGGGAAAGCTTCTGGAAGAGGTCCGGGCGCAGGAGGGAATGCCGAGCGGATCGACGGCCCAGGGTGATTCCCTCCCCAATCAAGGCATAGCCCTGCTTCCTGGCAAGAACTCTTCCAGGCGGGAGACCGAGGCCGTGGACGCCGCCCTGGAGGAGAAGTACCGGCAGAAGGCGCATCGCTTCGAGCAGAGGGGGAAGTGGAAGGAAGCTCGGGCGGCTTACTTGAGGCAGATAGAAGAGTTCCCCGAGGGCGCGCACACCGAGATCACGCTGAACGGCCTGTTGCGGACCTTCCATGCGGAAGAGCCGGATGCGAGCCTCATGGAACGATCGAGTCAATTGACGGCGCTTCTCGATCGGGAGATCGAATGGCCGGCTACGCTCGAGGCGGCCGAGACCTTCCTGTGCACCCTGTATTTCGAGAATCGGCTATACGACGAATCCATAGCGTTGATAGAGCGGTTTTACGGAAACCATCCTGAAAGCTCGCGCCTGACCGAGCTTCGCTGGCTGGAGGCCAGGTGCCGGCTCAAGATGGACAAGGTGGCGGAGGCGCGGGTGGTCTTTGCCAAGCTCGTGGCCGACGCGGACAAGGACAAGGCCGATCGGACCGAGTTCATGGTGGGCTACACGCTGGTGACGAACGAGCATGGGCCCGAGGCGCTGGAGGCGTTCAAGGCGTTTCTGAAGAAGCACGACAAGGGCGAGTACGCCAAGCGGGCAAAGGTTTTCGGGGACACGTTGAGCAAGGCCGCGCCGAAGAGCGAGACAACCTTTTGAAGTGTAAGCGGGTCCAAGCTGGCGCGCAAAAATCCCCGCTCTTTTTTGCCCGGTTACGTTTGGGGTACCACCACCCAAGCGGACGGAACTCTTCCGCTTTTGCATGGCCCGGCGGCGAGCGTCGGCGGGCATTTCTTTATCCTTTCCTTAAGAACTCCTAAAAATACCCATGGTCGAGCCGTCTTCAGTTGATGACCGAACAACTAAAATCACTTAAAAAACGCGGCAACCATGAAAAAAATCACAAATTGAGTGAATTCGTTCACAAAAATATTGATTTTTTTTATCATATCCATAGAGTGGGATTAACGCGCGCCGAAACCGTGGATCAATAACCGGATAGAGGAACCTTCTTCCCAAGATGCCCAAGATGAGGGATCGCGTTTCAAGGGGACAAGGGGGTCCATCGAATGAAAGGCAACGGCACGCGCATGCAATAGTCCCTTGCGCGTGATTTTTTACCCGTCGGATGGCATTCCACGCGTGGTGTTGCGAGACCGATGAAACCAAAATTTATCGCCTCATCCGATATGACGGCCCTGCTGGACGCCTTGGCGAAAGATCGGCCCGTGGCGTGTTGTACGGCCCTGCCCGAGGAGGCGTATCTCACCTACCGCGCCCACAAGCAAGGCGCCCCGTTCGCGGCCACCGGCTTCCGGGCCACCCCATCCATCAAGTCCCTCATCTTTCCACCCCGCGAAAAGGTGGCCGATTACCCCGGCGGAACCGACCGGATGCCGGCGCTTCCTCCTCCGCCCGCCGTCATAGGCGCCGCCGCGTGCGACCTTCAAGCGCTGGCTTCGCTGGATGCGATCTTTTTGGAGGAGGACTTTGTCGACGGCTTTTATGCGGCCCGACGCGAGGCGCTCTTCGTGATCTCCCAGGACTGCACCGCCCCGCGCGAGACCTGCGCCTGCACCTACGTGGGGATGAAACCGTACCCGGAGAAGGGCTTTGACCTCAACCTCTCCCCGGTGGAGGGGGGCTTTGTGCTGGAGATAGGCTCCCCCAGGGGCGAAGCGCTTCTCGATGCGAACGCGGGCCTCCTGCGGGAGGCGAGCCTGGCGGAGCTGGACGAACGGGACCAAAAGCGCGCGGCCGTTGTCCAGGCGGTCGAGTCCTTGAACCGGGACTACGCCCTTCGGGCCTCGCGCCGGGAGCTTTTGCGCAAGGCCGGAACCGAGTCGGCCTGGGCCGAGGGCGTCTCCACCTGCGTGGAATGCGCGGCCTGTCTCTTCGCCTGCCCCACCTGCAACTGCTTTATGCTGAGCGATCAGATGGGCAGCCGAGGCGGCGAGCGGGTGAAATCCTGGGATGCCTGCTCCTACGCGGGATATGCGCGCATGGCCGGGGGCGGCACCCCCCGGCCGTTTTTGATCGACCGCTTTCGCCACCGGTACGCGCACAAGTTCGACTACTTCCCGGAGCGCTACGGCTTTGAGATGTGCTCGGGCTGCGGACGGTGCATCGAAGCCTGCGCCGGCAAGATCGACATGCGCAAGGTCTTCAAGGCCCTGGAGACCGCTTAGGGACAGAGGAAGGGAAACCGACGGCATGGACAACCCCTATTATCCCCACCCGGCCGTGATCGAGGAGATGATCGAGGAGACGCCGACGATCAAGACTCTCGTCCTCAGGCCGGAGGCGCCCATTTCCTTCCAGGCGGGGCAATTCATGCAGCTCACTCTGCCGGGCATGGGCGAGGCGCCCTTCACGCCCTCCTCTTCCCCGCGCGTGGCCGAGCGGATGGAGATCACCATTCTACGCACCGGCCGGGTGACCGACGCCCTGCACGGGCTGTCGGCGGGCGACACGGTGGGCCTGCGCGGCCCCTTCGGCAGGGGGTATCCCCTGGAGAAGATGCAGGGCAAGGAAATATTGGTCGTGGGCGGCGGGGTAGGCCTGGCGCCCCTGCGGTCGCTTCTTTTGTCCCTCTTTGAGAACATCGCCCTCTACAAGCGCGTCTCCATCCAATACGGCGCGCGCACGCCCGACGAGCTCCTCTACCGGGACTCCTTCGCCGCGTGGGCCAAGCTCGACAAGGTGGACTTCACGGCCACGGTGGACAGGGGCGACGCCGGCTGGACAGGGCGCGTGGGGCTCGTGACCGAGCTTTTGAAGGACGTGGACATCCACATCGCCGACAGCTACGCCGTTTCCTGCGGCCCGTCGGTCATGCTCAAGTTCGTGACCTATGCGCTGCTGGAGAAGGGCTACGCGCCCGAGCAGATCTATCTCTCCATGAACCGCCGCATGAGCTGCGGAACGGGCAAGTGCGGCCGCTGCACGATCGGGCCCTATTACCTCTGCAAGGACGGGCCCGACATGAACTACGCCAAGATCCGGGATTTCCCGAACGTATTCGCTTGACGGAGCGCATCCAAGGCCATGACCGCGCAGGCGCACGATACGATCTGTATGCTCTGCTCCCTGGGATGCGGACTCGCCATCGAGACCGCGGGGGGCGACCCCGCGCGCCTGGAGTATCGGAAGGACCTTCCGGGCACGGGCGGGAGGCTTTGCGCCAAGGGGAACTACGCGCTCGAGATCCTCAACCACCCCATGCGCCTGACCGACCCGCGCGAGTCGGGCCTGCCCGTGGGGTGGAACCGGGCCGTCGCAAGGATCGCCGAAGCGTTCCGGAACCATTCCGCGGCGGTCGTGGTGGAGGGCGACCTTTCCGAGGAGGAGGCGGTCCTGCTCGACTCCTTTGCCGAGGCCTGCCGGCCGGCCGGAGGCGTGGCGGTGAGCATTCCCACGGGCGACCTCGCGGTCCTGAGGGCGATCGAGCGCCTGCCGGTTCCCTGGGCAACACTGGAGGATCTGGAGCGCTCGGCCTGCACCATCGCCGTGGGCGATCCCTTCCGCGTCGGACCCGTGGTCGCCGGGCCTGTCCTCGCCGCGCGAAACAGCGCCGCCGGACACGCCCTCCATGCCATCGGTCCGGCCGAGGGGATGACCGCGCGCTTCGCAAAGGCCCGCCTCGCCGGACCCGAGCGGATGGGCCTCCTGGCTCTCCTCTCTGCGCTCCTCAGGGCGAACAAAAACGCGCCTCCCGCCTGGGCGAAGGACGCCCTTGCGAAGCTGGAAAAGGTCGATTTCGGCGCCTCGCGGGAAGCGGCGGAGCGCATGGCCGACGGTCTTCTCCAGGCCGCGCAGGGCGTGATGCTCGTCGGCACTGCGGACCCGGTGGCGGCGACGCTTGCGGCTTGCTGCGCGCCGGCGGCCGGAAAGGAGAAGCGGTTTTTCCCGATCCACGACTACGGCAACGCCCGGGGCATCGCCCGCCGGGCGGCGCTCGACGCTTCTGTCCCGGATATCCTGGCGGCGGCACGCGCCGGTAGGATCGAAGCCCTGCTCGTCCTGGGGGCGGACCTCGCGGCCTCCTATCCAAACGAGGATGCGGCCGGGGTCCTGGGGGGACTCAAGTTCCTGGCGGCGGGAGCCCTTTTTTCGAACCGGACCACCGCGCTCGCGCAGGTGGTCCTGCCCACGGCGGCCTGGCTGGAAAAGGACGGCACCTTTGGCGGACGGCCCTGCCGGGCCGTGGTCCCGCCCGCGGGCGGGGCCCGGTCCTACGGGGAAATACTCCGCCTCCTTGCCCAGGCCCTAAGGATCGACCTCGTACCGGGCGCCGGGAGGACGGCCGTCCGGGAAGAGGCCTGGGGGCCCAAGGACCTGGCAGGCCTCCTTGACGAGGCGTTGGCCTCCGAGTTTGCCCAGGGCATTCGTTCCACGGAGATTCATTTTTCCGACCGCGCGATCACGGGTCACTTAAGCTGGCCCCGGGCGCTGGTCCAAACGAGCTCCAGGCCATGAAGAAGCTCTACGTGAACCTCGACCTCTGCATCGGCTGCCAGGCGCACAGCGCCGCCTGCCACCGCGTGCGCTTCGAGGCGCACGGCTTCCAGCGGGCCGGCGTGGAGGCGGTCGGCTCGTTCCCCACGGTCTGCCGCCATTGCGAGGACCCGGCCTGCGTGAAGGCCTGTCCGCGCGAGGCCATGCGCAAGGAGTCCGACGGCACGGTGCGGCGGAGCGCCAACCTCTGCAGCGGGTGCCGCAGCTGCCTCCTGGCGTGCCCGTTCGCCACCCTGGGCGACCTGGAGCCGCTGGCAGACTTTTCGATGAGCAAGTGCAACCTCTGCTTCGACCGCGTCCGGGATGGGAAGGACCCCGCTTGCGTGGCCACCTGCCCCACGGGCGCGCTTGAGTTTCAGGAGGCCGATGAGGCCCTGGCCGGCAGGGAGGCGCTCCTTCTGGGGGCGCATCTCGTGGGATACAATCCGTATGTGCGAAGGGCGTGAGATAGGAATTCGATAAGAGGAACGGATCGTGGTTTTTGTCTATTTTCTCGCCTCGGTGCTCATTGTTCTCGTGCTGGGTTTGGCGACGAGCTGGATCGACCGGAAGGTCACGGCGCTCGTGCAGGCGCGCGTGGGCCCGCCGTGGTACCAGCCGCTGGCCGATATCGCCAAGCTCCTGGGCAAGGAGACGCTCCTTCCCGGAGAGGGCCGGGCCATGGGCTTCCTTGCCGCTCCCCTCGCGGCACTGGCCACCGCCGGGGTGGCCGGCGCGATCCTCGTGGGGTCCCTATTGGCGGGCCGGGACTTCGTGGGCGACCTCGTGGTGCTCTTGTACTTCTTCACCCTTCCGGCCGCGGCGCTCATCCTCGGGGCGTGCGCCTCGGGGAACCCCGTGTCGGTGGTGGGCGCGAGCCGCGAGATGAAGATGATGCTCGCCTACGAGCTGCCGCTCCTCATCGTCATGGTGACGCTCTTCCTCCGGGCGGGGGGCGTGTTCCGGATCGACAATCTCCTCGCCTTCCAGGCCGAGCACGGCTGGATGCTCTGGAGCTTCTCCGGGGCGGCCGGCTTTATCGTGGCGCTCTTGTGCACCCAGGCCAAGCTGGGGCTGGTGCCCTTTGACGCGCCCGAGGCCGAGCAGGAGCTCATGGGCGGGGTGCTCTGCGAATATTCCGGCGCGCCCCTGGCCGTCTGGAAACTGACCCGGGCGATGCTTTTGTGCCTCTTCTGCATCTTCCTGGGCGTGGCGTTCCTCGGGGGATTTTCCCTGGACGGATGGGGCGTTCTGTGGAGCGCCTTGAAATACGTCGCGATCCTCGTGCCGTTGGTGCTCATACGCAACACGAATCCGCGCCTCCGGATCGACCAGATCCTGCGCTTCTTCTGGGGGCCGATGACCGTTCTGGCAATTGCGGGGCTCCTGCTCGCGGTCCGGGGATGGTGACGAGGCGCGGCGAAGGAGAAGGCCATGAAGGCGGCTTTGTGGGGACTCAAGAAATCGCCGTGGGTCTATCACGTGGCGCTTTCGCCCTGCAACAACTGCGACATCGAGATTCTCGACGTGCTGACGCCCCGGTTCGACGTGGAGCGCTTCGGCGTGAAGCTCATAGGCTCCCCCCGGCACGCGGACGCGCTCCTCGTGACGGGCTCGATCAACCGGCACGTCCTTCCGCGCTTTGTCGAGCTCTACAAGCAGACGGCCAAGCCGTGCGTGGTCTTCGCGATCGGCTCGTGCGCCCTTTCGAGCACGATGTTCCGCGACAGCCACAACATCGTGGGGCCCCTGGACAAGGTGCTTAAGGAGATCGACCCCGACGCCATCGTGGCGTACGTGCCGGGTTGCCCGCCCAAGCCCGAGGCGATCATCGCGGGCGTGGTCAAGGCCCTGGGCGCGCTGTAGGAGTCTTGCATGGCAACGAGCCAGGCGCTAAAGAGTCTGCAGAACCGTTTCGGCGAGAAGATCCTGAAGGTCCGGGAGAAGAACGAACACCGTTTCTACGTCCGGGTCCCGCCCGAGGAGGTGTGCGAGATGGCGATGCACCTCTACCGAGAATGCGAGTGGCGCCTGGCCACCATCACCGGCGTGGATACCCGAAGCGGCATCGAGCTTTTGTACTTATTCCTGATCGCGCCCGAGCATCGTTTTCTCACCCTGCGCGCGCTCGTGACGAAGCCCGAGGCGGCGATCGATTCGCTCGGGCGGCTCCTGCCCGCGGCGGAGTGGGCCGAGCGCGAGGCGGGCGAGATCCTGGGCGTCACCTTCCGGGATCATCCCCACCCGCATCGGCTCATCCTCCCCGACGACTGGCCCGAGGGAGTGTATCCGTCCCGGAGGGATTACGACATGAGCCAGCATCAGAGGCCCTACGAGGCCAAGGGCTCCGGACAAGAGGGCGCATAGCAAGGCGTTGCCCCGCGGAGTGCGGGCGCGCGCGAAAGAGGGAGTGACAAGCCCATGAAGACGGTCGTGGTGCCCCTGGGGCCGTTCCACCCGCTCCTCGAGGAGGCCGAGTGCTTCAAGCTCTACGTCGAGGGCGAGACCGTCGTCGACATGGATCTCCAGATCGGATACCTGCACCGCGGCATCGAGAAGCTGAGCGAGAGCAAGACCTGGGACCAGGTGCCCTTCCTCGTGGAGCGCATCTGCGGCATCTGCTCGACCTCCCACCCCCTGGCGTACGTGAACGCGGTCGAGGACCTCATCGGCTGCGAGATCCCCGAGCGGGCCCGGTACATCCGCACGATCATCGCGGAGTTCGAGCGCATCCACAGCCACCTCCTCTGGGTGGGCCTGGCCGGGCACTTCATCGGGTACGACACGGTCTTCATGTGGGCCTGGCGCTACCGGGAGCCGGTGCTGGACCTCTTCGAGCTCGTCTCGGGGAACCGCAACCACTACGCCATGATGAAGGTCGGCGGCGTGCGGCGGGACATCCGGGAGGCGGATTATCCCAGGATTCTCGCCGTCCTGGAGGAGGTGCGGGGGGGTATCGAAATGCTCACCGGCGCGGTCCTCGACGACCCGGTCATCCACGCCCGGACCAAGGGCGTGGGCGTGCTCTCCCCCGGGGATGCGCGCGCCTACGGCGTCCTGGGGCCCACGGTGCGCGGCTCCGGGATCGGCGACGACATCCGCCGCGACGGCCCCTACGCGGCCTACGACCGGGTGGACTGGAAGGTGTGCACCTGGGAGGGGGGCGACGTATTCGCCAAGGCGGTGGTGCGGCTCCTGGAGATCGCCGAGTCGATCCGGATCGTCGGGCAGTGCGTCGAAAAGATGCGGCCGGGGCCGATCGAGATCGACGTCCAGAACGTCCCCACGGGCGAGGGCATCGGCCACGCCGAGGCCCCGCGCGGCGAGGTCTTACACTATGTCAAAAGCGACGGCAAGAACCGACCGGCCCGGCACAAGATCCGCGCCCCGAGCCTGATGAACCTCCCCTCCTACAAAGCGACCTGCATCGGGGAGAAGATCTCCGACGCGGCGCTCATCACCGCGGCCGTGGACCCGTGCTACTGCTGCACCGAGCGCCTGGCCGTGGTCGAGCGGGGGTCGGACAAGGTCCTCTTCAACGGGGACGACCTCGTGGAGATGAGCCGCAGGGAGGGAGCGCGCCTCCGGCGGGAGATTGGACAAGAGACCCCGATCGACAAGTTGGCCCGAAAGCTGAGGCTCGGATGAACGATCTTTTGCTTTACCCCATCCTCGTGCCCGCCCTGGGCGGATTCATGGTCCTCCTCCTCCCCAGGGCGCGGGAGCAAGCCGGGGCGATTCTCGCCTTTGCCTGCGCGGCGCTCGGCGCGTACTACGCGGCGGCCGTCTTCTTCGCCCGGGGCACGCTCGCCTACGGCCGCGGATGGCTCGTCCTCGGCAATCTCCGGATCGACCTGGCCCTTCGCGCGGACGGGCTGAGCGGTTTCATCGTCTTGGCGGCCGGCGTCTTCGCCCTGCTCCTCGTCTTGTATTCCCTGGGCTACATGCGCGGACGGGCGCGCCTGCGGGAGTATTACGCGTACCTCCTGTGGGCCACCGCCGGCGCCCAGACGGCGCTCCTCGCGGACAACCTGCTCCTCCTGCTGGTGGGGTGGGAGGTGGTGACGATTCTCCTCTTCTTCCTCATCACCATGGGCGGCAAGGGCGCGCGCGAGGGCGCGGGCAAGGCCTTCGTCATGATCGGCGCGTCGGATTGCGCGCTCCTCCTCGGGATCATTCTCCTCGGCGTCCGCTTCCACACTCTGGCCGTCAGCGACTACGCCGGGGTCGCCACAAAGGACGGAATGACGGTCCTCGCTTATGTCCTCCTCATGGTCGGGGCGCTCACCAAGGCCGGGGCCATGCCCTTCCATTCGTGGATTCCCAAGGCGGCCGAGAGCGCGCCTCTTTCGGTCATGGCGTTTCTCCCGGCGGCCTTGGACAAGCTTTTGGGCATTTACCTCCTGGCGCGGATATCCCTCTACATGTTCCAATTGAACGACGCCCTGCGAATGGTCCTCCTTACGATCGGCGCGGGCACGGTCCTCCTGGCCGTGATGGCCGCTCTCGTTCAGCACGACCTCAAGAAGCTCCTCGCGTGCCATGCGGTGAGCCAGGTGGGCTACATGGTGCTCGGCATCGGCACGGGCGTCCCGGTGGGCATCGTGGGGGGGCTTTTCCACATGCTCAACAACGCCATTTACAAGTGCTGCCTCTTCCTGGGGGCGGGGGCGGTGGAGAAAGAGGCCGGCACCACGGACATGGACAGGCTCGGAGGCCTGGCGCCGGCCATGCCGATGGTTTTTGTGAGCTGCCTCGTCGCCGCGGCGGCCATCAGCGGCGTGCCGCCCCTGAACGGTTTCGCCTCCAAGTGGCTCGTCTACCAGGGACTCATCCAGATGGGCTACGGCGGGGCGCCCTTTCTCATCGCGGCCCTGTTCGGGAGCGTCCTCACCCTCGCTTCCTTCGTCAAGGTGATCTACTCGGTCTTCCTCGGCCGGCGGCCGCCCGCCCTGGCCGGCGCGCGGGACGCGGCGTGGTCGCTTAAAGGACCGATCGCCTTTCTCGCGGCGCTGTGCATCCTGCTCGGCGTGTTCATGCAGGTCCCCGTCGGCCACATCGCTTCCCGGGCCCTGCCCGCCTCGATGGCCGAACTCGGGGGCGTGGAGGCGCTCGCCGGCGCCCGGGCGCTTTGGGCGCCCCTGCCGGCGACGGGATTTCTTCTGCTGGGTCTCGTGTTCGGGGCGGCCCTCTACGCGGTCGGGCAGGTGAACCGGGCGCGAGCGACCACGATCTTCCTGGGCGGCGAGATCTACGAAAGCGAGGAGGCGCGCGTTTCGGGCCTTTCCTTCTACGAGACGATCCGCGAGGAATGGGGCCTCCGCACCCTGTACCGGGACGCCGAGGAGGGCGCCTACGACCTCTACGTGATCTTCGGCCGGATCGGCCTTCGCGCGGTGGAGACCCTGCGGAGCCTGCACGACGGGGCCCTCTCCACGTATCTCGCCTTTTGCGTGATCGGCCTTCTGGTGATCCTGTGCATCTTCCTGGGAGGAGGATAAGGCGTGATCGAAACGGTCCTGTTCCTGCTCCTCGTCTTCATGCTGCTCGGCTCCCTCGTCGCGATCGCGACGCGGGACCTCCTCTCCAGCGTCATCGCGGTGGGCGCGGTCGGCATGGCGCTGGGGGGTGGTGTTCCTGCTGTTGGGGGCACCGGACCTGGCCATCGTGCAGGTGGTCGTGGAGACCCTGACGCTCGTCATGCTCCTGCGCGTGGTGGTCACGCGCGAGGACGCGACCCTGCGGCACGCCTACCGGCACGGCACGGCGCCGGCCGCGGCGGTGGCGCCGGTCTTCCTCGGCGCCTTCCTCGTCTTTGCCTGGATCTCCTTCCAGGACCTCGCGCCCTTTGGTTCGCCTCTCATGACCGTGTCCCGCGGGTACCTCGAGCGCACGTTGTCCGAGGTGAACGCGCCGAACTTCGTGACCGCCGTGCTCCTCGATTACCGCGCCTACGACACGCTCGGCGAGGCCACGGTCATCTTCACCGCCATTATCGGGGCCCTTGCCGTTCTTCGAAAGAAAGGCCGGAGAAGCCATGAACGGGATGACGCTGATCGTTAAGACCGTAACGCGCATCATGCTGGACTTCATCGTGGTCTTCGCCGCGGCCCTGACCCTGTACGGGCACGTGACGCCGGGCGGCGGGTTTGCGGGGGGGTCGGTCCTCGCCTGCGGCCTGATCCTCGTGCTCCTGGCCTACGGCCGCCGGGAGACCTACCGGCGCTTTCCGCTCGAGCGCGCCTCGGCGTGGGACGCGACGGGCGCGCTTATGTTTCTTGCGATCGCCCTGGCGGGCCTCGGCGCGGGGACGTTCTTCCGGAACTTCCTTGCCAAGGGCCGGACCTTCCGGGTCTTGAGCGCCGGCACGATCCTGTGGAGCAACATCGCGATCTTCCTGAAGGTGGGCGCGTGCCTCTTTCTTGTGTACGCGGTGCTGGTCGCCTTCCAACCGACGGACGAAGAGGAATAGGGGACGACGCATGGTCTATTATCTCCTCGCGACCGCCATCCTTCTCACGGGAATCGCCGCGGCGGTCGTCAAGAAGAACCTGATCAAGATCATTATCGGCCTCTTGATCACGGAGTACGCGGTGAACCTCATGCTCATCCTCGTGGCGTACAAGCGAGGGGGCGCGGCGCCGATCCTCACCCCGGCCGGCCCGGGCCCCGAGGCCTTTGTGGATCCCTTGCCGCAGGCCCTGATCCTGACCTCCATCGTGATCGGGCTTGCCATGGCCGCGCTGATGGTGGCGCTCTGCCTACGGCTTTACCAGCGGTACAAGACCCTGGACATCGACCGGATGAGAAAGTTGAGAGGTTGATGAACACGACCCAGGCGCTTCCGTTCTTCATCGTGGTGCCGCTCGCGGCGGCCTTTCTGGCCCCGCTCCTGGCCAAGGCGGTCCGCGGCGCGGCGGAGTTCGTCGCCCTCCTCGCCGGCGCGGCCCTCCTCGTCCTCGCCCTCGGCCGGCTGGGGGCCGACCCCGCGGTCTACACCATGGGCGGCTGGCTTCCGCCCAGGGGGATCACCCTGGTGGCCGACGGCTTAAGCGTCCTCATGCTCCTTCTCATCGCAGTCATCAGCTTCGCCGTCCTCGTCTATGCTCAAAGCTACATGCGCCAATACACGGACCGGCCAAAGTTCTACTGCCTCTTCATGCTCATGATCGCGGGGATGAACGGCGTGGTCCTGACCGGGGACCTCTTCAACCTCTACGTCTTTCTCGAGATCGCGGCCATCGCCTCCTACGCGCTCGTGGCCTTCGGCACCGAAGACGAGGAGCTGGAGGCGTCCTTCAAGTACCTCGTCCTGGGAGGAGTGGCCTCGACGCTGATCCTCTTCGGCATCGCGCTCTTGTACGACGTGACCGGCACGCTGAACCTCGCGGATCTCGCAGAGCGTCTGGAGGGGGCCGGGAACATGCGCCTGACGCTCTTCGTCTCGGCGCTCTTCCTTGCGGGCTTCGGCCTCAAGGCGGCGCTCGTGCCCTTCCACGCGTGGCTGCCGGACGCGCACCCTTCCGCGCCCGCGCCGATCTCGGCCATGCTCTCGGGGCTCCTGATCAAGGCCCTGGGGGTCTATGTCCTCCTCCGGCTCTTCTACACCGTCCTGCCCTTCGGCGCGTACCAGTCCGTTTTTCTCGCCCTGGGCGCGCTCTCCATGGTCATCGGGGTCTTCCTCGCCGTGGGGCAGTGGGACTTCAAGAGGCTTCTGGCCTATCACAGCATAAGCCAAATGGGATACGTACTCCTCGGCCTCGGGCTTGGGACGCCCCTCGGGGTGGCGGGGGGGCTCTTCCATCTCGTCAACCACGGCGTCTTCAAGTCGCTCCTCTTCCTCTGCTCCGGCGCGGTGGAGCAGGAGACCGGCACGCGCCGGCTGAAGGAGCTGGGCGGGCTCTGGCAGCGTATGCCGGTCACGAGCGGCGCCTGTTCCGTGGCGGCCCTCTCGATCTCGGGCGTGCCGCCCTTTAACGGCTTCTGGAGCAAGCTCATCATCATCGTGGCCACGGTGCAGGCCGCCGACCGCCTGGGCGGATGGGCCTACGCCCTGGCGTCGGTGACCGTGCTCGTCAGCTTCCTCACGCTCGTCTCGTTCGTGAAGGTCCAGAAGTACGTCCTCTTCGGGGAACTGCCCGCGCGCCTGGCCGGCGTGCGGGAGGTCTCCCGGGGCATGGCCGCCTCGCTCGTGGCGCTGGCCATCCTTTGCGTGCTCCTGGGAGTGGGGTGCGTCTGGGCGCTGCCGAGGCTCATCTACCCGGCGCGGGACGCCGCGATGGACCGGCGAGGCTACATCGCGCGCGCCCTTCCGGCGCCCGCCGCCAGGGTCGAGGTCCGGGAGGGGGTCGATCATGAATAGGACCGTCCACGCCGCCGGCGCCCTGGCGAGCTGGCTTCTCGTCACCTGGTCGCTCGATTGGCAGAACCTCGTCGCGGGGGCGGCCGTGGCGCTGGCCTGCGGATGGCTTTTGGGGCGTTCCTTCCCGGCCGAGCGCCGGGGGCTGAAGCTCCGGTCGATCCCCGGGCGGGTTCTCTGGTTCCTGTACTACCTGCCGGTCTTCCTCATCGCCTGCTTCCGCGCCAACCTGGACGTGGCCTACCGCGTGCTCCACATCAACCTCCCCATCCGCCCCGGCATCGTGAAGGTGCGGACGACCCTGACGACCGACATCGCCAAGACCTTCCTGGCCAATTCCATCACCTTGACGCCCGGCACCCTCACCGTGGACATCGACGGCCCGGACCTGTACGTCCACTGGATCTACATCGCCACCGACGACCCGGCCGAGCAGACCGCGATGATCGTGACCCGTTTCGAAACCCTTTTGCGAAAGGTCTTCGACCCATGACCCTGACCCTCGGATTCGGGTGCCTCATGCTTCTCCTGTGCCTTTGCGCGTTCCTCTGCCTCTACCGCGTGGCCAAGGGACCCACGGCGCCGGACCGGACCGTGGCGATCGACATCCTCGGGACCCTCATGGTGGGTTTTTGCGCGGTCATGGCCCTGGCCACGGGCCAGGCCTTTTATCTTACCATCGCCCTCACCTGGGGGCTCGTGAGCTTTATCGGCGCCCTGGCCCTGGCCAAGTACCTGGAGGGGCGGCCGTTTGACGATTGACCCGCCGGGCCCGCGCGGCGCCGGAGGGGCATCGGAGCTGGAGAGAAGGCGACCATGGAAACCCTGGGATGGATCTTCCTCATCGTCGGCGGGCTCTTCGACTTGTTCGGCTGCATCGGACTCGCGCGCCTGCCCGACATCTACAACCGGCTGCAGGCGGCCACCAAGTGCGTGACCCTGGGCACCTGCCTCATCCTCGCCGGGGCGGCGTGCCTGGCGGAAGGGTCCGAGCTCGCGGGCAAGGCGCTCCTGTGCGCGCTCGTGATCCTCCTCACCGCGCCGGTGGGGGCCCACGCCCTGGCCCGGGCCGCCTACCGAAGCGGCATCCCCGTTTGGAAGAAACCCGACGAATCTCTGCCCGAGGAAGTCGAGGAATAGGACCCGACCGACCATGCGAAAACCCAAGATCCGCGAGCTCGCCGAAGCCCTGAAGATCCTCTTTCTGCGGGGCCCCTACACCTGCAAGTTCCCGGCCGAGCCGTACGAGGCTCCGGAGACCTACCGGGGAAAGCCGGCCTACGACAAGGACAAATGCGTCGGCTGCGGCGCCTGCGCGCGCGTCTGCCCGGCGCGGGCCATCGAGGTGGTCGACGACCCGGCCACGGGCAAGCGCAAGCTCATCGTCCATTACGACATCTGCATCTTCTGCGGCCAGTGCCACGCCTATTGCACCACCAAGGAAGGCATCAAACTCACCCACGAGTACGATCTCGCCACGCTCGACCGCAGCGAAACCGTGGAAACGGTGGAGAAGGACCTGGTCCTTTGCGAGCGCTGCGGCGGGGCCATCGGCGCGCGGGAGCACCTCGCCTGGGTGGCCCGCCGGCTCGGGGCCCAGGCCTACGCCAACCCCACCCTCATCCTCGCCGAAAGCGGGGAACTCCCCCCCGCCCCACCTCCGCCCTCCGCGCGCGAGGCCGAACGGCTCCTCGAGCGGGCGGACCTCGTGCGCCTCCTCTGCCATCAATGCCGTCGGGACATCTTCTTGACCGAGGAGTGGAAGTAGACCGGGAAAGGCGCTCGGGCCGCCGGAGGCCCTTCGAGGAGCGTCCCCATGACCCCCCCGCCGGACCCCGTCCGGGAACTTGGCGCCCTCTTGCGCGGCAAAACCGTGCTCCTCGGCATCGGCAACCCGATCCTGGAGGACGACGGCGTCGGGCCCTATTTCGTCTCGCTCTGCCGCGCCACGCCGGAGCGGATTCCCCTCGACTGCGGGGAGGCGCCGGAAAACTATCTCGGCCGCGCGGTCCGCGAGGCGCCCGACTGCATTCTCCTCGTGGACGCCGTGGATTTCGGGGGGGAGGCGGGCGAGGCGCGCCTGCTCGATCCGAGGGAGTTTTTGAGCCGCGGCGTCTCCACGCACGACCTGTCGCTCAAGCTCGCGGCGAGGTTCTTCGAGGCGGAAACAACGGCGCGGGTGGCGCTTCTCGCCTTCCAGCCGCGCGCGACGCGCCTGGGCTTCGCGCTCTCCGACGAATTGAAGGGGAGCGCGCGCCGCATCGCGCGGGCCCTCGGACTCCTTTCCGGGGAGGGAGGGGCACCGATCGCACCGCCTTTCTGAAACGCCTCCGCGGCGCTCAGTGGAAGGC
Source organism: Planctomycetota bacterium (assembly GCA_043802275.1). GTDB lineage: Bacteria > Planctomycetota > SZUA-567 > SZUA-567 > JAFGNG01 > JAZDLH01. The sequence continues at coordinate 16,474 of JAZDLH010000192.1, forward strand.
GGCGTAGAGCGCCTGGCCGGCGGCGATGCCTCCGTCGTTCGGCGGAAGAAGCGAGTGGGTCAAAACCTCGAACCCCTCGCGCGTTGCCCGCTCGGGGATCCGGTCGCACAGGTACCGGTTCATGAACACGCCCCCCGAGAGGAAGAGGCGGTTAAGCCCCTCCTCTTCCCGCAGGCGCCGGGCGCAGGCGAGAACCATCTCCACGACGGCGTTGTGGAATCGGCCGGATACGATCCCCGCCGGCACGCCCTGTTCCCGGTCGCGCACGACGCTCCGAATGACCCCGTCGGCGCAAATCTCCTCCCCTTCGATGCCGAACGCGTAGGCGTCGGGCGTCCCCTCGAGCGCGCCCTCGAGCGCCATGGGCGCCTGGGCCTCGTGGCCGGCGACGTGGCAGAGCCCGCAGAGGCTCGAGACCGCGTCGAAGAGGCGGCCCATGCTGCTCGTGCGAAACATCGGCACGCGGCTCTCGATCAGGGCGGCCACTTCCGGGGCCCTCTCCTCCCTGATCCAGGGCCGCCAGTCGAGGCCGCATTGCTTGAGATACGCCAGGGCCATGCGCCAGGGCTCTTGCACGGCGCGCTCGCCCCCCGGCAGGGGCACGTAGGCGAGGTGGTATTTTCTCTCGAAGCCGTGCGGATCGAAGGCGAAGATCTCCCCACCCCAGAGCGCGCCGTCCGGGCCGTAGCCGGTCCCGTCCAGGGCCACGCCGATTGCGGGTTCGTGGAGGCGGCTCTCGGCCATGAGCGACAGGAGGTGCGCGTGGTGGTGCTGCACGCGGACGACCTCGAGGCCGGACTCCTCCGCGAGGCGCGTGCTCGGGTAATCGGGGTGGAGGTCGCAGGCGACCCGGCGCACCCGCACCCCCAGGATCTCCTTGAGGTGCCCCAGGACCTCCAAAAACATCTCGAGCGCCCGGGCGTTCCCGAGGTCGCCCACGTGCCGGCCGGGAAAGAGGGTGCTTCCCCGTCCCACGGCCGGGGCGTTCTTGAGCATGGCCCCGTAGGCCGCGACGCCGTCGACGTCCGCTCCCGTCTCGATGCCGGCGGGCGCGTACCCCCGCGAGCGTCGCACCATGACGGGCCGTCCCTTAGCGGCAAGGAGCACGGAGTCGTCTTGCCGGACGGTGATTCGCCTGTCGTGGAGGAGAAAGAGGTCGGCGATGCCCTGTAGCCTCTCCAGGGCCTCCCCGTTCTCCGCGGCGATGGGCTCGTCCGCGCGGTTGCCGCTCGTCATCACGAGGCACGCGGGGCCGCGCTCGAGGAGCAGGGCATGGAGGGGCGTGTAGGGCAGCATCACGCCGTAGGAATTGTTCCCAGGCGCGACCGACTCGGCGAGAAGCGCCGGACGCCTCTTGCGCGCGATGAGGATGGGCGCCTCCGGCGAGGCGAGGAGGCGCTCGGCATAGGGAGGGAGGAGAACGAGCCGGCGAACGGTCTCCACGTCCCGCGCCATCACGGCGAAGGGTTTTTCCTCCCGGTCCTTGCGCTCGCGAAGCCTCCGGACCGCCGCGTCGTTCGAGGCGTCGCAGGCGAGATGAAATCCGCCCAGTCCCTTCACGGCGAGGATTCTGCCCTCGCTTAAAGCGCGGGCCGAGGCCTCGACCGGGTCGCCCGCAAGCGTCTTGCCTCCCGCGTCCGCAAGCCAAAGGCGGGGCCCGCAGCGCGGACAACAGTTGGCCTGGGCGTGGTGGCGGCGGTCCTCGGGGGAGAGATATTCCCTTTGGCAGTCCGCGCACATGGCGAAATCCCGCATGGCCGTGTTCGCGCGATCATAGGGGATGCGCTCGAGGATGGAGTACCGCGGCCCGCAGAGGGTGCAATTGGTGAAGGGATAGCCAAAGCGCCGGTCGGAAGGATTCGCCATCTCCCTCCGGCAGGCGGGGCAGATCGCCGCGTCCGGGGCGATGGCCGCGACGGGCTTTCCGTCCGCGCGGGAGGGAAGGATCTCGAACCCGTCCCTCCGCTCGGGCCGGATCTCTTTGGTTTCGATCCGTGCGACCATGGCCCGTGGAGGAGGGGAGGCGGCGAGCTTTTGGAGGAACCTGTCGATCGCGTCGGGAGCGCCGAAGACGCGGATGCGCACGCCCCGGGGATCGTTCGAGACGTCCCCTCCCAGGCGGCAGGCCCTGGCGAGGCCATGGACAAAGGGACGGAAGCCCACGCCCTGGACTATGCCAGTGACGCGGATCTCTTTTCCAGCAAGTACGCGCAAAAGCGGTCCACTCCTTCGCCGGTCCTGGCCGAGAGATAAAACGCCTCGACCGCGGCGTTGAGGCTCCGGCATTCGGCCACGGCCCGCCGGGGATCGAACTCGAGATGGGGGAGGAGGTCGATCTTGTTCACCAAAAGCGCGGCGATGCGGCTGAACACGGCCGGGTACTTCAGCACCTTGTCGTCCCCCTCGGGGACGGACAGGATCGCGGCCTTCATCTCCTCCCCGAGGTCGAAGGCGGCGGGGCAAATGAGATTGCCGACGTTTTCGATCACGAGAATCTTCGGAGTCTTCTCCTCGATGTTTAGGGCCGCGAGCGCGCGGCCGACGGCCTCGGCATTCAGGTGGCAGGCGCCGCCGGTTTCGATCTGAAAGACCGCGCAACCCTTTTTAGCGATCCGCTCGGCGTCGCGCCGGGTCTGCACGTCGCCCTCGATCACGGCGAGGTCGTCCCCCAAAAGGCCCGCCAGGGCCTCGAGCAGGGTGGTCTTGCCGCTGCCCGGGGAGCTTATGAGGTTGACCGCGAGGATATGGAGCCTTTGGAAGAGGGAGCGGTTCTCCGCGGCCAGGGCGTCGTTCCGGGCCATGACCGGAGACCCAATCTTAACCTCCCGCCTTCCGGCGTCACGTTGGGGCATGGTCATCCTCCTCGACCTCCACCGATTCGAGGATAAACTCCCGTCCTCCGAGGATGGTCCTGTCAAAGGACCGGCAGGCGGGACAGGACGCGTGGAAATCCTCGACAACGTACTCCGCCCCGCAGCCCCGGCATCGGAGGCGGGCCTGGGCCTGTCGAATGAGAAGCCTCGGCTCGCCAAAGCCCTCCTGCCGGGCGATTTCGGGGAAGGCGAAGCAAAGCGCCTCGGCCGAGACGCCGCTCAAGGGCCCCAGCGTGAGGGTGGCGGAGACGAGCCTCCGCTTGCCTCCCAGGGCCTTCTCCACCAATTTCAGCATGTCCGCGGCCAGGGTCCACTCGTGCATGGGCGTCTCCAGGCGGCCGGCAGGAACCAAAATGGCGGTTCAGCAGATTCGGGGCATCTCCTCGCCGCGCGGCACGGTCACAAGCCTGCGGCTCCCGATGGCGGTCCTGAGGAAGAGGGGATAGTTGCCCCGAGGCAGAACCTCGCCGATCTCGGCGGCGCTTTGGGCCTCGGCGAATCGCCGCATGATTTTTAGGGCCCGCTCCGCATGGGATGCCTCGACCACGGCCGTGAAACAACCCTCCGAAGCGATGTGCAAGGGGTCCAATCCCAGGATCTCGCAGGCCGAGACCTGCTCCGGACGCGTCGGGATGTCCGCCTCGTGGATCTCGATAGCGACGCCGGAGCGCCGGGCGATCTCGTCCAGGGCGGCCGCGAGCCCCCCCCGGGTCGGATCGCGTAGCGAGCGGACGACCACGCCCGCGTCGAGAAGCGCCTGGACTACGGCGTGAAGCGGGGCCACGTCGCTTTCGAGCGCGCTCGAGAGGCCGAACGCCCCGCGGCCGAGCAGGACCGCAAGCCCGTGAAGCCCCACCGGGCCGGATAGGAGAACCCGGTCGCCCGGCCGGGCATTGCGCGAGGCGATGTCCACCCCGTCCGCGACCAGGCCCACGCCGGCGGTATTGAGGTACAGTCCGTCGGCCTGGCCTTTCCCCACCACCTTGGTGTCGCCGCAGACGATCTCCACGCCGGCCTGAACGGCCCGGGTCTTGACCGTGTCGAGGATGCGATCCAGATCTTGGAGGGAGAAGCCTTCCTCCAGGATCAGGGCGAGGGATATGTACATGGGCCGCGCGCCCGCCATGGCCAGGTCGTTCACCGTGCCGCAAACGGCGAGGTCTCCGATATTCCCCCCCGGAAAGAAGAGGGGGTTCACGACATAGGAATCCGTGGTAAAGGCGAGCCGCCCCTGGTCCACGGCGAGAACGGCCGAATCATCCAGGGCGTCGAGATGGACATTGCCAAAGCGGCTGACGATCCGATGCTCTATAAACTCGCGGGACAAAAGACCCCCGCCGCCGTGGGCCAAAAGAACTTTTTCTTGCATGGCCGCCTCGATGCCTTATAATCCGCGCATGCGCCCTGCGATGATATTATTATAATATCTTAATGCGCAAAAGGGTTAGGACGTCGCGTGCAAAGCGAGTCCTTTGTACCGGGGCGGGCTGAAAATCGCAAGGAATTTCATCCGATAATCGCCCCGCAAGGAGAAAAACGACCGTGTGCCTATCCATTCCAGGGCGCGTCTTTGAGCTCCGGGGAAGCTCGGGCCGGGTAATGGTCGGCGGCACCGAGATCCGGGCGGATCTAAGGCTCATCCCTCGCGCGGCCGTGGGCGATTATGTCCTTGTGCACGCCGGATTCGCCATTCAGCGTTACGACGAAAAAGAAGCGCTCGACATCCTCCGGATATGGAACGAGGCCGCTCATGCAGAGGTTGAAGGATTTCCAGGACCCGAAGCTCATCCGGGCGTTAATCCAGCACATCGAGGCGCTCTCCCATAGCCGATCTTCCTATGTCCTGATGGAGGTCTGCGGCACGCACACGCAGGCGATCGGGCGATGGGGCTTGCGCGAGCTCTTGCCCCCGCAGGTGCGCCTCGTGTCGGGACCGGGCTGCCCGGTCTGTGTAACCCCCGGCGAATACATCGATAACGCCTGCCGGCTCGCGCTGGAGCGAGAGGCGGTGATCGTGAGCTTCGGCGATCTTCTCCGCGTTCCGGGCGAAACCTCCTCCCTCGAAGAGGCCAAGGGGGAAGGCGCGGACGTGCGCCTGGCCTATTCCCCCTTCCAGGCCCTCTCCATCGCCCGATCCGTGGAAAGGGAGGTGGTTTTTCTCGCGGTCGGCTTCGAGACGACCGCCTGCGGCATCGCCTCGGCCGTCCGGGCCGCGCGCGAGGAGGGGGTGGAGAATCTCTCGTTTTATCTTGCAGCCAAGCGCATCCCCCCCGCGCTCGATGCCCTGCTCCAGGACCCGGAGATCCGCCTGGACGGGCTCGTCCTGCCGGGTCACGTCTCCACGGTCATCGGCACGCGGCCCTATGGAGTCTTGCTCAAGCACGGGGTTCCCGGGGCGGTGGCGGGGTTCGAGCCGGCCGAGATCTTGAAGGCCGTCGAATCGCTCTTGGCCGCGGCGAACGACGGCCGTGTTTCCATCGAAAACCTCTATCCGCACGCCGTCCGGGAGGAGGGCAATCCCACGGCCCTGGCCGCCATGGACGCGGTTTTCGTTCCTGCGGACGCGGTCTGGCGCGGGATCGGATCGATCCCGGACTCGGGTTTTCGCCTGCGGGAGGAATATGCAGCGCTCGACGCGGAGCGGCGCTTCAATCTCGGACCCGTAAGCAGCCGCATGAAGCCGGGCTGCCTCTGCGGGGAAGTGCTGAAAGGGAAGCTCGCGCCCGACCATTGCCCGCTCTTCGGCCGGGCCTGCACGCCGGCCGCGCCCCAGGGGCCCTGCATGGTTTCCAGCGAAGGCTCGTGCAGCGCGTGGTACAAGTATCACCCTGCGGGCGTTTGAACCCCAGGCGCCATGCCGGCCGATCCTTACCGTCTCCGCGTGCCTCGGTCCCTTCACGCGCCCTTCTTCAAAAGGTCCCGACGCCGGGTGAGGGACGCGATGTGGCCCATCTCCTCCTCGATAATCTTGCCGATCCGGTCCTTTTCTTCGCCGCCGGGGACGAGCTTCTGCATGCCCACGTAGAAGACGACCGAGTCTTTTTCGAGTCCGATGGCCACCTGGAAGATCTTATCCAGGGTGACGTCCTTGGGGAGGAGTTCGTCGGGGTTCATGTCCCTGGGGAATATCTTCCCGTCCGCCACGTCCTGAAGGTAGCGCGCGGCGTCGCCCTCCGGATCGAAGGATTCCGGCGCCCGGTTCCTGCGGGAGAGCTCCTTGCGCATGCCGGCGAAGACGCGCTCGTGGTTCTCCTCCATGAACGAGAGTCGCGTGAGCTCCTCCCGGATCTTCGGATCGGGCGTGCGCGTCGCCGCCTGCTTGTAAAACCGCGCGCCGTTGCGCTCGATCTGTTCGGCGATCTCAAAGAGGTCGTCCGGGGTGAATGTGATGGCCATCCCCTTCTCCTTTCCTTCTTTCTGAAACCGAGTCCCGCGCGGCCGCTTCAAAGACTTCGTCTTCATTATACGGATAGTCGATCGGGATGCATTACAAATGTTCATAAGCGGCTTATCCGTCACCGCCCGGAGTTTTTGCCCCGGAAAAGGCAAAACGCAACGTTTCTAACTTGTATTCTCTGAAGATAATTAGGGGGGCGACGGCTACGGGCGGGCAGGAATCAGCGGTGGCGCTCCCAGGGCCAAAATCCGGGCCTTTCGCGCGGCCTTGGGGATGTTTTCGATGGGGCGGTCCCCGCCTCGCCGGGAGAGGCGGGCTCCTCCGCTTCCGGGACTTCTTCCGCGGCCCTGGGCGCTGCCTCCATGAGCGGCCGGCCCAAGACCGGGGCGGGCCCCTGGACAGGCACGGGCCGGGGCTCCCCGCTCACGAGCATGGCGTCCAGCTGCTTCAGGTATTGGGCGGCCCATCGCTGCCAGGTTTCAAGCCGGGTGTGCTGGGCCGTGTCCCGATAATACACCTCGCGCGTGGAGAGGATATCGGGCGTGGGCGCATGGAGGTTGAGCACGCGCTCCCAGTACGCCCGCGCGCCTTCCGGGTCGGTGTTCGCGTAATAACAGATCTCGCCCAGGCGGAAGTAGCTCGGGGCCCGAGCCGCGAGGCGGCCCTGCGCTTCCGCAAGCTCGACGGCCTTGCCGTAGCACTGGATGGCGAGGCGCACCTCGTCCATCCCCGCGTTCAGGTCCAGATCCCTGAGCAGGGCGAAGCCGTGTTCCTGGTGAAGCTCGCCGAAGTTGTGATAGAGTTCCGCCCCTTCCGGACGGATGGAAATCGCCTTCTTGAAGAGGGTTTCGCCCTTGTCCCAATCCCGGAACTCTTTGTAGATCAGGGCCGCGTCGTTCATGGCTTCCACAAAGCCGGGATCGCTCTCGAGCGCGCTCATGTACAGGCGCAGCGCGTCCTTGCTGCGCCCCTGGCGCACGAAATTGCCGGCCATGGCATACTGGACGGAAGCGGCCGGGCTCCGGGTGGAAACGGAGGTCGTTTCCGGTTCGATGCCGAGGGGGAAGAGCTTCTGTATCTCGGCCGAATCCCCGGAGGTTACGGCGGGCGATTCCGAAATCTTCGCTTCCGCAGTCGAAGGTTCTTCCGGGCTGCGGACCATTTCCTCGGGCGGGGAGGGCGTTGCTTCCGCGCTCGCCTGCTCCCCGGTCGCGGGAGGGGATTCCGAAGCCCGAGCCGCCCATGCGGCGAGCGCCGGGAAAAGCACGAGTGATAGAACCGTTGCGCGTCGCATCCCACGCCTCCGAAGAGACAAGGCAGCCTCCTTTTCCATCATCGGCAATCGGGCAAGAAAGATACAGGAAAAACCCTGCCTCGCTTCTTCAGCCCGCAATTGACAACCGGTCGCGCCCCTTTTACAATGAGGCCGGAGGGGCATGCCCGGGAGCCAACGAATGTCGCCTAATCTGCACTGGAAGGATCTCGTAATCGGCCGTTCCCCCAAGCGGACCCTTCTCCGTCTCATCGTCATCGCCTCCATCGCTTATATAGTCTTCGGATACGTCTTTCGGCCGATGCACATAAGCGGCGCGAGCATGGAGCCGACGTATCACGACGGCAGTTTCACCTTTATCTGTCTCCTCAAATATTGCCGGCATCCGCCGGAACGGGGCTCGGTCGTGGCCATCCGTTACCTCGGCACGGATGTGATGCTTCTCAAGCGCGTGATCGGCCTCCCGGGCGAAAGGATCGCTTTCCACGATGGCGCGGCCTATGCGAACGGGCGACCGCTCTCCGAGCCGTACGTCACGCTGCCCTGCGATTGGAACGTCGAGGCGGTGGAGGTGGGGCCGGAAGAGTACTACGTGGTCGGGGACAACCGCTCCATGCCAGAGAAAAACCACCGGAAGGGGCGCGTGAGCAGGTACCGCGTCATGGGGGGGCCCCTTTTTTGAAGCTGCGGCGAGTGGGCGTCTTTCTCTCGATCCTCGCGGCCTGCGGCGCAGCCTTGTACCTGCTCTACCGCGACTCGGACGAGGCGAAGATCCGGAAGCGCCTCGACGTCCTCGCCGAAACCCTCTCCAAGAGCGGCCCGGAAGGCCCGCTTTCCGTCCTTCCCAAGATGCAAAGGCTGAGCGACCTCTTCACCAAGGACTGCCGCGTCAGCGCCGGCGGGCCCGTGCCCTTCATCGAGGGGGAGCGGGCGCTCCTCGCCGCCTTCCAGCGGTTGTACGGGGAAGTGGACTCGGTCGCCGTGCGTTTTTACGACGTGGAGGTGACGGCGGACCCCTCCGGCCGCGCCGCCCGGGCGACCCTCTCGGCCACGGCCACGCGCCGGCACCTCGTCAGGAGAGGCGAGTCGCTCTACGCCAGAGAGCTCAATTTCGATTGGAAAAAGGTCGACGGCGCCTGGCGGATCGACGAGGTCACGGTGATCGAAATCCTGCGCTGAAGAACGCCCGCGCGCGGGCCAAGCGTCGGAAGAGAGGTTCCGGGCCGGGGCCGGGTCATTCCTCGGAGAGGGGTTTCTTTTCTTCGCCGGGAGCGGAGGGATGAGCCGGGCGGAACCCCCCCCCAGTGTCCCGGACGAGCTGGAGGAGGTAGAGCCGCCCGCGGAGATTGATCGCGAGCTGGAGCGTTTGTGCCTCCGCCATTTGCTCCGCGGCCGCCCGGTACGCGCGGATGTCGGGGATGGGAACGGTGTTGATCGCGGATATCACCATGCCGGGCCGCAAGCTCGTTCCCTGCCCGATGCCCTTGGAGATGACGGCCACCACGAGCGCGCCCTGCGGGCTTTCCAGGCCCAATTGGTCGGCCCAGACCTTGGTGAGATCCATGACGGCGATCCCCAGGAGTTTCCTGTCCTCCAGGATCGTGAGCGCGTCGTGCAGGGCAAAGCGGCTGACCGCCTCGTGGCCGTCGCGGAAATAGGCGAGCGCGATCTCCGGCCCGATCGGCGCGCAGGCGATGAGATTGCGCAGATGCACGCGGTTCCTGACCTCCGTCCGCACCAGGCGGTCGTGTGGGGGATCCACCCATTCCAGGCGAAGGATCGCGTCGCCCGTCATGAGGTTGGCCCGCGCGGCATCGCTGTCGGGAAGCACGTATTGAACCAGCGCTCCCCGGCTTCGCGGAAGCCCCAGCGCCTCGGCCATGGCCGTGTCGATATCCTTGAGCCCGGCCCCGAGTTCGCCGCGCGGCGCGCCGCGGCCCTCCTTCATGGCATCGAGGACGTTCTTCACGAAATTGATGGGGGTGCCGAAGGCCAGGCCCGTGTAGCCCCTTCTCACCAGGGCCGCGCTGTGCGTGATGGCGATCACCTCGCCGTCCAGGTTGAGGAGGGGCCCGCCGGAGCTGCCCTCGTAGACCGCGGCGTCGGTCTGGATGAAATACGGGAACCCGCCGTAGGGATCGTCCTCCTCGCCGCTGAAATCGCGCTCCAGAACCGAGATGATCCCGGCGGTCACCGTCTGCTGAAAGCCCAGGGGCGACCCGATGGCCAGCACCCAGTCGCCGACCTCCACCCGGTCGGAATCCCCCAGCACCGCGCAGGTGAGATGGTCCTCCTCCAAGTGCAGAAGCGCGAGGTCCGTGACCGGATCGAAGGAGATAAGTTGCGCCGGGTCCATCCGGCGGTCCTCGAGGTGGACCTGGATCTTCAAGGCGTTCCGCACCACGTGGTAGCTCGTGAGGACGAAGCCGTCGGTGTCGATGATGACCCCGCTCCCCATGCCGATCCCCCCGCCCGCGAGGAGGCAGCGGATGTGCACCACGGCGGGCCGCACGCGCCGGGCCACGTCGCGGAAGGTCTCGGATCGCCTCTTCAGGAGATCGATCGACTCGGCGGCATTGCCGGAGCCCGGCGAAGTTTCGACGGGCCCAGGCGGCGCCTCCCCGGCCGGGGCGGGCCTCGCGCCCGCGAGTAAACCCAGGAAGACCGCGCCAAGCCAGAACATTCTCATGAGAGAGACTTCGGCGCGCGCGCGCCCGCTCGCGCACCCGCGGCGGGACGCCCTCCCAACCTTTCCCGGCAAAGAAGTTCCAGACATCTCATGCCTCCAGCGCGGCGTTCACCGTAGAGCGGAGCGTATCCAGTCCCAGCGGCTTGGGGAGGCACGCAAACACGCCCTTCCGCTCCGCGAGCATGAGGACGGAGTCGCCGGCCACGGCTTCGCTTCCCGCCGGGGAGAGGACGGCCTCATGGAAATAGCCGCTCACGAGGATGACCCGGTAATCCAGATGCGCGGCCTTGAGAAAATCCACCAGCGCAAACGCCTTGGTGTCCGGCAGAAAAACGTCGGAGATCACGAGGTCGTACCGCTTGCGGCCGGCCAATTCCTCCGCAGTCCTCTGTTCGTGCGCCGTGTCGAACTCCCGGTCCGGCGCCGCCAGGGCCTCTTCAAAGAGCGCCAAAAGCGACCGGTCGTCATCCACCAGGAGAATTCGTTTCTTCATGCTTCCCTCCTTCCCCGTCCTTAGTATTCCCCGGATCCAAGGAGTTGAAACCCCCGCTTCGCCCACCCTGTTCCATTCATTGTCAATCGAGACGGTCCCATCCCTCAGCTCATCTCTGCGGATGCCCGCCCTCCCTGGAGGCCGGCCGAAGCCAGGCCCCGTTCGTAGAGCGCGCAGAGGGAGTCCACCATGCGCCGCCAGTCGAAGCGCTCCCGGCAGAGGCGGCAGCCCTCCCGGGCCATGGCCCGCGCCTTCTCCGGCTCCCGGATCACGGACTCGATCGCGCTCTCGAGCGCCGAGGCGTCCCGGGGAGGAAGGAGAAAACCCGTCCGGCCGGGGAGGACCACCTCGCGCGCGCCGTCCACGTCGAAGCTCGCCACGGGCTTTTCGGACAGGAGCGCCTGCGGCAGGACCCGCGCCAGCCCCTCCCGCAGGGAGCAGTGCGCCACCATGTCCATGACCGCGATCGCCTCCGGGATCTCCTCCCGGGGGACGAGGCCCGCAAAGGTCACGCGCCCGCCAAAGCCCCCCGCGCGCGCCAGGCGCTCGTAGCGTTCGCGCCGGATTCCGTCCCCGATGAGAAAGAGGCGGGAGGCCGGGTGCCGCTTCACCACGCGGGCAAAGGCCTCGAAGAGGTATTCGTGCCCCTTGAGCTCGAAGAGGCGCGCCACCTTGCCGATCACAAAGTCGCCCTCGCCCAGGCCCCAGCGCGCCCGCAGGGCCCTCATATCCCTGTCGCGCCGCAAAAAAGGCTCGGTCTCCATGCCGCTGTAGACGGTCGTGTACTGCGCCGGACTCCCCACGCCGGCGGCGAGCGCCTGCGCGGTCATGGCGTCGGCGACCGAGACGATCGCGTGGCAGCGCCGCGCGGCGAGGCGCTCCGCCGCGACGTACATCCGGTTCGCGAGCCACCCCTGGTAGGGGTGGAAGGGAAGGCCGTGGATGGTGTGGACCACGAAGGGCACGCCCTCGGCCCAGGCCGCCCAGCGGCCCCGGATCCCCGCCTTGCTCGAATGGGTGTGCACCACGTCCGGCCGCATCCTCCGGACCCGTCGGCGAAGGCTCCGGTAGGCGCCCCAGTCCTGAAGCGGGCGGACCGGCCGGGTGAGGAGCGGCTCCTCCTCGATGCGCATGCCCTGCGCGCGCGCGAGGGGCACGATGTTCCCCTCCGGCCCGGCGGTGGGGCCGGTCAAAAGCGCGACCTCGTAGCCGGGGCGCGCCTGCTGCCCGAGAACCGAGAGCAGCGTGTTTTCCTGGGCCCCGCCGAGGATCATGCGGGTGATCATGTGCAGGATGCGCATCTTGCCCCTTTTCGAGCCGCCTTCCTCGCGCGGCGCCCCGGACTCCGCGACGCGGACCCGCGCGCCTCCAAGCCGTTACGCGGGCGCACGAGTGCGAGAGTATTTTTTCCAAGAATCCCGCCGGGCCGCACGGATCTTTAAAAAACTGGTGCGAGGAGGGGGATTCGAACCCCCATTCCGCTGAGGAACAGGATCCTAAGTCCTGCGCGTCTGCCGGTTCCGCCATCCTCGCCAGAAATCTCCCCCCAGCATAGCCGAAGCGACGGGTTTTTTCAAGACGGGAACGCAAGATGTGTCTTAATTCGCCGGCAGGCAACCGCGACCGGTTTTGCGGTCGTCCAAGGCCTTGCTTGACGGAAATCGGCTGGCGCATACAATCCGGGGACTGGAGGATGCGAAACCGGCTCGGCGAGCCCGGTCTCGGGGTCCCTTGCAACGGATGCGGCATGCCGAACCACCCGGTTACTTTCCAGGTTGTCTGTCTCATCGACCGACTGGGCCGCGGGGGGGCGCCCGCCCATCTCAAGGTGCTCCTACCGGGGCTCAAGCGCCGCGGGGTGCTCGTGCGCCTCGTGTGCCTCAAGGACGACGGCGGCCTGGCCGAAGAGTTCCGGGCGCTCGGCCTCCCCGTGCTGTGCCTGGGAATCCAAAAGCTCGTCTCCCTCCACGCGCTTCGACGGCTTGGAACGCTCCGCAGGCTCTGCCGTCCGCGGAACGCCTCGCAGAAGACCGTCCTCCTCTGTTACCTCTTCAGCTCCTCGATCTTCGGCGCGGTCCTGCGCTTTTTCACCAGGGACCTCCGATTGGCGATCGCCTGGCGCGACACCGGGCACTGGCTGGACGAAAGGCGGCGCCGGGCCCTGGCATGGGCGAGCCGACGGGCCGACCTTCTCACGGCCAACTCCGCCGCGGTCGAGGAGGCCGCCCGGCGGACGGCGGGACCCCGCGCGCCCCTCCGGCGGATTTACAACGGCGTGCCCCTAACGCCGGAGGTCCGTCGCGTCCCCGAAGAGTCGCCCGCGACCGTCGGCATGCTCGCCCGCTTCTCGCCCGAGAAGGGGCACGACCTCCTCCTACGGGCAGCCGCTCTCCTCCAGGGCCGAGACCGGCCGTTCCGGGTGCTCCTGGGCGGAGAGGGCGATACGCTCCCGGCCGCGCGGGCGCTTTCCGAATCGCTGGGGCTCTCCCGCGCCGTCACCTTCCTCGGCCGAGTGGACGATCCGGAATCCTTTTACGGCGCGGTCGACCTCCTTGCCGCCCCCTCGCGCGCGGAGGGCTTCAGCAACGCGATTCTCGAGGCCATGGCGCGCGGCCTGCCGGTCGTGGCCGCGCGCGTGGGCGGAATCCCGGAGGCGGTGAAGGACGGGGAGACGGGTCTCCTCGTGCCGACGGAGGATCCCGAGGCCCTTTCCCGGGCGATCGAGCGCTTGATGGACCATCCGGAGGAGCGAAGGCGCATGGGACGAGCGGGGCGGGCGCGCGCGGAAAGGGATTTCTCCGTCTCGCTCATGGTCGAGAAGACCGCCGCGGCCCTTGCCGAAACCGTGGCGCTGGGCGTCCCGGCCGAGCCCCCCCCTGGCCACGTGGCGCACGTGGTGAGCCAATTCCCCTGCTACGACGAGACCTTCATCCTCCGGGAAATCGCCGCGGTGGAGCGCCGGGGCCTGGCCACGACCATCTTCTCCCTCAAGCCCTGCCGGGACGCGATCGTCCATCCCGAGGCCGAGGCGCTCCGGCCGCGCCTCGTGCAGTGGCCGCTTCTCGGGAGCCCGCGGACCTGGGGCGGGGCGCTCGCCTCGCTTTTGCGACATCCCCTCCGGGCGCTTGGCGCCCTGGGGGAGATTTTTATCTCGCTCGGCCGAAGCCGGGATTTTTTAACGAAGGGTCTCGCGCTCTTCCCGCTCGCCTGCGCCTATGCGCGGGAGGCCGGGCGCCGGGGCGTGACGCACCTCCACGCGCAGTGGGCCACCCACCCGGCCACCCTGGCCCTGGTCATCCACCGCCTGACCCGAATCCCCTGGAGCCTTTCGGCCCATGCGCACGACCTCCACCTGAACGCCACGGGCCTTGCGCACAAGATGCGATCCGCCTCCTTCGTCCTCACCTGCACCAAGGCCAACAAGACCCTGCTTCTCGAACGCGCGCCCGGGCTTCTGCCGGAGCGAATCCACGTGATCTACCACGGCCTCGACATCCGGACCGCGTACGTTCCCGCGCCCGATCCGCCCCCGGAGAGGCCGTTTCGCATCCTTTCGGTCGGATCGCTCTTGCCCTGCAAGGGATTCGACCGGCTGCTTCGAGCGTGCCGCCTCCTCCACGACAAGGGGCTCGACCTCATGCTCACTCTCGCGGGCGGGGGGCCGCTCGAATCGGAGCTCGTAAAGCTCTCTCGCGATCTCGGCCTGGACGGCCGGGTCGCCTTTCCCGGTTTCGTGACGCAGGACCGCATGCCCGAGCTCTATCGGCGGCACCACGTCTTCGCGCTCGCGGCCGTGCCCGGCATCCACTGGGGCATTCCGAACGTGGTGGTGGAGGCCATGGCCTCGGGGCTGCCCGTGGTGACCACGGCCCTGCCCTCCCTTGCGGAGGTGATCCGAAGCGAAGAAGAGGGGCTGCTCGTGCCGGACCCGACTCCGGAGGCGCTCGGGCCGCTTTTGGGGCGTCTCGCCGGGGATCCCGAGCTGCGCGGCCGCCTGGGGCGGGCGGGCCGGAAGCGGGTGGAGGAAATGTTCGACATCGAGTCGACAAGCCGCGCCATGGCCGCGCTCTTTCAAGGAGGCGCGGAGAAGCCGTCCCCCTGACAAGCGTCTTGCGGCGCGCCGCCACTGGCCGTTGTGCCGGCCGGGAACGAGGGTTTGCATGAAAAGACTTCGGATTCTTCACGTGATCGGGGGGCTCGCGCCCGGCGGGGCGGAGCGGCAGCTCGTCACCCTCGCCTCCTTCCAGGCGCGGGAGCACGAGGTCTTTGTCGCCTGCCTCGCCGAGAAGGGGGCCCTGGCCGAAGAGATCGAGGCGGCCGGCATCCCGGTGAGTCTCCTCGGGAAGCGACCGGGCTTTGACCTTGCGGCCTTCCTCCGGCTGGCGCGTCTTCTCAAGAAAAAGCGCATCGTTCTCATCCACACCCACCTCTTTAGCGCCAACCTCTGGGGACGCCTCGCGGCCCTCCTCGCCGGGACGCCCATCCGCGTCATCCACGAGCACAGCACCTTCTCCTTCGAGCGAAGGTCGCAACGGCTCGCCGGAAGGATTCTCGCGCCCTTCACGGACGCGGCCGTGTGCGTGAGCAAGGAGATCGCGCGCCGCGCCGTCCGGCAGGGCGGCCTCGCGCCCGACCGGGTGGCGCTCATCCGGAACGGCATCCGGCTCGAGCCCTACGAGGCGGCGCGCGCCCGGCGCCCGGCGCCCTCCCAAGGCGCAAGCCTCGTCTTGAGCGTGGGCGCGCTGGAGCCCCGCAAGGATCACCGGACTTTCTTGCAGGCGGCCCGGCGGCTCCTCGAAAGAGGCGTAAAAGCAGAATTCCTGATCGTGGGCGACGGGCCGCTCCGGCCGGAGCTCGAGTCCCTCGCGCGCCGGGGCGGGCACGCGGACGCGATCCGTTTCCTCGGCGTGCGGAGGGACGTCCCGGACCTCCTGGCCCAACGCCCGCTCCAGGTCTCCTCCACCCGCACGGAAGGCCCGAGCCTCGCGCTCCTCGAAGCCCTGGCCGCGGGC
>JAZDLH010000193.1:0-15469 GCA_043802275.1 Planctomycetota bacterium
TCCGCGTCGAGGCGGGCCTGCCGCTCTTCGGGCACGAGCTGGAGGGACCGGCGGAGATCTCCCTGGGCGAAGCGGGCTATTCCTTCGCGGTGAAGCCCTGCGCGGCGCGCTTCATCGGGCGGAATCCGTATCTCCAGAAAAACTCTCCGCCCCGGCGGAAACTCGTCCGCCTCGCGGGAAGGGGGAGCAAGGCCGTTCGGCCGGGCCACCTCATCCTCGACGAGCAGAACCGTAAGGTCGGGACGGTGACGAGCTTCGCCTTTGTCGACCCGGCGAAGAACTTCGTCGCGCTCGCCTGCGTGGAAGCCGGCTTTCCGGCGTCGCCCGGCGACGTGGTGCGGGGCCTCCGCGCCGCGGTCCACGAGGACGGCCGGGCCCCGGAGGAGCGGAAGATCGTGCGGCTCGACGTGCTCAGCCGCTTTCCCGATCCTGCCGAGCGGGAGGCCCGGCAAGAGCGTTACCAGAGGGTTGGATAAAAAGTTTTTCTCAATCCCCCTTGACCTTGAAGGCTGAAACTCGAAAACTTGACGGCGTATCGGACGCGGCGGAACACCCCGGCCGGCAGCCCGATGCATTCCGGCGCCCGGCATCCCGTATGCGGGCATTCATGAACGTTCCGCGAGGAGGAGAACGCATGATTCCCGAAGACCTGGAATACACCAAGGAGCACGAGTGGGTTCGCGTGGAAGGGAACCTCTGCACGCTCGGGATCACCGACCACGCCCAGAAGGCGCTCGGCGAGATCGTCTTCGTGGACCTGCCGAAGGTGGGCACCAGCCTCCACGGGGGCGAGACCTTCGGCTCCGTGGAGTCGGTCAAGGCCGTGGCCGATTGCTACCTCCCGGTCGACGGGATCGTCACCGAGGTCAACACCGCCCTGGCCGAAAGCCCGGAGACGGTCAACAGCGATCCCTACGGCGACGGCTGGATGATCGTGTTCGAGCCCGCCGACGCCGAGGAGCTGGGGGGCCTCATGGACGCCGCCACCTACGAGGAATTCCTGGAAAAAGAGAAGGAATAGGCCCCCCATGAGCTATACGCCCCACGTCGATGCGGACCGGCGGAGGATGCTCGCCGCCATCGGCGTCGATTCGGTGGAAGCCCTCTTTCGGGACATCCCCGCATCCCTTCGCAACCCCAGGCTCGACCTTCCCGCCCCGCTCTCCGAGCTCGAGGTGATGGAGACGCTCCGCGACCTCGAGGCGCTCAACCGCTCGCCCGTGCGCGCGGGGGACTACTTCATCGGCGGCGGGGCCTACAACCACCACATCCCCGCGGCGGTGGAGGCCGTCGTCTCGAACCCGTCCTTCTACACGAGCTACACCCCCTACCAGCCGGAGATGAGCCAGGGGATGCTCCAGGCCATCTTCGAATACCAGACCCTGATCGCCCGCCTCACCGGGCTCGAAGTCTCGAACGCCAGCCTCTACGACGGCGGCACCGCCGCCTACGAGGCCTGCGCCATGGCCGTGCGGGAGACGAAGCGCCGGCGCGTCCTCTTCGACCGGTCCCTCAATCCCCACTACCGGGAGCTCTTGGCCTCCTACGGGAGGAACGTCCGGCTCGGCATGGAGGAGATCGACTATTCCCCGCGCGCGGCCGATGCGCCGGGCGCGCTCGCCGGGAGGCTGGACGATTCCTACGCCGCGGTGGTGGTGCAGAATCCCGACTTCTTCGGCCGGATCGCGGACTATGCTCCGCTCGCCGGGACCGCGCACGCGCGCGGCGCGCTCCTCGTGCAGGTGGCGAACCCCGTCTCTCTCGGCCTTCTCAAGACCCCGGGCGAGATGGGCACGGACATCGCCGTGGGCGAGGCCCAGCCCCTCGGGCTCGCCCTGAACTACGGGGGCCCGTACCTGGGATTTATAAGCGCCCGGCGCGCGCTCCTTCGAAAGATGCCGGGCCGCATCGTGGGCGAGACCGTGGACGGCCGGGGCCGCCGGGGGTTTGTCCTCACGCTCCAGGCGCGCGAGCAGCACATCCGCCGCGAAAAGGCCACGAGCAACATCTGCTCGAACCAGGCCCTCTGCGCCCTGACCGCGCTCGCGCACCTCGCCCTCGTCGGCCGAAAGGGCCTGCGCGAGGTCGCGGAGCTCTGCCTCCAGAAGGCGCATTACGCGCGCATGACGCTCGGCGCGATTCCGGGCGTGGAGCTCGTCTTCGAGGGGCCGCACTTCAACGAGTTCGTGCTGCGCCTCCCCCGCCCCGTGGAGGACCTCTTCCGCGCCATGGGGCACAGCTTCGAGCCGGGCATACGCCTGAACCGCTGGTACCGGGAGCTCGCCGACTGCCTGCTCGTGGCCGTGACCGAGATGAACACGCGGGAGAACATCGACAATTACGCCCGCCGCCTGAGGGACTGGCTATGCAACTGATATTCGAGAAGAGCGTCCCCGGCCGCCGGACCGCGCAGTACCCGGCCCTCGACGTGCCCGCGGAGCCCGTGGAGAAGCTCGCGGGCGGCATCCTCCGCGCCCGGGAGGCGGCGCTGCCGGAGCTCTCCGAGGTCGAGGTCGTCCGCCACTTCCGGGAGCTCGCCCGCCGGAACGTGGGCGTGGACGACGCCTTCTACCCCCTCGGCTCCTGCACCATGAAGTACAACCCGAAGCTGGGCGAGGCGGCCGCGCGCATGGAGGGCTTCGCGTCGCTTCACCCGTACGTGGAGTTCTTCCGCGCCCAGGGGACGATGAAGCTCCTCCGGCACATGGAGAAGCTCCTCGCCGCCGTCACCGGCATGCGCGCCTTCTCCCTCCACCCCATGGCCGGCGCGCACGGGGAGTGGGTGGGCATGAGCATCCTCGCGGCCTACCACGCCGCGAACGGCGCGGCCGGGCGCAGGCGCGTCCTCATCCCCGACTCGAGCCACGGCACGAATCCCGCCTCGGCGGCCATGGCGGGCTTCCGCGTCGAGCCCGTGAAGACCGACGCCTCGGGCGAGGTGGACCTCGAGGACCTCCGGAAAAGGCTCGGCGACGACCTCGCGGGCATCATGCTCACGAATCCGAACACGCTCGGCATCTTCGAGAGCCGGATCCTCGAGATCGCAAACCTCGTGCACGGCTCGGGCGGGCTCCTCTACTACGACGGCGCGAACCTGAACGCGATCCTGGGGAAGTGCCGGCCGGGCGACATGGGCTTCGACGCGGTGCACCTGAATCTCCACAAGACCTTCTCCACGCCCCACGGAGGCGGCGGGCCGGGCGCGGGGCCGGTGGGGGTCTCGGCGCGGCTCGAGCCCTTCCTCCCGGTGCCGCGCATCGTCAGGAACGACCGGGTCGACCCGGAGATGCCGCTCGCCTGGTCCATGGGCTTCCCCCAATCCGTCGGCCGCGTGGCGGGATTCTTCGGGAACGTGGGGGTGGTCCTGCGCGCCTACGCCTACATCCGGGTCCTGGGCGAAACGGGCCTCCGCGAGGCCGCCGAGGACGCGGTCCTCGCGGCGAACTATTTGCGCGTGCGCCTGAAGACGCATTTTCCCGCCGCCTTCGACCGCGCCTGTATGCACGAGTTCGTGGCCGCGCCCTCCCGGGCGCTCCAGGACAAGGGCGTGCGCACCCTCGACGTCGCCAAGGCCCTGATCGACCGGGGCTTCCACCCGCCCACGATCTACTTTCCCCTGATCGTCCCGGAAGCGATCATGATCGAGCCCACGGAGACCGAATCCTTGGAGACGCTCGACGCCTTTGCGGATGCCATGAACGAGATCGCACAGAAAGCCCTGGCCGATCCCGAATGGGTCCGCGGCGCGCCCTACGGCACGCCCGTGGGGCGCCTGGACGAGGCCGGGGCCGCGCGCGAGGCGCGTATCATCGCGCCGGAGTAGCCTCCATGCCTCTCGTGGAATCCCTCTCGGCGCAAGAGGCGCTCGCGCGGGAGCTTTTGCGCCTCGCGGAAGGCCGGCCGCGCGCCTGGTTCTGGGAGGCGGCCGCCCCGGCCGTCATCCTCGGCGCAAGCAACAAGCCGGAAGAGGAGCTTCATAGCGAACACGTCGAGGCGGACGTGATCCCGGTCCTCAAGCGCCGCACGGGCGGCGGCGCGGTGCTGGTGGGGCCGGGCGCGCTCTGCTGGGGCATGATCCTCCCCCCGCGCCGGGGCCCGTGCAATCCCAGGGCGCTCGCGAGGGAGGTTCTGCCGGAACTCGCCGACGGGCTGCAAAAAAAACTCGGGGCGGCAGCGCGCCTCGCGGGCCTCGGCGACCTTGCTGTGGGCGGGAAAAAAATCGGCGGCACGGCCCAGCGCTGGACCCGGGGCGGGATTCTCCTCCACGGGACCGTGCTCGTCCGGATCGACCTTGCGCTATTTACACGGTACCTAAGGCGCCCCTCCCGCGAGCCGGACTACCGCTCGGGCCGCAGCCACGAGGCCTTCTGCACCGACCTCTCCGCGGTTCTCAAGCGGACAGTCTCCTGCGAGGAGGCGGCTGGGGCGCTCGCGGCGGCATGGGCGCATTTCGCGCCCCTGCGGGGGACGATGGAGAGCGATCCTGCAAGCAGGGCTTAAAGGGCTGTTGCAAAACCGGGCCCCATGCCCCCCAATGAGGTGGAATATAGCGACACGATGGGTTTGCAACAGCGCTTAAAGATACCCGTGCTCGCGGAGCTTCTTTTCCATGAGGCCCGGGGAGGAGAGGGGCTTCAGGCCGGAAGGGGGGAGGGTGGTCCGGTCGGAGGCGGAGAGCGTTGAAAGGCCGGGTGAGGAAAGCGGCGCCGAGGAATCGGACGAGGCAAAGGCGCACAGGCGCGCCGCGTAGCGCGCGAAGAGGTCGGCCTCGAGGTTCACCTTGGCGCCGTTTTGAAGGCTTCCGAGGTTCGTGCGCTTGTCGGTTTCGGGGATGAGGGAGACGGAAAATCCCTCCCGCCCCGCCTCGGTCACGGTGAGGGAGACGCCGTTCACCGCGATGGAGCCCTTCTCCGCCACGAGCGGGGCCATCTCCGGGGGCATGGAGAATCGGCACACCCGGCTCGCCGTGAGTACCCGCGCGGAGAGAAGCTCGCCCACCCCGTCCACGTGCCCGAGCACGACGTGCCCGTCGAGGGGGTCGCCCGCCGCGAGCGCGCCCTCGAGGTTCACCCGCGCGCCGGGGCGAAGGGCGCCGAGCGTCGATCGGCTCACGGTCTCCTCCACCACGTCGAAGAGGGCGATTGTGCCCTTCAGGGAGGCGACGGTCAGGCACGCGCCGTCCACGGAAATCGAGCCCCCTTCCGCAGGGAGTCTCGGCAGGCCCGACACGTCCACGGCGAGCTTGAGGGCCCTGCCGCGGCTCTCCACGCGCTCCACGCGGCCGATGGCCTGCACGATTCCGGTGAACACGGCCTTCCTCCCGGTCGATTTTTTACCGCGCTCCCCTTCTTTCCCGCGAGAGGGCGAAGAAACGGCGGGCGGAGTCCTACCTGTGCGGATTTCTCAGCCCTTGAGGTCGAGGCGCGGCGTGAGAACGCTCCATCAAAAGGCGCGCGTTCTCCGCGCGCAGCCTTTCGATCTCCTGCTTGACATCCGCGCCCGCCGCGCTCGGGGTTTTCGCCTTGGCCTGGGCGGTTGCGGCGCCGGAGGAATACGGGACCAAGGCGCCGGTCCGTGAAGGCGCAGCCGCGGCGAGCCCGGCCGGCCGGCCGAAAAGGGACGCCGCCCCCGGCGGCGCGGCGGCGGCGTTGTAGTATCGCAGGGCCTCGGGCAGGCGGCCTTCGATATCGCGGATGCGCTCGTCGTCGGTGGGGTGGGTGCTTAGGAAAACGGGCGGCGCGCCTCCGCTCCCCTCGGCCCGCATACGCTGCCAGAGGGCCACGGCACCCCGCGGGTCGTACCCGGCCATGGCCATGAAGATGAGACCGAGCCGGTCGGCCTCGGACTCCTGCAGGCGGCTGTTCGGGAGGATCACGCCCACGTTGGCGCCCACGCCGTACAGGGCGCCGAAGATGTCGCGCGTCCGGGAGCTTTCCTTCTGCAGGGCCTGGTCCAGGGCGAGGCCGATGCCCGAGGCGACGAGCTCCCGGCTCATGCGCTCGCGGCCGTGCTCGGCCGCGGCGTGCGCGATCTCGTGCGCGAGCACGACCGCCAGCCCGTTTTCGTCTTGCGTGATGGGGAGGATCCCGGTATAGACCGCCACCTTGCCGCCCGGCATGCAGAAGGCGTTCTTCTCCGGGGAGTCGATGAGGTTAAACTCCCAGGCGTAGCCCTGGAGTCGGCCGGAGAGCCCCTGGTCGGCGAAGTAGCGCTCGACCGCGGCCTGGATACGTCGACCCACGCGCCGCACGAGGGCGGTCGCCTGCGCGTCGGGAGAGAGCTTCTCCTTCTTCAAGAGCTCGCCGTACTGCTCGAAGCTCATGGCCTGGAGGTCGCTACTCTTCACGAGCGCGAGCTGCTTGCGGCCGGTGATGGGCACCGTTTCGATGCACCCCGCCGACAGGAGAAGAACCACCGCTGCCGGGAGAACGCTTTGAAACACGCATAAGCGCCACGCGCGGATGCGCGCGGAACCTTTGCTTTGATCGAGCTTCATGGCCTTCGAGACGCCTCCTTTGGGAAATCCTGACGCCCTCACCCGGACCGGGCAGAGAGTCCTTTCAATCGGCCCAGTAGACGAGTCCCGGCAGGTACGGGTGATAGAGGTCCTCGTGCCGGGGCAGGACCCGGACGCCGAACCCGAACCGGCCGGACCGCTCGCAGGGAATGCAGCCCGTGTACTGCACGAGGCCGTCGTTATTCTCCCCCGGGCTCATGGCCGCGACCTCGCTCTTTTCGAGCTCCCCCCGGCTGTTCAGGGACCCGTAAAAGAGCTCCACCGACACGTCCCCCGGCGTAAGGGCGCCGAGCCGGACGACCGCCTTCACGGCCATGCAGGCGCCGACCACCAGGTTGTCGGCGGGGCTCTCGACCGACTCCACCTTGACGAGGGGCCACTCCCGCGCGACGCGGATCTTCCAGGCGCTCAAGGTCCTGGCGCGGGCGGCGCCGTCGGCCGAAAGCATCCGGTTAAGCTTCATGGCCGGGAGGTACATCTTCTCCGCGTAGTCCTGGACCATGCGGCTCGTGTTGAAGAAGGCTCCGAGGACGCGCATGGAGGCCTTCATCCGCTTCACCCACTCGCGCGGCACGCCGTCGCGCCCGCGCTTGTAGAAGGCGGGCACCACCTCCTGCTCCAGGAGGTCGTACAAGGCCTCGCTCTCGATGCGGTCCTGGAGGTCGTAGTCGGTGTACTCCTCCCGGAGGCCGATGGCCCAGCCGTTCTCGGGCGCGTAGGCCTCGTCCCACCAGCCGTCAAGGATGGAGACGTTCAAGGCCCCGCCCACGGCCGCCTTCATGCCGGAGGTGCCGCTCGCCTCGAGCGGACGGCGGGGGGTGTTGAGCCACACGTCCACGCCCTGGGTGAGGTACCGCCCCACGGCGATGTCGTAATCGGCGATGAAGATGATCTTGCCCTGGAAGCGGGGGTCGCGCCCCCAGTGGGCGATCTCCCGGATGAGGGCCTTGCCCGGCTCGTCGTGCGGGTGGCTCTTCCCGGCGAAGACGATCTGCACGGGGTGCTCCGGGTGGTTGAGGATCCGGTCGAGCCGCGCGGGGTCGCGGAAAAGGAGCGTGCCGCGCTTGTAGGTCGCGAACCGCCGGGCGAATCCGATGGTCAGGGTCTCCGGGTCGAGGGCTTCCTCGGCCCGCGCGAGCAGAGCCTGGGGCGCGCCGCTCCGGCGGTACTGTTCGATCAGCCGCTTGCGCGCGAAACCCACCATGCGCTCCCGCCGCCGCTCGTGCGTGCGCCAGAGCTCGGCGTCCGGAATCTCGTCGATCCGCCGGAAGATGTCGTAGGCGGTCGGCTCCTCGACGAAGCGGGGACCGAGGTAGCGCTCGAAGAGGGAGAGCATGTCGTGGCTCAGCCACCCGCGCGTGTGGATGCCGTTGGTGATGTGGCGGATGGGGATGTCGTCGAGCGGCAGGTTCGGCCAGAGGTCCTTCCACATCCGGCGGCTCACCCCGCCATGGAGGCGGGAGACGGCGTTGCAATGCGCCGCGAGGCGGAGCGCGAGGACCGTCATGCAGAAGGCCTGCCTCCCGTCGGCGGGGTTCTCCCGGCCCAGGGCGAGGGCCTGCGGCATGGTGAGCCCGGCGGCGGCGAAATAGGGCTTGAGGTAGCGCTCCACGAGGGCCGGGTCGAACCGCTCGTTTCCCGCCGGGACCGGCGTGTGGGTGGTGAAGACGCTCGAGGCCCAGACGAGCTCCCGGGCCTCCTCGAAGGAGAGCTGGTGCGTCGCGCACGCGCGCGCGATCCGCTCGACCGCGAGAAAGGCGCTGTGGCCCTCGTTAATGTGGCAGACGGCCGGCTCGATCCCCATGGCCCAGAGCGCGCGCACCCCGCCGATGCCGAGGAGAATCTCCTGCCGGATGCGCATCTCGCCGTCCCCGCCGTAGAGCTGGGCGGTCACCTCCCGCTTGGCCGGGGAATTTTCCGGGATGTTCGTGTCCAGGAGATACAGGGGCACGCGGCCCACCTGCACCCGCCAGACCTGCGCGGCGAGGGGCCCGTCGGGGAAGTCGACCCGGATCTTGACGGGCGCGCCGTTCGCGTCGAGGACCGGGTTCACCGGCATGGTGTACCAGTCGTTTTCCGGGTATTCCTCCTGCTGGTAGCCGTCGGCGTTCAAGTACTGGCGGAAGTAGCCCTGGCGGTAGAGCAGACCCACGGCGCAGAGGGGCAGGCCCAGGTCCGAGGCGCTCTTCAAGTGGTCGCCGGCGAGGATCCCGAGGCCCCCCGAATAAATGGGCAGTCCCTCGTCGAGGCCGTATTCGAAGGAGAAGTAGGCGATCCTGTCGTTTTGGTCCGGGTAGGTCTTTTGGTACCAGGTCTCCGCGGACATGTATTGCTCGAACGCCTCGTCCAGGCGATCCATGCTGGCGAGGAAGGAGTCGTCCTGGCAGGCCTTTTCATACCAGTCCTGCGGAATCATGCCGAGCATCCGCACGGGATTCTGGTAGGATTGCTCCCAGTATTCCCGCCCCAGGCGCATGAAGAGCTGGACCGCCTCCCAGCTCCAGCTGAACCAGAGGTTGTAGGCGATCTTGCGCAAGGGGGCGAGCCGCTCCGGCAGGTTGGGCAGCACATTGTACATCCATGTCCTCATGCCGACTCCTTTCCTTGTGAGACGATCCTCTTCCGGCCGGATGACATTCTGGAGATGACGCCGGTTCCGCTATTATACCGGTAGGGGCGGATCGTTGAAAGACCCGCCTTGGAATCCGTGGGGGGGAAACTTCCTATCCGGCCTCCCTCGGGGACGGCTTCCGAACCGACGGCGCGACCCTCCGCCGTAAAACCGGGAGTATTTTTATCGCTTCCCTGACCCTACCGTTCAAGGCAAAAACCGTCAAGGGAGAACAGGTCGGCGGCATAGCGGGAAGATTTTTCTTGCGGAGAAGACCGCGAATGGCGGTACAGGGGGGATCGCTGTGATTACTTCACTGTCCCTTGAGGTCCGCGCTCGTTGAGAGGGCTGTTTTCCGCGCGGTAGAGCACCACCTCCGCGCTCCCGATGGGGAGGCCCACGCGGATGAGGAGCGGGATGTTGGTCTCCTTCTCCGCCCAGACCTGGATCTCGCCCTTGGCGTTGAATACGGCCGGGTCATACGTCCCTTGAGCCGCGCCGCCGTTGGCGAGTTTCACCACAAGGGCGTCAAAGCCGCCGAGGTCCGGGAGGTCGACCCTCTCCTCGCGGAGCACCTCGACTCGGAGGATCCCCGTCCGCTTGCGGCTTCCCACGAGGATTTCCCTCGCCATGCCTACGGAAAGGGGGGTGTGGCGGAGGTAGTAGAGAACGGAAAGGGGGTCCTGCAGGGGGCCGGGGATGGGCCGCGGGGTCTTTTCGCTCGCTCGCGCCGTGTCGCTCGCGGTCTTGATGGTTCGGTAGTATTGCAGGTTCTTGTCATAGTCGAACTGCAGAAAGTCGTTGGCCCGGTAGCCGCCTTCCTGGATGTCGCGGATGAAGAGGAGGGAATGGCCCGTTTCCGCGTCCACGTAGCTTCGGACCTTGTCCTGCACCTTGTAGAAGGTGCCGAGGAAGTCGTTGGATTCGGTCTCGAGCGAGAGGTAATAGGCGGGCCGTCCGTCCACCGTGGTCTTGCGGTTCACGGAGAGAACCGCCTCGCCGGCCGCCATGCCCTTCCACTTGACGGCATAGGTCAGTCGCTCCCCGATCCGCGCCACGGAAAGAAGGTTCTCGGGCGGCATGGCCACGTGCTGAAAATGCTCTTGAAGGGTGATCGCCGAAGGGGCGACCGCCGAATCCTTGCCCCGATCGTCCCCGGTTTGGACGGATTCCGCGTCGTTTTCGGGCTCATCCGGATCGGCCGCAAGGGCGGGGCCCCAGGTTCCTGCAAGACAAAGCGCCCAAAAGAGCGTGGAAAGCCACGCGATCCTCATGGATCCGGTCTCCCGAAACGGACTCGAACCTTCCCTGCTTGGAGATGCAAATAGACACACACTTCCTTGTAACCAGCCAGCATAGGGAAATCCGGGAACAAGTCAAGGGAAAAACCCCGGGGAGAAGACCGGATTCCGGATTGCCCCCTGGAGATTATAACCTTTGGAGAAAAAAGGAGATGTGAAACCTTGGCGCAACAAGACGATTATCGCTCCCACTGTCGGCGGATGGCGGCGAGATTCAAGATTTCCTTCACCTGGAGACCGAAATGCTCCTGCACAATGACCGCTTCGCCATGCCCGATGATCGTCTTTCCGGCGATGAGGTCGAGCGGTTCCTCTGAGGATTTCTTGAACTCGATGATCGCGCCCGGGAGCAGGTGCATGATGGTCGAAAGCCGCATGTCGCGCTCCGCAAGATTGACATAGACCGGGATCTTGATCTTCAGGCTCCGGGCGATGCCGGGGTCCATCTCCGCGGCGCCCTTCCTCTCGGGCGAAGCTTCCGCCTCGGCCTTCTCTTCTCGGGGAGCGGACGGAGATTTTTCCTCTTCCGCCAGCCCCGCCTCTCCTTCACCGGTTGGCGCGACTTCCGGAACAGGGGTTTCCTCCCCGGCGGCGACAGCCGGTTCGCTCGAAGGCGCACCTTCCCCGGGCCCCGGTGATTCTTCAGCCTCGCCTTGCGGGAAGGAGCCGGGAACAGCCTCCGGGGCCGCTTCCGGGAGAGAGTCCGAAGACGGACGCGCAGCGCTGTCTACAGGTCCGGGTTGTTCCGCTTCATCGGGCATGGTTCAAGAGACCTCGGGAAAGGGTGCGTTGCAGCCGGCCGGGGCAAGTCGCCGGGGCCCGACTTCCGTGGCCGAAGGCCTTAGATCTCCTCGTCGATCTCGGCGGGCCTTGCGATCCGCAGCGCCCTTTTGCCTTTATATTGCCCGGCAAAACCCACGAACTTGGGCTTGCCGTTGATCTTGAGAAGGAGGGGAGCGTGGCAGTCCTTCTTGGTGGTGAGCACGTCGCCCGGTTTCAAGGTGAGAAACTTCTTCACCGTGATGGCGGTCTCGGCGATGTAGGCCACCGTCTCGAGCACCGCATTGGAGACGCCCTCTCTCATCTTGGCAAAGCTCTCCTCTTCCGCCCCGGCCTTCCGGTAGCTGAACCAGGTGTTGATGGTGGAAAACTTGCCCATGATGGGCTCGATCACCGGGAAGGGGATGCAGAGGTTGAGCATGCCCCCGCACTCGCCCATGCGGATCTCGAAGCATACCAGGATCACGACCTCGTTGGGCGGGACGATCTGCATGAGCTGCGGATTGGATTCCGACGCCTGTATCTTGAAGTCGATGCCGAGAATCGGGCTCCAGATCTCCTGCAAAAACTGCAGGACCATGTCGGTGACGGACTGGATGAGGCGAAGCTCGATGGTCGTCATCTCGCGCTCGGGGATGTGCACCTCCGTGGAGCCTCCGCCGAGGAGCTTGTCGATGATGGGAAAGACGATGGAGGGATTGATCTCCAGTACCATCTGCCCGTCGAGGGGCTCGCAGGTCATGAGGTTGAAGCAGGTGGGATTCGGCAGGCTCATGATGAATTCCTGGTAGGTGAGCTGCTCGACCGAGGCCATCTTGATCTCCACGATGGTGCGCAGGAACCCCGAGAGCGTGGCCCCGAGCTTGCGCGCCAACACCTCGTGCAGCATCTCCATGGACCGGATCTGGTCGGTGGAAACGCGCTCCGGCCGCTTGAAGTCGTACAGGGCGACCTCTTGGACGTGGGGGAGATCCTCGGACAGGCTCTGGGCGTCGAAGTTGCCCTCGTCCACCGCCGCGAGCAGCGCGTCGACTTCGTTCTGGGAGAGGATGTCCGGCATGCCTGGCTACCTCTCTTCCTGCCCCGCGGGATTCGCAAGGAGACGTTCGCCCGCCCGGCCCCAACCGAGCCCCTGGCGGATCGCCTCCTCCACCGAGACGGGGTCCCCGGCCTCCAGGGCTCCCTTTTTGACCGCGAGTTCTTCCACCTCGTCTTGCAGCGCCGCGACCTCCTGCTCCAGGGCCGCTTCGCGCGCCTCTGCCTGGAGGGCGTGCTCGCGGCTGGGGAGGTAGAGGCGCTCATACGCCGCGAACGACAAGAGCGCCAGAAGAATCGCGGCCTCGAACTCCAGCCGGGTCGTTGCGATCATCCGCCAAGGAAAACCCCTGGCGCTCAGAGCGGAATGAGAATCCATGTCCTTGTTCCTTGAATATTCTAAATAAAACAGGCGTCTCCCGAGCTTGATGGCCTGCCATTCTTCATTGGAAGGCCGCTATAATTTCACAAAAAACAAGAGGTTAGGTCGTCCTTTTTAGCTCGGGTCATTTCCTGTGGTTTCCGCATCGAGAAGAAGAAAGCCATGTTAGGGCGTATCAGTTACAATATCGACCATTCCGTTTATCGGACTTGACGGATTTTGCGGATCATTATCGGTCATCCGAGCCCGTTCCCGGGTTGACGCAACGATCAAAGCGTCTTACAATAAACAAGGGTGACCATGTTGCCGCTCGCCTCTGTTCTTTTCTACGTTTGCCGAGTCGCTTGCATTGCAGCAAAGGCAGGCATGGGATGCGCAACGCGATTCTTATCATCCTGTTGGGGTTGCTCATGGGCGCGGCGGCAAGCTGGGCCACCCGGCATTATGCCCTTACGCCTGGAACCCCGGACCGAAACTGGAGTAACTACCGCTATCGCATCTTCGAAAAGCCCTGCGACGGCGACTTTGACGCGACCGTGAGAGTGATACGCTCCGTAGAAAAAAGCATGCCGCCCGCCTCCTTCCGGATCCTCTTCCAATACGAGGATCCGAAGAATTATCTCGCCATAACGGTTGCGGACCAGGGTGTGGATCTGCTTCGGGTTGAGGGGGGCGCGGCCATGTCGCTTGCGAAGTGCCCTGCGCCCCCTGCCCTCGCGCCCGGTGAAGAGGGAACTTTCCGGCTCCAGTGGCGGCAACCTTCCCTTGCGCTTCTTTACAATGGAGGGCTTCTCATCTCCGCCGACCTGCGCGGAGAGCGGACAGGCGCGGTGGGGATTGGGGAAGCGCCGGGGGGCGCCCTTGCCGTGGGGCCGCCGCAAGTACAGCCGGTCGCGCCACTCGTCTTTACCGACGACTTCATGCGAGCCTCCGACGACACCTCCGAGTGGGAACCGGCCGGGCCGGAATGGGAGGTCCGCTCGATCAATAACCCGGCGCGAAGCTCCAACGCCTTTGTCTACCAGTGCCTCGCCCCCCAGGGAAGCAGCGCCTTTGCGGGCAGGGATTACTGGGATGCCTACCGGGCCGGCGTGGCGGTGAACGGCGCGGAAAACGGCGCCGTGGGCCTGTTTTTCCACGCCCGGGACGCGCAAAACGGCTTTCTCTTCCGCTGGGCGTCCCAGCCTGCGATGAGCCATGGCGGGAGAAAGCCCGAGACAGTATCGAGCGCGGGCGGCGCGCCCGCCTTGGGGGACGCAGGCGCCAACCCTCCGCCTTGGCCCGAGAACGTGCTTGAGCTCGTGCGCCTGCGCCGCGGGGAGGAGACGGTTCTAATGGAAAGGCCCGGCGGTTACCGGCCCGGGCAATGGTATCGCATGGAAGTCGTGGCCGGAGAGGGGCATACCCAATGCCTCATCGACGGTCATGCAATCTTCACCCTTGACGACCCGGAGATCTGGGGCGGCCGCGTCGGTCTCTTCGCCCGCGGGGAGACCGGGGCGGAATTCGACGATTTCGAGGTGGAGAGCCATCCCGGCTCGTTTGGCCCTCGTGCGGCCGCCTCAGCCCCAGGGAACGGCCCCGTCGCGTTCTTCGGAAGACTCTCCTTGCGCGCGTATGTGTTCCGGGCAGCGCTTACCTTTCCTCTGCAACCGTCCCCCAAAAGCAATGTCCCGGCCGTGGCGACCCTCTATGCCGCCTATCGGGATCCCTTTCATTATTTGGCTTACGAGGTGGCCGGCCCCGTGGATGCCCGCTTTTCCCATCGGCTCCTGCAGGTGGACGGGGATCCGGAACGGCCTCGAGTCTTGAGCGAGGAAGAGCCGCTCTCCCCTTCCGCCGCCGGACCGGGGGGCGCGTCTTTCCTTGCCGAGGTGCGCCTGGACCAGGGGGTCGTGTCGGCGCGCGCCGGGGATTCGCCGCCGCTCTATGCGCACGTCGGCCCCGAGGCGTCCGGCCCGGCCGGCATGCGCATGGCCGGGCCCGTCTCCTGCGGCAATGCGATGCTTACGCCCTTGCAGGCCGCTCTGCCGGTGGCGGCCTTAAGCGAAATCTTCGACGAGGAGCAGCTCATGGCCGCCTGGAGCGGCACGGCGGGAGACTGGGAGAAAAACGACCCGAAGAAGCGGGGCTACACCGAATGGTATGAGCACCGCGCCCCGTTCTATGGGGATACGGAGATCGAGGCGCTCCTGCCCGAGGCCGCTCCCGCGGGCGACTCGGCGGAGAACCCCCGGGAATTGGCGCTCTCCATCGCCAATCAGGGGGCCCTGGAAGACGAAGTATCCGGGTATGTCCTCCGCTATCTCCCCCCGGCCGAGGTAGGAGGACGCCTGATCCTCCTGCGGAAGGGAGAAGAGGTCCGGTCCGTGGCCCGGCCGAAAGGAGCCGAAGCGAGGCGCCTGCGCCTCGGGCAGAGCGGCCCCTTTGTCATGGTTCACGTCGACGACCAAGAGGCCCTGGCGTGGCGCGATCCCGAGCCGCTTGCGGGCGAGAGGGTCTCCTGGGGGATGCGCGGCCTTTTGGTCAAGCCCGAGGACGTGATGGTCTACAACAAGGGGCTTCGGAGCTATTTCTTCAACAGCGCCCCCGTGGACTGGCGCGTGGGCGCGGGCGTGTGGGAGGTCACGAACCGCTGGGAATGCGACCCGCGGTGGAGCTTTTGGGCGGGCATGCCCGGCCGCCTGGCCATGCTTCGCGCCGCGTTTTTGGCGAAAAAGACGGGCCCCGAGGACTCCTGGAAGGCGGAGAGCCTGCGCAGCCAATGTGCGCGTCTCGCCGACCCCGAGGACAAGCACGTGGTGCTCTGGCACAAGGGGAGCTTTTCCGGCGACCTCATGGTC
>JAZDLH010000194.1:0-23087 GCA_043802275.1 Planctomycetota bacterium
TATGGGTTATGGCGTTAGGTCGTCCGCGGTTAATCCAGGCGCAGGCGCGCAAACCGCCGTTTGCCGGATTTCAAAATCTGCCCGTTTCGGGGCGAGACGCGGCCCTTGGGGTTGGTGACTCTTTCATTATCCAGGGTGACGGCGCCGCCCTCGATGAGCCGGCGGGCCTCGCTTGTGCTCTGGGCGTGGCCGCAATGGACCATGAGCCGGCAAATCCAGAGCGTGCCGTCGGTTAAGAGCTCCGGCCCGACGGATACGACCGGCACCTCGTCGGGAAGCTGTTTTTCCGAGAAGACCCGGGTGAACTCCTGGTCGGCAGCCTCGGCGGCCTCGGCGGAGTGAAAGGCCGCGACGACGGTCCGCCCGAGGCATGCCTTGGCCTCGCGCGGATCGCCCCGCAGTACCCGATCGATCTCCGTCTCCGGGAGGTCGGTGAGGAGCACGTAGAACTCGCGCATGAGCGCGTCCGGCAGGCTCATCACCTTGCCGAACATCTCCGTCGGCGGATCGGTGACGCCGATGGTGTTGCCGAGAGACTTGCTCATCTTCTTCTCGCCGTCCAGCCCCCGGAGAATCGGGAGGATCAGCACCACCTGCGGCTCCTGCCCGGCGTCCCTCTGGAGGTCCCGGCCCACGAGGTTGTTGAAGGTCTGGTCCGTGCCGCCGAGCTCCACGTCCGCGCGAACCATGACCGAGTCCCAGCCCTGCATGAGGGGATAGAAAAACTCGTGGAGCGAGATGGGGACGCCCCCCTGGTAGCGCTTGGCGAAGTCGTCGCGCTCCAAAAGCCGCGCCACGGTGGCCTTTCCGGCGAGGCGCATGACCTCGTCGAAGGTCATGGCGGAGTAGAACCGGCTGTTCATGACCACCTCCACGCGAGCGAGGTCGAGAATCCCACGCACCTGGTCGAGGTAGGTCTCGAGGTTGGCGCGGATCTCCTCGTCGCTTAAGGGGGGGCGCGTGGCGTTGCGGCCGGAGGGGTCGCCGATCTTGGCCGTGGCGTCGCCGATGATGAGGACCGCCTGGTGGCCGAGGTCCTGGAACTGGCGCATCTTCCGCAAGACGACGGTATGGCCGAGATGGATGTCGGGCGCGGTGGGGTCGAGTCCGAGCTTGACGCGGAGGGGCCGCTTCGCCGCGCGGGCGGCGGCGAGCTTTTGCCTAAGCTCCTCCGGGGTGTAAATTTTCTCGGCGCCGCGGCAGAGGAGCCGCAGCTCTTCCTCGATGCTCCCGGCCGTCTTCGGCACCTTCCGTCTCCTTTGGCTCGGGATGCGCGGCATCTCGCGCTCGATTCCGAATCCCTCACTCCCATGCTATGGTTGGCCTGGTGCCCTGTCAAGCCGCTCGTTCTCTTTCCCCCGCGCGCTCCACGTTCCGGAAAGGGGTGAGGCGAGGAACGCGGTTTCGTCTTGACATCCGTCAAAAAAAACTTTACCTTAACACAAACGACGCGCGGAAAGGAAGAAAGGGCAATGATGCCCCGTCATGCCGGCACGAATTTTAACGGGATCGCGCCTCGCGCGGAATCGTTTGGTTCTTCGACCTCGGCCACGTGTGGAGCCCAAGACGGCGAAGCGGGGGTGCCCCCGGCCGGTTCTGCAATCCGAAGCCAGGAGAGAATGTCATGAGAACGGTGCGCGTTCCAGTCCTTGCGACGGCGTTGGTAGGGTGCCTCGCCCTTCTCGTTGCGGGATCGCTACTCTGCGCGGAGGACGCCGGGGACCTGATGCCGCCGCCGCCCAACCTGGACGATATTCTTCAGGCCGCTCCTCCCCCCCAGCCGCTGCCGCCGATCACCCCCATGGAGACGCCCCCGGAAACCACGCCGGAAAGCTTCCCGGAAACCACGCCGGAGGCCTTCCCGCCCACGGGCTTCGCGCCCGCGTATCCCACGCCGGCCGAAGGGTTGCGGGGAACGGTCCGCGTGGGGGCATTGCATGCGCGCACCGGACCCGACGCCGAACGGTACGAGATTGTCACGACCGTCAAGCAGGGGACGGAGCTCGCCGTTCTCGGAGAAAATAACGGCTGGCTGTGCGTTGCCTATCCGCCGCAGCACCCCTGTTACCTACGCAGGGAGGCCATCGACGGCGTGGTTCCCGAGACCATTCCCCCGTCCGGCGTCCCCATGCCCGTGAGGGGCGAAACCAACCTGTACGTGCGCGATTGGGAGAAAAACACCGTGGTCGGCGTTGTCCAGGCCGGCGAGATCGTCACGATCCTGGCTCGGCGCGGGACCTTTTACGCCGTTGTCGCGCCTCCCTCCGCCCATGCCTGGGTCTCGGCGAAATACGTGGACCTATCCGATCCCTCCGCGTCCCTGCAGGTTGTGGAGGCTCCGGTGCCTGGGGCCGGCGCCCAGTACGGCCAAGCCCCCACTCCCAAGCCCGCCCCCGTAGCCAAGGTGGAACCCCCCGCGCCATCCGCCGCAAAGGAACCCGTGCCGGGCCGCATCCCGTTCGGCCGCGTCATGGGGGCCCTCCAGGAGGAGGAGGTCACGACAGTGGTGACGGAAGCGCCGATGGAAGAGGTAGAGGCGAGGCGCCTGGAATGGGAGGCGGTCGAACGGGAGCTTGCGGCCATCCGCGCCGAGACCGAGCGGCACAGGGCGGCCATCCTGCAAGGCAGCGGCGAGGAGCTCATTCAAGCCGAGGCGAAGACGGAGATGCGCGAGGAGGTCTTCACCGGCTGGGTGGAATACATCGGCTTCGGGCTCCGCCGACCGGCCGCCTTTCGGCTGATCAAGGGGGGCGAGATACTCTTCCTCCTCCGCAGCGACAATTTCGACCTCAAGAAGAACGTGAACGAATACGTGGCCGTGGGCGGCCAGGTCCAGCTCGCGCCGGGATACGAGGCCAACGTGCTGGTCGTGGACAGGCTGACCGTGCTCGACACCGGGGACTTCGGCGGCGAAGGCGCGGAAAAGAGCCCGGCCTTCTTGCCGGTCCCCTTGGGGGGGAGCGGAGATTGATACGGCAAGGCCGTTCGGGAAAGAGCGCGTATGCGGTGGATCCGTCTCCTATGGCAGCGACTGCGGGCCTTCCTCGGGGGGGGCTTCCTCTGCGACGGCTGCCGCTACGACTACGGCGATGCCTGCCGACGTCCGGAGCGGCCGAATGCACGGGTCTGTCCCGACTATAGGCGGAAGACGGGCGGTTGACGGCCGGAAGGAGAATTCCCTCCCCAACAATACGCGCGGTCTTGTTCCTCGCCCGTGGGCGGAAGGCCGCGTTGACGCCTCGAGACGACGCTTCGCAGGAACGAATATCCATGCCCGAGCACACCCTCCGCTTCGCCACGCTCGCGAGCGGCAGTTCCGGGAATGTCATCTACTGTGAAACGGTGGACGGGGCCATACTTATCGACGCGGGCATCTCGGCCGTGGAAGTCGACCGTCGCCTCCGGCAGGTGGGGGGGGACATCGGCCGCATCGAGGGCATGATCCTGACCCACATGCACATCGACCATGTCCGCTCCGCGGGCACCTTGAGTCGCCGCCACGGCATCCCCCTCTTCATGACCCATGGGACGCACCGGGCCTGCGCCGCGTACTTCCACCAGGTGAGCGGCCTGCGCCTCTTCGAGCCCGGCAGCCTCCTCTGCCTCGGCGGCTTTCACATCCAGTGCGTCCTCACCCCGCACGACGCGCCCGAGTCCGTGGCCCTCGTTCTCCAGCGGGGCGCGACGCGACTGGGCCTCTTCACCGACCTCGGCCATTGCTTCGAGGGAATCGGCGAGATCGTCTCCACGCTCGACGCCATCCTCATCGAAAGCAATTACGACCCCGGGATGCTCCGGCGGGGCGGGTATCCGGAGACCTTGAAGGCGCGCATCCTCGGGCCCCGCGGCCACCTCTCGAACGAGGAGGCCGCCGCCCTCATCCGCGACCACGCCGCGCCCAGGCTCCAGGCCATCCTTTTGGGCCACCTCTCCGAGAACAACAACGTCCCGGACCTCGCGCTCGACTGCTTCCGGCGCGTGGCCGGAGACTTCCTCAAGGCCCACCGGCCGATCCTCGCCGTCGCCCCGCGCCACGCCCCCTCCGCCCTCTTCGTCATCCGGCCGCGCCGGGAGAAGAAGGATCCGCATGACCCGAAAGAAGTCCCCGCGGACGCGTGACGTCCCGCTTGAGCAACGGGCGAGCAAACGCCCCGGCGCCTCCGGGATAAGGATCCCCACCGGTTTCGAAGCGCTTTTAAAAAGACGCGCGCGCCTCGTGGCCCGGGGCTTTCAAGGGGCCTATCCGGACGTGGGCTGCTCCCTCGCGGTCGAAAATCCATTCGAAGTGCTCGTGGCCACCATCCTCTCGGCCCAGTGCACGGACCGCAAGGTGAACACGGTGACGCCCGCGCTCTTTCGGGCCTATCCCGACGCCAAAGCCTTCGCTCGCGCGCGGCCTTTTTCGGTGGAGCGGATCATCCGGCCGCTCGGGCTCTTCCGCGTGAAGGCGAAAAACATCGTCGCGTGCTGCCGACGGCTCGTCGCGGATTACGGAGGCGAAGTGCCGAACGACGTCGACCGGCTCGTGCGCCTGCCCGGGGTGGGCCGGAAGACCGCGAACTGCGTGCTCGTGAACGGCTTCGGCCTCCCCGGGCTCATGACCGACACGCACTTCTGCCGCATCGCGCGCCGGATCGGGCTCACCTCCGAGAAGGACCCCGCCAGGATCGAGCGCGACCTCGCGCGGCTCCTTCCGCCCTCCGAATGGGGCGCCTTCTCCCACCGGATCATCCGCCACGGCCGCGTATGCTGCCTCGCGCGCAAGCCCCGGTGCGCGGCCTGCCCGGTGCTCCGTTATTGCGATTATGGGCAGGCGACAAAAAGCAACTCGAAAACCGATTAAGGGTTCGGTTAAAAGGGGGAAACACACGGTGTTCGGATTTTATACTTTTTCAATTGACAGAGTATCAGTTTTTCATTACGAATTTAACAAATATAAAGTTACAAAGAAGAAATGGAGGTATCATAATCGTAACGAAGATATACGATCTTGAAATAACTTGAGGCAGACAAACTTTGCTGTCATTAACTCTTTTAGTGGTGTTATAAGTCGTCGGGCCATGCTGTAATTCTGTTTGGGCTCAATTTCTGGGGGAGGCTTATCCATGGCTGGAGTATTGTTGTTCTTCGCAATTGTGGGACTGATCTACCTTGGCGCCAAGGCGTTCCGTCTAAAACGAGAACTGTTACATAGCGACAAAAATCTCTTCAGGTGGCAAAGTTACGCCACCAAAATGAAGGCGGAAAACGAGCATCTTGCCAAGTATGCAGGCGTGGTGGATGCCGAGGCCAAAGCGGCCGAGCTCATTAAAGAGGGCCAGGCGATATTGGAAAAAACGAGAAAAGACGCAACAGTTATCGAATCCAAAGCCCAAGAAAAGCTTGAAGCCGCAAAGATCAAAGCGGGCGAAATTATCGAGAATGCGCACGAGCAGGCCGAGGAGATTGCCGGTGATGCCTACGATGCCAAGAGAAATGCTGCCCTGTATGAAAGAGCTGTCAAGGCGATCAAGAACCAGATCGAGGGCTACGGCGACCAGTACCTTATTCCCAGTCACAGCCTGCTTGACGATTTGGCCGAGGATTTCGGCGATAAGGAGGCCGGTCAGAAATTAAAAGAGGCACGAGAAATGACGCGAGCGATGATCAGTGACGGTTCCGCGGCAACGTGCGAATATGTTGAGGCCAGCCGCCGAGAGACGGCTGTCAACTTCGTGATCGATGCGTTCAATGGCAAGGTAGACTCCATATTGTCGCGTGTCAGAAACGATAACGCCGGCAAACTTCAGCAACAAATACAGGACGCATTTACTTTAGTCAATTACAACGGGAAAGCCTTCCGTAGCGCACAGATCAAAGGAGAATATTTGGCCGCGAGATTAGAGGAATTGAAATGGGCGGCAGTCGCCCAACAGCTCAAGCTGGATGAGCGCGAGGAACAGCGCCGTATCAAAGAGCGGATTCGCGAGGAAGAAAAGGCGCGACGGGAGTTTGAACGCGCTATGCAGGAGGCGGAAAAGGAAGAGGCTTTGCTTCGCAAGGCCATGGAAAAAGCCCAGCTGCAAATCGCCCAAGCTACAGCAGAGCAAAAGGTCAAGTATGAACAGCAATTAGCGGAATTAGAGCAGAAGCTCAAGGAAGCAGAGGAGCGGAACCAGCGCGCCATCTCCATGGCTCAGCAGACAAGGAAAGGACACGTTTACATCATTTCAAATATCGGTTCGTTTGGCGAGGATATTTACAAGATTGGCCTCACGCGCCGATTGGAGCCGCTCGATCGGGTGCGGGAACTCGGCGATTCAAGTGTTCCCTTCGAGTTCGATGTTCATGCTTTGATTATGAGCGACGACGCACCCACACTGGAGCACCATCTTCATAAGTGCTTTTTGTTGATGCAGTTAAATAAGGCAAACCATCGGAAAGAGTTCTTCCGAGTAAACCTCGCGGAAATACGCAAGGAAATTGAAAAGTTGGGGCTTTCCGTGCAGTGGACCATGACAGGAGAGGCGAGGCAGTATCGGGAGAGCCTTGCCATTGAGAACGCCATCCAAGATGATCCCGCCGCCAAAGCGGCCTGGATCAAGCGTCAGCTTACACTTGAGTTCGAACCTGAACCATTCGAATTAACTGATGTAACTGAAGAAAAGGTTACTACGGACCCTGCGGATGGGAA
Organism: Planctomycetota bacterium; assembly: GCA_043802275.1. Classification (GTDB taxonomy): domain Bacteria; phylum Planctomycetota; class SZUA-567; order SZUA-567; family JAFGNG01; genus JAZDLH01. The sequence goes on from JAZDLH010000194.1 coordinate 6,674, forward strand.
TTAGGAAATAAATAAGGCAAGCACATGCTTTTCACGTTCTTTTTCAGCGCGACGGTCTCTTTTTTACTCTTCAAGGGCTGAACTTTCTTTTATCCACCCCCACTCCCCCACGCGGCCGCGAAGGCAAAGGTCCGGGCCGACGCGCTCGGTCACGACATGGGTGAGAAGGAGCGCGTCGGCCATGCGCGCAAAACCTTCTCCCTCCACGGGCGAGGGGGCATCCTCGCCTCCCAGAATCTTCGGGGCCACGTAGACGATCACTTCGTCCACGAGCCCCGCGTCGAAGAGCGCGCCCGCGAGCGTCCCGCCGCCCTCGCAGAGCACGCTCCGAACGCCCAGGCCGGCAAGCGCCTTCAAGCCCTCGGTCAAATCCACGCGGCCCCTCTTCTCCGGCACCACGAGCACCCGCGCGCCCGCCCCTTCAAGCGCCTTCCTCGACTCGGGCGGCGACGAGGCGGTCGTGAGGATCACCACCTCCCCGCCCGGCTCGGAGAAGAGACGCGCATCGAGGGGCGTGCGGCAGCGCGAGTCCGCCACCACGCGCCGCGGCTGCCACCTCGAGGCGTCGCGGACGTTTAGGCGCGGGTTGTCCAAAAGCACCGTCCCCGCGCCCACGAGCGCCGCGTCCGACTCCGCGCGGAGGATCTGCACCTGTTCACGCGCCTCGGGAGAGGAGATCCACCGGCTCTCGCCCGCGCGCGTGGCGGTCTTGCCGTCGAGCGTCATGGCGAATTTCAGGCGCACGACCGGCAGGCCCGTGCGAAGGTGCTTGACAAACCCGTCGATTACCGAGAGCGCCTCATCGGCCAAAAGCCCCGTCTCCACGGCCACGCCCGCCGCGCGCAGGACCGAGGCGCCGTCCAGGCTCACGGGGTCGGGGTCCTCGACCGCGGCCACCACGCGCACGACGCCCGCCTGGATCAGCGCGTCCGTGCAGGGGCCGGTCTTGCCGCGATGCGCGCAGGGCATGAGCGTGACATAGGCGGTCGCGCCGCGCGCGGTCTCGCCCGCCGCCAAGAGCGCCACGGGCTCGGCGTGCGGCCCGCCGAAAGCCTGGGTGAACCCCTCGCCCGCCACGCGGCCGTGCTTCACGATCACGCACCCGACCGCCGGGTTCGGGCTCGCCGCGCCCAGCCCCTTGCGCGCGAGCTCGAGCGCGGTGCGCATGCGGGCCCGGTCGGATTCGGAAAACCGCATCGTCTCTTCCGGCATGGTTCGAGCCTCTTGGGAGTCTCTGAATATTTTTGCTCGAGGGAAGAGTCTACAGCAAAGGAAAGCGGAATGCATGGGTTTTTTGCTTGTGAAGCCCTGGGAAAATAGGGAAATGGGGATGGACAGGGAGCCCTAAACCGGTACAATGCCCGCTTCGGATTGCGGCGCCCGTGTGCGGGTCTTCCGAAAGCATGAGGATTGCATGGAAAGGGGAGACGCCATGTTCACCGTGATCGGCGAGCTTATCAACATGACGCGCGCCCGGGTGCGGGAGCGGGTCTGGCAACGCGACGCGCGCTACATCGGAGAGGTCGCGAAAAAGCAGGCGCAGGCGGGCGCCACGCACATCGACGTGAACGCCGGCGGCGACCCCTCCAAGGAGGTCGCGGACATGGAGTGGATCGTGGGCGTGGTGCGGGAGGCCACGGAGCTTCCCCTCTCCTTCGACTCGGCGAATCCCGACGCGATCCGCGCGGGCCTCGGCCTCTGCTGCCGCCCCGGGAGCCTCATCAACTCCATCACGGGCGAGGTCGACCGCGTGGAGAAGATCCTGCCGCTCGTGGTGGAGCATGGAACCGGCGTGGTGGCCCTCACCATGGACGACGAGGGCATGCCCGAGGACCTGGAGGGCCGCGTGCGGAACGCGGACAAGCTCGCGGGGATCTTGCGGGAGGCGGGCGTCTCGCTCGACCGGGTCTTTTTCGATCCCCTGGCGCGGCCGGCCGGCACGAATCCCGGCCAGGCCCCGCACGTCTTCGATGCGATCCGTTACATCAAGAAGCGCTGGCCCGAGGCGCACATCGCGCTCGGGATGTCCAACATCAGCTTCGGGCTCCCCGAGCGGAACCACCTGAACAAGGCGCACCTCGCCATGCTCGTCGGGGCGGGCTGCGACGGCGCGATCCTCGACCCGTGCGAGCCGGGGCTCATGCTCACGCTCCGCGCGGCGCTCGCCATCACGGGCGCGGACGAGTACGGCCTCGAATACCTCGCCGCCATACGCGAGGGTTGGGCGTAAGGTCAGTCGTGGGGATGCGGGCGACCCGGGCCGTGCTCGTGTTCGTGCTCTTGGGCAGGCGCCGTTTCCCTGGGGGGCTCTTTCCGGGACGGCGGAGGCGGGCACCACGCGCAGCCGCACCCGCTCCCGTGCCCGCCGCCGGAGTCCTTGCCCTTGAGTGTCCGGTAGAGCGACCGGGCGAGGACCGCGAACACCGCTACGAGCACCGCGCCGACGATCAGGTCTTCCCACATGGAGCGCCTCCTATCCCGCGCCCAGGCCGAGAACGCTCCCGGCCTGGTACACGAGGAACGTCATCCCATACGCCAGAACGGTGAGCGCGGCCAATTGGAAGAGGGCCCAGCCCACCCTTCCCGTCTCGCGCCACGTGACCACGAAGGTGGCCGCGCACGGCGTGCTGATCAGGGAAAAGAGCATAATGCAAAAGGCCGTGAGCGGCGAGTAGTTTTTCCGCAATTTCTCCTGCAGGGCCTCGGACCCGGCCTCGGACTCCCCCACGGCGTACACGATGCCCATCTCCGCCACGAAGATTTCCTTGGCCGCAAAGGCGCCGACCAGGGCCGTGCCGATCTTCCAGTCGAAACCCAGGGGCTTCAGGGCCGGCTCGATGATTTTTCCCAGCCGTCCGGTCAGGGAATATTCGATGTCATTCGCCTTTTTCACCTCCGCGGTCTCCGCTCCCCGGGGGAGGGGCGCCGCCGGCCGCTTGGGATACATGGTCATGGCCCAGAAAAGGATCGAGATCCCGAGGATCAGGGTGCCCGCCTTCCGGAGGTAGGACCAGGCCCGGTCCCACATGTGGAGGAGGACGTTCCGCAGGGTGGGCATGCGGTAGGGCGGAAGCTCCATCACGAAGGGCTCGGTCTCGCCTCGGAAGAGGGTGCTGCGCAAGAGCTTGGCGCCGGCGACCGCGAGGAGCACCCCGATGAGGTACAGGCTCCACAAGACCGGCGCGCGCCACGCCGGCGCGAAGAAGGGGGGAATGAGGAGCGAGTAGATCGTGAGGCGCGCCCCGCAGCTCATGAGGGGCGTCACGAGGATCGTGGTGAAGCGGTCGCGGCGGCTTTCGAGCGTCCGCGCGGCCAGGATGGCGGGCACGGAGCAGCCGAAGCCGATCAATAGCGGGATGAAGCTCTTGCCGTGGAGCCCGATCTTGTGCATGAAGCGGTCCATGAGAAAGGCCGCCCTCGCCATGTAGCCGGTGTCCTCCAGGAAGGCGATGGCGAGAAAGAGGAAGAGGATGTTGGGGAGGAAGATCACGACCCCGCCCACCCCGCCCAGGACGCCGTCGAGGAGGAGGTCCTTCAAGGGGCTCTCCGCGCCCGCGCGCCACAGGCCCCCGACGGCCGATCCGAGGCCGTGGAGCCCGAGTTCGATCCATCGCATGGGCGGCCGGTCGAAGGTGAAGGTGAGATAAAAGGTGAGGTACATGAAGAGGAGAAAGATCGGCATCCCCAGCACGGGGTGCGTGAGCACGGTGTCGATCCGGTCGGAGAGGTCGTGCCGCGACTCGGCGGTGAGGCGCACGGCCTCCTGGCAGGCGCCGGAGATGACGCCGTAACGCTCTTCCGCGAGGACGAGCGCGGCGCGGTCGCCGAAGCGCTTTTCCAGGCGCGCGGCGCTCTCCGCCGCCGCCTCGAGGAGGGTGCGGTCGCGGATCTTTCCGCGAACGCTCTCCTCCTCCTCGAGAAGCTTGATCGCCACCCAGCGCGCGCCGTAGCGTCGGGCGAGGGCTTCCTCCCGTTCCGTCGCCAGGGGCTCGATCCGCGCGATCGCCTCCTCGATCTCCGGGCTGTACCTCATGGCGAAGCGGGAGGGGCCCCGTTCCCCGCGTGCCACGGCCACGGCCGCGTCGAGCAGGGCCTCGGTCCCCTCGCCCCTGTGGCCGACCGTGGGGACGAAGGGCGCGCCGAAGAGGCGGGAGAGAATATCGAGGTTGAACTCCATGCCGCGCGCCCGGGCCGCGTCGCTCATGTTGAGCGCGAGGACCACGGGCATGCCGAGCTCCATGATCTGGACCGCGAGGTAGAGGTTCCGCTCGAGGCTCGTGGCGTCGAGGATGTCCACCACCACGTCCGGCCGCTCGTCCACCAGGACGTCGCGCGCCACGACCTCCTCGGGCGAATAGGCGTTCAGGCTGTACGTGCCCGGGAGGTCGATCACCCGGATTTCAACGCCCCGGTGGCGGCACCGGCCTTCGCGTCGCTCCACCGTGACGCCGGGATAGTTCCCCACGTGCTGCCGCGCGCCCGTGAGGGCGTTGAAGATCGTGGTCTTGCCCGAGTTCGGATTTCCCGCCAGCGCGAGGGTGATGCGAGTCGTGTCCATCTCCGCTTCCCACCGTCATGTTTGACTACCCGTTACGGATCCGTGGCCCCGACCTTCCGTTCCTCAAAAAACTCATGCGACCGCTTCCACCTCGATCTGGCGGGCCATGCCCCGGCCGAGCATGAGTCGGCTGCCCTTCACCTCCACCACGAGCGGCCCGTGCGAGCCCGTGCGGATGATCTTCAACTCCACCCCCGGGATGAGCCCGAGGGCGGCGAGGCGTCCCTGCAGGCAATGGCCCGCGAGAATGGCCCTGAGGCGCACCACCTGGCCGGGCTTGGCCATCGAGAGCGACATGCGTTTCATTCCTCCCTTTTTTTCTCTTCCCTTTTCTTCCCTCCGCCGACGGTCCGAGGGGCGTTACAGGCGCTCGACCTGGATCCCGGCGGCGTCTTCCCTGCGGAGGGAAAGGTGGTACCCCTTGACCTTGATGGCCATGGGGCTGCCTTGCGGAGCGACCTCTTCCATCTCGATCATGCAGCCGACCGTGGCGCCCATCTCCGAGATCTGTCGGTTCGTTTCCGTCCGCTCCCGAATGCGGACGAGGCGCCCCTTTTCGCCCGGGGCGAGCTCGTCGAGGGAGACGACCTCCTCCCGGGGCGCCTGGCCCTCGGCCCAGGCTTCGGCCTTCTCCAGGCATACGGCGATGCAGGCCACGCAATCCCGTCGGGAGGGCCGTTTCTTGCAGTCCTGGGCGAAGCGTAGTGCCCAGTCCGCTCCGGTACGGGGGCAGGTCTCCCAGAACTCGACGAAGGCGATGCACCGCTCGAGGATCGAGCGCGGCACGGCGTGCTCCATCTTGCAGGCGGTCTCTTCCGCCACGTCCGGATCGGCGGCGAGCACTTTTACGAAGAAATCGCGCAGCGCCTCGTGCCGCCGGACGATGGCCCTGGCGGCCGTTTCTCCCTCGGGCGTGAGGGTGATGAGGTCATACGGCGCATAGTTCACCAGGCCCCGCTCCGCGAGCGCCTGGAGCGCTTCGGTCACCGAGGAGTTACTCACGCGGAGACGAAGGCGGATGTCCTTGGCGCGGGCGGCCTTTTTTTCGGCCACGATGTGGAAGATCGCCTCCAGGTAGTCCTCCAGGCTCGCGCTCAACTTGACGGCCTTCGGCGGCGGGTTCTTTGGGCGCATCGCGTCTCTCCTTGACAACCGATACCTTATACTTTAGTTTACCCGAAAACATTAAGGAAAGCCAAACAATATTTATTTTTTCCTGTCCTTCCATAAATCGCACCATCGCTGGATCGGCTCTGCCGTCACGTTCGAGCTGTAATCAGGGCCTGATTTCTTTGGGGGTTCCCAGTTTGCATCAGGGGACTTGTTTTGGTATACTCAAGGCTAAAGAAGGCCTCCCCGGCGCCTGCGCAAGGTCCTGGGCGGCCATTCGGTCGAGTGGGCCGCGGCAGGGTCTTAAAAAAAGCCGCCTGGGGAGGGAAGACGGGGGACGCTCAAGGGGGACGGGTCATGGCCAAGGGAGTGAAGGAGGAGAAGCAGCGCAAGCTTCTCGATCAGCTCCGTTGCGAGGTGAAGAAGGGCGACACCGTATTCCAGGAGGGGGAGACATCGCGTTCGCTTTATATCCTGCTCTCCGGAACCGTGGAGATTCGACGCGGAGAGAAGGTCATCGCGACCGTCCGGGAGAAGGACACCTATCTCGGCGAGATGAGCACCCTGCTCGGCGTGCCGCGGACGGCCACGGTGGTGGCGGCCGAAGACGCCGCCCTACTCTGCGTTCCCGAGGAGCGAGTCGTGGACTTCTTCACCCACTCGCCGGCGCTCGGGCTCAAGCTCGCCAAGATCCTCGCGCAGCGCCTCCAGGACATGAACGAGAAGCAGGAGGCGCTCCTTGCCTCCGCGGTCGCGCCGACGTACGATGCGGTCGCCACCTACGAGCGCCTGACGGCCACGCCGGCACGGAGGGAAATGCTCAAGCTCTATGGCCGCGTCCGCGGAGGCGATGCGCCCCTCTCGGAGTTAGCCACAACCCTCGGCGTCTCTCCGGCCGAAGCCGGGCGGATCATCGAGGATTTCATCCGGGCCGGTCTCGCGGTCGCGGAAGGAGAGGCGGTTCGCTTTCCGGCGCCCACGGACAAGGCCCTGGAGCGGCAGATCGCCCTCTTCCGCGGCGCGGCCGAGACCTGATCCGGAAGCCGGTCCAGGCAAAGGAGGCCGCCGTTCATGCCGGAACGCCCCTTGCCCCGCATCCTCTCCGCCATCCGGGCGACCAAGGAGAAGGAGGTTGCCCTTCTCCTGGCAAAGCGCTCCGGGCCCGAGTGGCTCTCCCGCGCGCGGGAGCGGCTCACAACGGATCGCCCCAGGAATTTCCTCGCCGCGGTGAGCGCTAAAAGCGCCGGTATGCGCCTCATCGCGGAGGTGAAGCGGGCCTCTCCCTCCAAGGGGGTTATACGGAAGGATTTCGATCCCGCCGTTCTGGCCGCGGCCTATGAGCGCGGGGGCGCCGCGGCCATCAGCTGCCTCACCGACGCGACCTATTTCCAGGGGAGCCTGGAGGACTTGGCGCACGTGCGGCGGGCGAGCCGGCTGCCGGTCCTGCGCAAGGACTTCTTGATCCACCTCGCCCAGGTCGCCGAGGCGCGCCTCGCGGGCGCGGACGCCGTGCTCCTCATCGCGCGGATGCTCTCGCTGGAGATGCTCGAATCGCTCCTCGCGCTCGCCCGGGAGCTCCGCATGACGCCTTTTACCGAGATCCATGACGAGAACGATCTTGCCAAGGCCCTGGCCGTGAAGGCGCCGCTTATCGGGATCAACAACCGGGACCTCGAGACCTTCCAGGTCGACATCGAGACGACCCATCGCCTCCGCCCGAAGATCCCCCTGTCCATTCCGGTGGTGGCCGAGAGCGGCATCGCCACGCCCGAGGATATGCGCCGCCTCGCGCGGGACGGCATCTCCGCCGCGCTCGTGGGAGAGAGCCTGCTCCGCCAGAGGGACGTGGAAGCCGCCGTGCGTGCGCTCCTTTCCTTCCCGATCTGAAACCGCCGCTTTCCCCTGTGCCGCCTCGGCCGCTCTACCGCCCCAAAGGTTCCACGGTTCCATGGCCGATAATATGGATGTCGGACCGGACATCGGTCCCGTGCGGCGTCTCTGCAGGGAGAACGGGCCGCAGCCGGTTCGTGTATGGCCGCGGCCTCAGGGGGACGCATTCGAGCAGGGGTCAGGCGCAAAGCGGGAGCATCATGGCCAAAATCCTTTTGATCCAGGACGAAAGCGCGCTCCGGAACCGTCTCTATCGCCGCTTGCGGTCGGATCATCACAAGGTCATCTTCGCGCCCTCCGGGCGAGAGGGATTTTCCCGCCTCCAGACAAGCCCGCCGGACGCGATTATCCTCGACCAGGACATCCCGGATCTCGATGCGGTCACGCTCTGCAAGGCCATCCGCTCGCGCGAGCGCACGTGCGGCATCCCCATGCTCTTCCTCTCGAGCGGCTCGGGCCTGTCGAGGATGGAGGCGATTCTCCAGGCGGGCGCGGACAATGTGTTGCCGAAGCCGTTCCCCCCCCAGGCGCTGTCCTTCAAGCTGGAGGCGCTCTTTCGGAACGGAAAGCGGCGAAACGGGCTGTTGCGGGTGCCGGCGATTCTGGCGGAGGCGTATGCGCGCCTCCACCGCCACTGCTTAAGCCTTGGCGATGCGGCCGAGATCTTCAGCGGCATCGCCACGCCCGATTCGAGGCGGTCGCTCTCCACCACCCGGCGCGGTCCCGCCTGGGAGCCGATTCTCCTCGAAAAGGACATCCATCCCTTCTCTGTCGATTATGGCGGAACCTTTGTCCATTACGACCGACGGAAGCTCTTGCACGTTCCCGAGGAGTCGCTCCTCCGCAGCGCCAAGGTCGTGCTGAAGCGCAGCGCGCCTCCGTTCACGGCCGGCGTGGATTGGAGCACCTTCCTTACGGACATCTCGGTGTACAGCATCGTGCCGGCCCGGGGCCTTTTGTGCCAGTATATCGCCGCGGTCTTGAACAGCCGCCTCATGGATTTCTACATCCGCCGGATACAGCCCCTCCGGGAGCATCCGCCGCTCGGGACCCTGCTTCGTCCCGAGGACATCGAATCCATCCCGTTCGTTGTGCCGGACCTTCCCATCCAGCGCGCGATTGCCGAAAAGGTGCACGAATACAATGCCGTGGCGCTGGAACCGGGCGGGGTCTCCTCCGCCGAGGCGATCCGGCAGGAGATCAACCGGGCGTTGTTTGAAGTCTACGGATTTCGCGGGAAAGAGATCGATCGGCTGACCGACCTCAATTTCTAACTCCGGTTCCGATTGATGGAACAATACCGTCGGCCCCCCCCTCCCCCATGCGATTGTCGAGCTTCACGCACAAGGCAATTCTTAAATATGCCATTCTTGCGAGAAACCAGGGCGACGAAGAAAGCTCTATCTTTTTCCTCAGCGTCATGTTTAGGGGGAGTATAATTTCCCTTGTTAGAAGGCGAGACAAGGATGAAATACGATAGAAGTCATGCCGTGGAAAAGAATGCAATAATACGCCTTTTTATTGTTCAATGCCAAAAACCGGCACATAAAAAAATAAAAAATCATTTGACGTTGTATTAAATACTTGTATATTTATTAAGAAAAATAAATCTTGCGCTACGCGGTTAAAATAAAGAAGCAATAAATCTTTAGGGAGTATCACGACCATGAAAAAAGAAAAACTTCTTACCAGTGGGAAAGCGGCAAAATTATGCCAAGTTTCCGTTCCTTCGGTTCTGAATTGGATCAATCTGGGATTGCTGCCGAGCTTTAAAACTGCGGGGGGGCATAACCGGATTTCACCTTTAAGTCTTCTCCGGTTTCTTAGCAGCAGAAACATGTTCATCCCTGACGAGTTATACGAGCTTGCCGGCATCACAGAGGATAAATTCAATAAAATATCGGGAATAGAACGCCCCGTAGCCCTTGTCGCTGATGACGATGAGGCGATCTGTCTTCTGTTGCGAGAACTTTTGGAATCCATCGGGTTCTTGGTGGTGGACGTGCAAAGCGGTCTGGAGTCTTGTATACAGATGGGATTGCTCCGTCCCCATCTACTGATGCTGGATATTCTTATGCCCGGGATGAACGGGATCCAGGTTCTTCAAACCATCCGACAACAGCCGGAACTGCAAAAGACAAAGATTGTTGTAATAAGCGGCGCTTTGGATGAAGGCCTTTACCAAGAACTCCAGCAGATTGGCGTTAAGCATATTCTCCAGAAGCCCTTGCCCGTAAGCGAGATTCTGCGATTGGCCAAGGAGAGTTTGGCGCCCCAGGGAGCGGCTTAAAGACCATCGATCCAACCGACTCTTATTTCGCATCTCCCTTCGTGTTCTACAGTGAAATACCATTTCCACAACCTTGGCGGGTTGCTTATCCTTCCCCTTGTTCCTTTTTCCTACACGTCCCCTTCCGGCAAAACGTTTAAGCTTGACCTCTTTCCTTGACGATATCTACCTATGCATCTGGCAGCAAAAAGAGTTATGGACTTATAAGAAGGGGAATCCTTTGTGAATCGGGTCTATACTTCGGGCAAAGCGGCCGCGATTTGCGGGCTGAGCCTCTCGACCTTGAAACGCTGGATCGTGCGCGGAGCACTCAGGGCGTATCGCACCCCGGGGGGCGATATCCGCATTCCTCACGAAGAACTTTGTGATTTCATGAGGCAGTATGATATGCCGTTTCAGCGCTTGGCGGAGGAAGAAACACGCATTCTCTTGTCAGTGAAGGAGTTACGGTTCAGAACCCTGCTGCTGAAGGAGATACGCCGCCAACTTCCGGATCCCCGCATTGAATTCGCCGAGGGAAGCCTGGATTTGGGTTTTGCTTTGGCACGTTTTCACCCATGGGCCGTGATCTTGTCCGAGGAGAACGGAACTCATAACATATTCAGCTCTTGCGACCAAATAAGAAAGTTCCTTGCCCCACAGCTTGTTCGCATTGGATTTATTGGGAATCGGGAGATTTCTCCGAATACCCCCATGCAGCCGGATGCGATACTCGGAGAAAAGGCGGACGCAGAAGAAATCCGACAGTTCATTGAAAATCTCCTGGGGGGACATATAATTCAAGGCGATTTTCAAATCGGCAAGCGAAAGCATAGCGCATAATCCCTCGCTCAGGGGATGGGAACGGCATAAGACTCGAAGAACGCCGTTCTCTGCCAAGGCATTTTGCGCCCAAGGAAAAGGATTGCGCGGGTTGATGGATAAGGCCCCACAATGCCCTGGGCCGGTTTCTTGTCCCCAGGACAAGCGGAGGGGAAAGACCGGCCTGGTTGTCATGGTTTCGGATCCGGGCGCTTCGGGGCGCGCGGTCGGTTTGGGGAGAGGAAGAAGAGGGGCCGGATTCTCTTGGGACGAAGAAAAGGATTTTTCTTGAAATATTTTCATGCTATAGGCTATAGTACAAGGGAGGAGTTTGTCGCGTGGAGGGTGATGGGACCCCGCGAATAGGAGGAGCTCAAATGAAACCGGATCGGATTATGGGTTTTCTGCTGGGCGTAATTGTCGCGCTCCTTTTGGTATGGGTGCTTCAGCGGGCCCCCGCGACCGTGGGTCACGCCCAAGCCGCGGATGGCGGGATTGTGGCGGGTACGGGATTGATCGTAACGGCCGTGCAAGGCCAGATGGGGGACGACAAGAATCTGCTCTGGGTCGTGGATGCCGCCAACCACCGTGTCGCGGTATACGAATACGAGACGAACGACAGCAAGATTTTGCTCAAGGCGGCGCGGAACATGCGGTTTGATCTTGTGGTGAACACGGAGATCAATGCCAAAAAAGGGCTCTCATTCGAGCAAATCCGAAGGGGGATGCAGTAATTCTTTTTTCCAGCGGCATTCCCGCGACGCGCTTGCGACCGTCCGATGGAGAAGGGCGCAAGCTCCGATTCTGTTGATGGCTTGATGGAGGTGTGACGCCATGCCGGAGAAGAAGAACAAGACGACCATGCTCGTGCCCTTCCTGACGTTTGAAGAAACGAAAAAGCGGTTGGGTATCTCCGAGGAAGATCTTCTGAATCTCGTGGCGGAGAACAAGATCGAGGCCGTCATGAAGGGACGGGAGATGCATTTCAAGGAGAGCGACGTCAAGTCCCTGGCCCAGAAGCTGGCGCCGGCCGAGCCGGAAGAACCGGCTTTCGATCTCGAGCCGACGGCCGAGAGCGGCGCAGGCAGCGATCTGGGGGCGGTGAGCGGCATGACCATGGAGGACTTTGAAAGGACGCATGCCAAGCCCCCTTCCAGGGCCGCGGCCGGGGCGCCGCCGAGCCTGGAAGAGGAGGAGCTTCTGTTTGAAGAGGAGGACCTCCAGGTCGAGGGAATGGGGCCGTCCACAAAGTTCGCGGAAGTGACCGAGCCCCCCACCGAGGCCATCCCCGTCACGCCTTCCTTTGACGTCCAACTGGAAGAGCTCGGCGAAGAGAGCGTGATCCCCGTGGCGGAAGCGACCGGGGCCATGAGGCCCGCGGAAGAAGAGGCCATGGTGATCGGGATCGAGCAGGTCGAAAAGGCCAAGAAACCCCAAGGCCCGAAGGTGGTTTATCGCCAGGAGGTCTCGCCGGGCTGGATGGTGCCGCTTGTAGCCTGTTTCCTTATTGGTCTCCTTCCGTTCACCATCCTGATAGCGGTGGCTTCGCAGGGAATGAGCGTGGAGGATCTCCCGCTCGTCACCCAAGTGCCGGTCGGAGAGTCTTTGCCCGTGCTCGGGCCGATCAACGTCCCGTCCCATTTGGGGCTGATTTATGGCGGGAAGACGGTGGAGAATGTGCGGAATTCCATCTTTTACGACCCGTTCTTTTGGGGCGGGGAGAAGAAAATCGAGCTTCCCTCCATCCAGGAAGTAGAGTTCCCGGAGGAGGAATACATCCCGACGGCAGCGCCGAGCGAGGCGGGAGCAATGGCGCCCGCCGCGGTGGAAGCGAGCTCGGAGGCCGTCTCTCCCGCAACAGGCGAAGCGACGGAACAGCCGGCGGAAAAGCCGGCCTTGGTCGACGACTGGGAGTAGCGCGCCATAGGCCCGGGATCCTCCCGTCGCCGGGGACGGCGGGCGAAGTTTTTTAATGTTAAAAGACGGTAAGCGACGCGACGCGTTCTTTTTTCCAAGCGTATGCAAATGTTTTCAAGGGGTGCGAAGAGGGAGAGAACGTATGAAGAGGCTCTCGGGCGTTATCGGGATCTGCGGAGCGGCCCTGTTGTGGTTCTGCGGAAGCGGCTGCGACACGCCGACCGCGCAGCGGCTCCGCAGGGAAAATGAGCGTCTCAACGAGGTCAACAAGGAACAGCTCAAACAAATCGTGGACCTGAGGGATTCGTTGGGCCTCAAGGACCGCGACATCCAGCTCGCGGTCGTGGAGCGCCAGGGGGCCGAGCGGCAGGTCGATTTGCTCAAGCGCAGGCTCCAGGAGTTGGAAAACCGGCCCCAGACCCAGACGCAGACGCGCCTTCAGTTCACCCCCGAGGAGCGAAGGCGGCTCCTCGCCATCGCCCAGAAGTTCGAGGGCACGGTGGAAGGGAACCGCATCCGTCTCCCGAGCGACTTTTTCTTCGCGTCCGGCTCGTGGGTGCTGCGCGACGACGCCAAGCGGGTGCTCCGGGAGATGAGCGAGGTTCTCGTGCCGGAGAAATACGGGCTCCTCGTCGTGGGCAACACCGACAGCGAGCCGATCAAGAAGCTCAAGAGCAAGGGCATCGACTCCAATCGCCAGCTCTCGCTCATGCGGGCCCTGAGCGTGGTGGAATACCTGGAGAAGGAGTGCCGCTACCCAAGAACGCTGCTTTTGCCGGCGGGGTGGGGGGAGATCTTTCCCGTGGAGACCAACGCGACCCCGGTGGGCCGCGCCAAGAACCGGCGGGTGGACATCTACATCGACGCGGACATCAGCAACCTGCAGGCCATCTCCGCCATCACCGGGGTGAGCGAAGCGGGAATCCCCATGGAGGGAGAGTTGGAAGACGAGGGCTCGGCGGTGATCCAGCCTCTGGTGGCGCCTCGGGTGTTGCAGGGGGGCGCGCCCGCGGGCGGGGGCGGAGCCGCGCCGTTTGAAAAATAGGGCCTGCGCCCGTCGCAAGATCGTTACAGCCCGGCCTGCCTTGCGCAGCGTCGGGCTTTTTTTCGAGGACAAAGACGGCGGGAGACCGCGGCATGGCGGTGGTCTGCAAGATTTGCCGGCGGGAGCTCATCGCCCTGGAAAGCGGCCGATGCCGTCAGTGCCGGCGGCTCGTTTGCCGGGCATGCCTCGCGGAGAGCAGGACCCCCGAGAGGGGCGCCCTCTGCCGGGAGTGCCGGGAGCGCGCCCAGAGGTCCCTTGCGCCTCCCGGGGAGGAGAGCGGGGCAAATTCCCAACCGGCCCCTTCGTCCGGATCGGCGAGAAGGCATTTTTTCCAGACCGCCCCAAGTCTCCTGCGAGGGTTGTTTGGCCTCGCGGTCGGGCCGGGGAAGGGATTCCTAAAATGGGGCCGCCGGACGACGGCCCGGATCCGGCGGCGCATGCCGGTCTTGCCGCAGACCGCCCTGTGGGTGGCCCTGGCCGTTTCCCTGGGCCTCATCTTTCTCCTCATCGTCTTCCTTCCGGTGATCCAAGCGAAGATCCTGCGGACGCGGCTTGCGGGCGCGGATGCCGCACGCGCGGAACGGGCCGTTGAGCGCCTGATCCGCACCGGCGGCCGCGCCGTGCTCGAGGAGATGCGGGACGAAGCCGCGACCGGTCTTCCGGCCGGGCGGGAACGGGCGATCCGTGTGCTCGGGGAACTGGGCGACCCGACCTCCCTCAAAATGCTCAAGGACCTGGCCGAGGACCCCGGCGAAACGGAGCGCCTGCGCGAGACGGCCCGGGAGGCCGTCATTCACCTCGAGGCGAGGCCTTGAGCCTTTTCCGCGAGAAAGCCGTCGCCTCCTCCCGACAAGCCGTCCCCACCGGGAATCCCAAGGCCCGTCGAGCGGGGCCGGACCTTTATTTCTTTTCATTTTTTCCGACCTTCTCGACGCGCGGACGCAAAAAGATTCAAGCCCGCGGCGGCGGCCTGTCGATAGAGAAGTAGAGGGCGGCGACGCCCTCCCACGGACAAGTACCCCCGAGCGAACTGTCAAGTTCGCTCCCTCAGATGGTCCGGGGGATCCCCCACTCCCCCGGACCCCTCCCTTAAAAAAAACGGATGTCTTCCCGGCGGGCGGAGGGTTTCGCTTAGTCCCGGGTGTGGATGGGCGTGGCGCTCGATGCGACTTCGCGCGCCAGGTCGCGGAGCTCGTCGAGGTGAAAGGGCTTGGCCATGAGCCCGGTAAAGCCGCAGTCGTAGAGGTCGTCCTCGTTCCAGCGGTTGAGGATGGCGCTGATGGCGATCACCGGGGCGGTGACGCCGTGCCGGCGCAGGTACCAGGCGACCTCGGCGCCGTGCTTGCCGGGCAGCATGATATCGATGAGGAAACAGTGGAACCGGCGCTTCTCCACCTCCCGGATGGCTTCCTCGCCGGTGCCGACGTAGGTGCATTCCAGGCCTTCCTTTTCGAGCACCTCCTTGAGGAGGATGCGGGTGTCCTCGTCGTCGTCCACCACGAGAACGCGCCTCATCCGGCCGCTGGGCGGCTCGGTCTCGTCTTCGGCGGCCAGGGGCTTGGAAAGGCTGTACTCCGTGGGCGGGGCAAGGCGGCGGGAGTTGATGTCCAGGATCCTGAGGACCTCGATGACGGCGTTGAGGTCGTGCTTCTCTTCGCTGGCCCACTGGATAATGTCCAGGTTCTCGCCGCCGGAGCGGATCTTGTCCACGATCTTCCCGGCCAGTTCGAGGTTGTCGTGGAAGTGGCGCTTGAGAAGGCCATAGTCGTCGCGGTCGAGCTCGATCCAGAAGCTATCGCCGCGCAGGTGTTCGATCCAGCGCTCCCGGCACCAGCTGCGCCAGTAATTCTTGTGCCACTCGTGGAGCGCCCCGTCGCCCAGGTCGTGGCCGGCCTTTTCGGACTGGATCCACTTGTAGCGGTCGGCCTCGCGCGTGGCCTCGTCAAAAAGGCCCCTGCGCTCGGCGGGGTTGGGATCGGGCCGGGAGGGCGTTTCGTCCGGTCGGGAAGCGTTTGGTGGTTGCCCGCTCATGGGAGGCTCCGACGACGGTGGCCCTGCAGATTCCACAAGTTTCCGGAACTCATTTTATTCATATCACGGAACTCGAACAACGTCAAGCCCAAATGCCGCGCTGCAACCGGGAAAGGAGGGAGCGGATTTTGGCCGCGGGCGAAAAATCCCCCGGTGACCACGCCGATCCCTCGGGGTACGGCCGGTGCCAAGGAAGCTGCCGCGCCGTTTTCCGGCGGGCAACGGTTCAAGAGGCGCAATGAACCCGGTCCCTTGCGCGTTATGACCCGGCAGGGTCCAGGAAGGCATCCAGGCGAGTACCCGTTCCTTGACTCTTCCGCCGCAGGGTGTAGAATACATACAGAGGAGAGGCGCATTTCGGGCGGAGAGGCGGGGGAGCGCGGGGGTTTTGGAATGGGCGCGCACAAGGCGAATCCCGGGCAAGCGCCGCGATTCGACCCGGGAAAAGGCTCCGGCCAGGCGATATCCGAGTATCTCCTGCTCGTCACGGGGATTATGATCGGCATGGGGGCGGCCGTGTCCGTGCTTTTGAACGGCGCGGATCTCGCGGGCGTCCATATCGGTGGCGTGCGGGAGTTCTACCTCAATCTGATCAAGGTGGTGAGTCTTCCCTTCCCCTAAGAGGGGGGAAAAGAGTCGAGGAGTCGCGCAGCCCATGTCCGCAGGGTTTCCCCTGCCGGTGGGCAAGCAAGCATCCGGGCGTGTGGAACGGCGATCCGGGGAAAAAGGAGGAGTAGGGATGAAGGCCCTGAAAGAGCGAAGCGTTTGGAAA
>JAZDLH010000195.1:0-9997 GCA_043802275.1 Planctomycetota bacterium
GCTCGAAGCGCTCCCGCCTAAAGAAAAAACACGCCCCCCCCCTCTCCCCCCCCGAGACGCCCAGGGAGGCGGGCGCCCCCCTTTCCGCCTTGAACGAGCAGGCCCCGCATTGGATGGATGAGATTTAAGATCCGTCAAAACGAGTCGGCCCCGCTCTGCTCGGAACGGCGTCTTTTCCTGGACGTTCCGCCGGGCGACGAGCGTCGAGGCCGTCTCCTTACCGTTCACGCCCGCTCCTTCTGGCGGGGCTTGTCCATCCCCCCGTGCCCCGTGGGACGGCCGCGGGACTTCCCCGGCCCGACGGAAGAGTCCACCGGATAATTTTCAACTTTTTCCGGAAAATATCTTGTCATAACCGGGCGAATCGTTATATAAGTAGGGCATGCTCGCACTGCCGCTTGGGGGGCAGGGTTCGAGCGCGGGGGATTTTGTTTGTAGGGGGATGGGCCATGGGAAAGGCCAAGAAGGCCGAAGGGAGCAAGTCTGAGGAAGAACGGCAAGCCACTCGCGCCGCAGTCCTGCTGCGGCGCGACGAGTTGTTTCGTTCCGGCTGGCGCAATCCCCGCCAGCTCTTGCCCTTGGTAAGCCGAGAGGAGGACAACACCTTCCGATTCCTGGTCGAGTGGTGCGAGGAATTCGAAACGGTGATCGGAAAACATCGCGAACGCCTGAGCGATCCGACGCCCCGAATTCCCTGAAAACGAGCGCGATTCCTTCGGTGCAAGCGCCCCCGGCGCGCGTCCGGCCCTTCCGGCATCGGATGGAGACGAAGAGGGGCGCGCGCGCGAAGGAAACATGACGCCGTCCAAGGTGCGGGCGGCGTTTCTTTTTAAACGATCAGTGACCGTCTTCGTCCGATGCGCGCTTATTCGGATGGGTTGAGATAACGCCTCGCCACGCGCCGCCCGAGATTGCTCACGACCTCGTGGGGAATGGTGCCGGCGAGGTCGGCCAGCGTCTCCGCCCGGAGGCGGTCCCGGCCGTCCGTGCCGAGGAGGGTGACCGCGTCCCCCGGCCGCACGGCGTCGATGCCGGTCACATCCACCATGAAGTAATCCATGCAGACGCGGCCCACGATGGGCGCGCGGCGGCCCCGGATGAGCACCAGGCCCCGGTTGCTGAGCGCGCGGATGTAGCCGTCGCCGTAGCCCACCGGCAGGATCGCCGCGCGCGTGGGCCGGTCGGTCACGTAGGTGCGGCCGTAGCCCAGGGAATAGCCCGCCGGGAAATCCCGGAGGGCAACGATCCGCGCGCGCCACGCCAGGGCGGGCAGGGTGGCCAGGCGCTTCTCCAGCACGAGATCGTCATAGAGTCCATACATGGTAATGCCCGGCCGGATCATGTCGAAATGCGCCCCGGGGTGGAGAATCGCGGCGCCGCTCGCCGCGCTGTGCCGAAGGAGGCGGGAAAACCCCGCCGCTTCGAGGGCGCGCGAGACCGCCTGGAAAATGGCGATCTGCCTTAGGCTGTACGGCTCGTCCAGGGCGTCGGCGAAGTGGGAAAAGACCCCTTCCAGGCAAAGATGCGAAAGCGAAGCGACGCGACGCGCGAGGTCCACGATGGCCCTGCAATCCACATCCGTTTCTTTCTCGATCGTCGCCCCGGACGCCGTCGGGCCGCCGGGCAGAATGCCGAAGCGGCCCATGCCCGTGTCCACCTTGAGATGAACGGTTGCGGTCTTGTCCAGGGCCGCGGCCGTCTCCTCGACCCTTTGCGCCATGTTTCGGTCTTGGAGGGACAGGATGAGACTGCTCTGAATAGCGGGCTCGACCTCCTCCGGAAGAAAGGCGCCCAGGACGTGGATCGGCGCCTCGATGCCGGCCCGGCGGAGCTCCTCGCCCTCGGCCACGGTCGCCACCGCCAGCCGCGAGGCGCCGGCCGCGAGCGCCGCGCGGCCCACCGGGACGGCGCCGTGGCCATAGGCATTGTTCTTGACCGCGGGCATGAGAAGGACGCGCGGGCCGACGTGCCCGGCGAAGCGGCGGACATTCTCCCGGATGGCCCCCAGGTCGATCTCGATCCAGCTTCGCTCTCCGCTCGGGTGTCGGCTCAGATCCGGGAACATGAAACGCTTCTCCTCGAGGGGACCCTGCCCCGCCCTATCCATGGAAATACCGGGAAATGCTTTTTCAGGAGATGCGCGCGATCGCCTCGATCTCCACGAGCGCCCCCTTGGGGAGGCGGCTGACCTCCACGCAGACGCGCGTCGGCGGGGCTTCGCCGAAATACTTTTCAAAGACCTCGTTCATGCCGGCGAAATCGTCCATGTCCGAGAGATAGACCGTGGTCTTGACGACCGACGCCAGGTCCACCCCGGCCCCGGCCAGCACCGCCCGCAGGTTCTGGATGACGCGCTCGGTCGCGCTCTGGATGTCGTCGGAAACCATGGCCCCGTCCTTGGGATCGATCGGTATCTGGCCGGAACAAAACACGAAACCGCCGGCTTCCACGGCCTGCGAATAGGGACCGACCGCGATCGGCGCCCCCTTGGTGGAAATGATTCGTGTTGCCATGGCTTCCCCTCTCCCGGAAAATCGATACGGCTCCTTCTCTTTCCATCTCGCTCGGCCCAAAAAGGGAAATCGCATATAAATAGTACTCCTATAAAGAGGGTTACGTCAAATTGAATTCGTGCAATCCATGACGGATACTTCCCATCGCCCCCTGGCTCCTGTTCCTGCCTTCTCCAACGGCATGGGTCAGGCCGGCCGAACGCCGGGAAGGGATGCGGACTTCCCCCATGATGTGCAAGATGCGCAGGGACAAAAACGCGAAAGGCGAATCGCGCGCGGTCTTTCTCGCTTGACAGGAACGAGCTTGCAAGTATGATAAGTCGCCGTTCTGGAACGACCCGTCCCGACGGAATTCCAGACCAAAAGCAATGCCCCTTCGTCTAATGGTAGGACACCTGACTCTGGATCAGGCAGTCAAGGTTCGAATCCTTGGGGGGCAACCAATTTTACCCTTGGGGCGGGAAAGAGCTATGGATTTTTTCGCCCTTCTTTTTATGCGCATGGGCAGAAAATAAAATTACAAGAATGAAGCGAGCGCCAAAATGAAACCCCTCCTCGCGCTTCTTTTGATCCTCACCGCCTCCTTCGCTTGGGGCGCGGACAAATTGTCTTCGGACGACCTTTTGGCGATCATGGCGGCCAAGCCCATGGAAACGTCAACCCTGGTGGGCGCTTCATTTGACGGAAGATGCGTTTTGCTCAAAGTCGATCGGTCGCAAGACGATGCGTATCGCGTATATGGCCGTTACAACGCATCCGCATCATCCACCGCGGAACTGCTTATTTTGGCGAACGTTTCCTCTCCGCCCTCGTCCGCGCGCACGGGAGAAACGGTGCGCCTGACGGGAACCGTCGGCTGGTGGGAACAAAAAGAAAATAAAATGGCGATTGAGCTGAACGATGCCGAGGTGCATTGGTGGCGCATCTTGGGGTTACCGCACATCGCATCCGCCTTTGAAAAATATTACCAAGCCGCCCAGAATACCGAAACCTTGACATCTGCACAACTGGTTGTCTTGGAAAACGAATTCCGCGCGAGTTTATTGGGGCAGCCGATTCGAGTGTATTGTCCGGTAGAAAATGTGACGTCGAGGAAGGATGGCCGGTATGAAGTGGTCTTATCTTTTATAAACTATACGGAAGCCGCTCGCTTGTTGGATCCGGGCACCGTGCCTTATGGATTTCAAAATGCTTTGCCGGGAAGGGGGGATGTCCCGAAAGCGCCAAAAGCGCCAATAAGGGGGAAAATTAAGTCGAAGCCCCCGGCGCCGCTCAAGTCACACCCCCCCAACGCTGCCAAAACCCCCAACGCCATGGCATTATTCCTTTACATTTACGACTGATGATCAGCGCATTTTAAATATTGAACGCGGAAAGGCGCTTATGGTGGACGGCATCATCGAAGCCTTGAATTGGGGGCCTATCGTTTATATAGACAATAAATATTGGAGTGCCCGTGAATTATCTCTCCGTATCGAAAACGCAACATTTCGCTAAATATTAAACCCGGAGTTCGCATATGAACCCCCTCCTCGCGCTTTTGCTCATCCTCACCGCGGCCTTCGGTTGTGCGGGGAGCATTCTTCCCCGCTGCCCATCTCTATAAAACACCCTTCTTTTTTTGTCTCCTGTCATCCATTCAAGACATCGAAAAGAAATGTTTACCGTTTTTTTATTCCGGCTTTATGTTTTTTATCGGCTCATATACATCTCCTGATCGACCCTTTCAACCTATTTTCCCGTATTTAATCAATATGTGTAACACCTTATATTATAATCTGTTATGTTTATTTTATAGATGCCCGAATAATAGTTATAGGTTTTTACCGTTTGTTTAAGGTCTTCCATCATGAAAAAAGATTTGACAAAAATTGTTACTTATGGTATTAATTTAATGTTCGATTTGATTCGTTCGGAGCGCGGGACATGGATTCGGATTCCTATTACAAGCTCCAGGTGCTTCAGCAGGTCGAGGATTCCCCGTTCGTGACGAACCGGATTCTCTCCGGGAAGCTGGGCGTAAGCGTGAAGCTCGCGCATTATCTCTTGAAGAAGATGGTGGCCCGGGGGCTCTTGCACATGAGGCGGAGGGACGGCCGGAGCTGGTATTACTTTCTCACGCCCGAGGGCGTGGCCGAGAAGCTCAAGCTCACGTACGAGTTCCTGGACTTTTCCAAGCAGTTCTACCACGAGGCCCGCAAACGCTCGAGCGCGGTGTGCCTCAGGCTTGCGCGCGAGGAGGTGCGGCGCGTGGCCTTTCTCGGGGTGGGCGAGCTTGCGGAGATCTCCTTTCTCGGCCTTGCCGAGCACAGGCTCAAGCTCGTGGACGTCTTTGACGCGGAGGGCCGCGCGGGAGAGCTCTTCCTCGGGCTCGTGGTGCGGCCCGTGGCCGAGATCGACCGGACCAGGGCCGACCGGATTCTCGTCACGCTCTATGACCCGGCCCAGCCCATGCGGAAGCACTACCTCCCGGCGGGGCTTCGGGACGACCCGCGCTTCGTCTGGGTCTTTGATCACGCGGACATGATGGGCGAGATCGTGGAGGCCCTGCCCAGGGCGATCGGGGAGAGCTCTCCCGGCGGCAACGGCTCGGCGCCCCCGCCGGAGAGAAGGGGGAAGAATCCATGAGCGCGGCCAACGACCCCGCGCCCCGGGCGGATTGGGACGGAGGGGAGCTTCCGGTCGTCGTGATCGAGCCGCGCAAGGGCTGGCTCATGATCGACTGGCGCGAGCTCTGGGCCTACCGCGACCTCTGGCTCACCCTCGCGGCGCGGGACATCAAGGTGCGGTACAAGCAGACCGTGCTCGGCGGTTTTTGGGCGATTCTCCGGCCCTTCCTCACCATGGTCATCTTCACCTTCATCTTCCAGCGCATGGGCAGGCTCTCCACGGACGGCCTGCCCGGGCCGGTCTTTTACTACGCCGGGCTATTGCCCTGGACCTTCTTCGCGGCCGTGGTGACCGGCGCCTCGCAGAGCCTGATCGAGGGGGCCCGGCTCATGACCAAGGTCTATTTCCCGCGCATCCTCATCCCCTCGTGCGTCCTCGGGTACGCGCTCATCGACCTGGCGCTGGCCGCGCTCGTATTTCTCCCCATCCTCTGGTACTACGGCGTGGCCCCGTCCCGGGAGGCGGTCTTTCTCCCGCTCCTCGCCGGGGGCATCGTCCTGACCGCCCTGGGCGTGGGCGTTCTCCTCGCGGCGCTCAACGTCAAGTACCGGGACTTCCGGTACGTGGTCCCCTTTCTCGTGCAGATCTGGATGTTCCTGAGCAACGTCGTCACGCCCGCCTCGATCATCCCGAAGCGCTACGAACGTCTCATGAGCCTCAATCCCATGGCGGGCTTGATCGAAGGCTTTCGCAACGCCCTCGTGGGCCGACCCCTCGCGTGGGACGCGATCGGGATTTCGCTCGGCGTGGGGCTCTTTCTCTTCTTCTTCGGCGTGGCCTATTTCCGCAACGTCGAGGACGAGTTCGCGGACATCGTGTGAGGCGCCCATGGCGAACATGATCGAAGTGGAGAACCTCGGCAAGCGCTACCGCCTGGGCGGCCAGGACCGGTACTACAGCACCCTGCGGGAAGCGGTCGTGCGGAGCCTCACGGGCTTCGGCCGCGGGCGCAGGGAAAAAGACGAGGAGTTCTGGGCGCTCCGGAACGTTTCTCTCGCGGTGGGGCGGGGCGAGGTCGTCGGCGTCATCGGCAAGAACGGCGCGGGCAAGAGCACCCTACTCAAGATCCTCTCGCGCGTCACGCGCCCGACCGAGGGCGCGGCCCGTCTCCACGGCCGGGTGGGATCGCTCCTCGAGGTGGGCACGGGCTTCCACCCCGAGCTCACCGGACGGGAGAACGTCTTCCTCACCGGCAATATCCTCGGCATGAGCCGGGCCGCGGTGAGGGAGCGCTTCGCCTCGATCGCGGCCTTCGCCGAGATTGAAAGATTCCTGGACACCCCGGTCAAGCACTACTCGAGCGGCATGTACGTGCGCCTCGGCTTCGCGGTGGCCGCGCACCTCGAGCCCGAGATCCTGCTCGTGGACGAGGTCCTGGCCGTGGGGGACGCGGCCTTCCAGAAGAAGTGCCTCGGCAAGATGAACGACGTCTCCGCCTCGCACGGCCGGACGGTCCTGTTCGTCAGCCACAACATGCCCGCCGTCCAGTCCCTCTGCCGGCGCTGCATTCTCCTCGACCAGGGGGGAGTAGCGGCCGACGGCCCCACGGACGAGGTGATCGACCGCTATCTCAGGCAGGGGGTCTCGAGCGCGGGCAGCGCCTACGAGCGGCCGGGGGACGCGGCGACCGGGGCGGCCTATCTAAGAACCGCCCGCGTCTCGGACCGGGAGGGGCGGACGATCGGGACCGCGCGCCTGGCCGAGCCCTTCGCGGTCCGAATGGGGTGGGTCCTGGAAAAGAACGTGCCGGACCTGCGCCTGAGCCTCCGGATCAATAACGAGCGCGGCGTCACGATCTTCTCCTCCAGCATCCACGACCGCGACGTCTTCGTGGAAAAACAGGGCGCCTACCACGTCCTCTGCGGCATCGACCCGAACCTGCTCGTGCCCGGCCGCTACACCGTGGACGCCTTCGCCTTTATCCCGAACCGCGGGTACCTCGATTCGCAGGAGGGGGTGCTCGCCTTCGACGTTTCCAGCACCGAGGCCGACGGGGTGCCGCGCTTCACGCCGGGCCGGCGCGGCCTCATCTACTACCGGCCGCTGTGGTCCGCCGAAAGAATCGAAGGAGGGGAGGCATGAACCTCATCGATCGCGTTCTCCTGTGGGCGGTCCGGCGCGTCGTGCGGTGGAAGCGCTACCGCCACACCGACAAGTGCCCGACCCGCGCTTACCAGCGCGTCGAGCACAACGGCGTCGTCCTCCTCGACGGCGCCCGGGACGTCTTGGAGCGCTTCGCGCTCTTCGACCTGCCGCAGGACCTGCGCGGCTACCAGGTCCTCGACGTCGGCTGCAACCTGGGGGCCATGTGCCTGGAGTTCAAGCGGCGCGGCGCGAGCCGCGTGGTCGGGATCGACGTCGACCCGAACATCCTCCGCTGCGCCCGGATCCTCGCGCGCATCTGCCGGCTGGACGTGGAGTACTATGCCGCGCCGCTGGAGAACATGGAGGAGATCCCGGCCCTCGCCCAGGCCCGGTTCGACATCGTGGCGATGATGTCGGTGTGGTGGCACGTGAAGGACAAGGAAAAGGCGCGCGGCGTCCTCGAGCGGCGCCTCGCCGACATCCTCCTCCTCGAGGAGATCAAGAGGGGGGACGCGCCCGACGTCTCAAGCGGCCGGGGTTTCTTGCAGGGGCGGCTCCTCGGAGTCTCCGACCGGGACGAGCGGCGCGTCTTCGAGTTCCGCAAGCAGTCGCCGAGCGTCCTGCGCGTGAAGGGCCGCGCGTACTCGATCGAGAAGGAGTGGCGCATGCCCTGGGCCTTGAGCCAAAGGCTCGTGGACCGCCGCCGCGTCTACTACAAGCTCCGCCTCGGCGCCCGGACCTACTTCGCCAAGAAGACCACGGACATGGAGCCGAGGGACATCGAGCGCGTGGAGCGCGAGTTCGCCTTCCTCCAGAGCCGCGCCACCCAGTATCCCCACCTGCTCCTTCCGGTGTATGCGCTCGAGGCGCAGGGCGACACGGTCGTATGGCTCGGAGAATACCTCGAGAGCGTGGACCTCGAGACCTACATCCGCCAGACCCCCCGGCCCCCCTCACGGTGCGCCTCTCCTGGGTCCACCAGATCGCCGAGTTTTTCTGCGACCTCCTGGCCGAGGGCGTGACCTTCGGCCACGTGGCGTGCCGGAACGTCATGGTCTGGCTCCCGGAGGCGACCGAGTGCCGGCTCTGCGACTTCGAGGGCCTTGGGCTCCTCCCGCGCGAGCAGAACCTGCACAGCGTGGCGGCGCTCCTCATGAGCATCCTCCTCTGGCGGCCCCAGGAGACCTACGACTCCTTCCGGCCCAACGTATACGAGATCTTCGGATGGCAGTGCCACGACCTCGCGGACCAAGTCTTCCGGGGGCTCGTGGAAGAGACCGGTTTCCGCGCGGCCCGGCTGGGCAGGCCCTTCGCTTTCGACGAGGACGCCATCCCGGCCGCCTCGCCCTTCTCCGTAAAGGAAGGGGCCCGCGCCGAGCCGGCCCTCCTGGGGCGGGCCCTAAGCGCGGCGAAGCGCGCGGCCCGGCGGATCTTCGGCCGGGTGTACAAAAAGAAGTGGAACGTTCTCATCGACCGGGTGCTCCGCCCCGCGGAAGAAAAAGAGGTCGAGGGGCTTTTTTGCGCGAGGCGGACCGTGGACCGCCCCCCCGAGGCCTTTTGGGAATGGATCGAGAAAACCTCGCTTCCCTTCCGCTCCCTAAGCTATCCCCACAAGAAGGCGGTCGAGTTCTTCTTCTCCTCGGAGATATTGGACGTGCGGCCCGAGGATCGCCTCCTCGATGCGGCCGGAGGGCGCTCCGGCTACCTCGACGCGATCCGGGCCACCCGCCGTTGCGAGCACCTCCACCTCCACGATCACATCTACTCCGGGATGCGCCTCGATCCGGACGGAACCAGCGTTGTCGGAGGGGACATCGGCGCCATCGCCCTGCCCGAGGGGAGGCTCGACAAGATCGCCTGCCACCACGCCTTCGAGCACTTCCAGGGGGACAAGGACACGGCCTGGATACGGGAGATCGGGCGCCTGCTCGCGCCGGGGGGCCGGGCCTGCATCATCCCGATCTTTATCGCCGACCGCTTCGTGGAATGCTGGAACATAGATCGCGTGGGGGTCTTCGACTCGGCCGCGCGGCTGGTGATCGACAAGACGGCCTCCATTCCCGGCGGCGACGAGGACGGCCACTTCGCCCGTTTCTACGACCCGGCCGCCCTTCGAAGGCGCATCCTCAAGGCGGCGGAGGCGGCCCGCCTTGTCCCGAGCGTCGCGCTCTGCCGCCTCGGCGGGGAAGATCTGCCGGACATGGAAAAGAACTTCGGCTCTTGCCTCAACCGGCCCTTGCGCGCCCTGGTGCTCGACAAGCCCGCATGAACCGCGCGCCGCTTTGCCGAGCGGCCCTGTCCTTTGCCAAGGGCGACCGCGCGGGCAGGCGGCCCGGCTCCGCAACGCAGCCGGCCGGGTCCGGGCGCGGGGAGTGGCCATAGAAAAGACCGGTTGATCCGCATCCGGTCCCTTGGGCTGCCCGGAGAGAAACGCGGTGAATTCCTCCGGGGAACGACGGGAGAAGATGGAATGGGCGTTATCATCGAAGAGCTTGCACGCGCGGTTCAATTACCTGTGTGGACGCTCTACCTGGGACGCAAGAGTTGCGTGCCAACGCGTCCGCCATTCGATGGCGTGGGTGATTACAATTCGCTTCAAGCCGCGCTTGAGCAGCATCCCGCGCGCTTTCTCGACAGCGTTGCAGCCAGGCAGGTCATAAAGCAACCGCGCATCGTCGTCGAGTGCGAGGCAGGCGAAGGCATTCGCCGACGCGATCAAATTGTATCAC
>JAZDLH010000196.1:0-25283 GCA_043802275.1 Planctomycetota bacterium
GCTCCGGCCAGGCGATATCCGAGTATCTCCTGCTCGTCACGGGGATTATGATCGGCATGGGGGCGGCCGTGTCCGTGCTTTTGAACGGCGCGGATCTCGCGGGCGTCCATATCGGGGGCGTGCGGGAGTTCTACCTCAACCTGATCAAGGTGGTGAGTCTTCCCTTTCCCTAAGAGGGGGGAAAAGAGTCGAGGAGTCGCGCAACCCATGTCCGCAGGGTTTCCCCTGCGGTGGGCAAGCGGGTATCCAGGCGTTTGGAACGGCCACCCAGGAAAAAGGAGAAGTTGGGATGAAGGCCCTGAAAGAGCGAAGCATTTGGAAACGGGCGCAAGGCATGACCGAATACATTATCATCGTCGCGATCATCGCGATCCTGTCCCTGGTCATCGTGTTTCGGTTCGGCAACCAGATCCGTGACATCTTCTGGGGGAGCGGCTCCGAGCTCGCCGGCGAAGACGCCACGGTCGAAAACCGCATGGGCAACCAGGACGAACAGCAGAAGAGCAGCATCATCAAGGACCTGTGACTATGGCGGGATCGTGACCCCATGCTTCCCCTCGTGCAGGCCGCGTGTCTCTTTGCGCTCCTCATCGCTTCCGCCGTGACGGATTTCCGGGAGCGGCGCGTCTCCAACGGCGCGGTGGCGGGCGCCATCGTGGGGGGTTTGCTTCTCCAGGCGCTCCGGGGGAGCTGGCAGGGGTTTCAGGCGGGGCTCGGCGGCCTTCTCGTGGGATTCGGCATTTTTTATCCCCTGTATTACCTGGGGGGCCTCGGCGCTGGGGACGCCAAGCTCATGGCCGCGGTGGGGGCGCTCACCTCCTGGCGGTTCGTTTTGTGGGCCACGGTGTACACCTCCTTTGCGGGGGCGCTCCTCGCGGTCGGGACCCTCTTTTTCCGCGGCGGGTGGCGCGAGGCCCTGCACCGGGCCGCGACCCTGAAGAGAAGGGAGCGCAAGGCCGAGGTGGCCCAGGGCGACCGGCGGCGGACCATCCCCTATGCGGCGGCCATCTGCGCGGGAAGCGCCTTTGCCTTCTGGTGGATCACGCGGCGGACCGGCGCCTGGCCCTGGTGAGACGCGGCGCCTTCGCCCCGGCAAGGTCAAGAGGAGAATGCGCGCATGCAGGCGTCGGCCAATTCCGTCTCGCGGGTCTCTCGCCCTCCTCCGCGCTCCAGGCGGGGAAAGGGGAGGGCGGGCCAGGCGCTCGTGGAGTTTGCCGTCGCCTTTCCTCTTCAGCTCATCCTCGTCTTCGGCCTCATGCAATTGGCGCTTCTCTACGTTTCGACGCTCGTGGTGAACTTTACCGCGTACCGCTGCGCCCGGGCCGCCATCGTCGGGGAGCATCGCTCCGTTGCGGGGGGGGGGCTTAGCGGCGTGGACGTGGTGGCGCAGACGCTTCTCTCGCCCCTGGCCGGAGGGCACCGGGACGCGGACTATGCGCCCCCCGAGAAGGTCACGATCCCCGACTGGGGGCCGATCCACCGGAGCGATGAGGCCGCGGCCAAGCTTCACGTCGAGATCTTCGAGCCCCGGGGAGAGGAGGCGGGGTCCGTCACCGCGCTCGTGGAGTTCAACCAGGAGCTCGTCTTCCCCTTCGTGGACCGCATCCTGGCGCTCCTTCTCCGGACGGGCGGAACGGCTCCGAGGCAGGGCGAGGCGCATCTTTTCGGGAGCGAGGACACGGTTTACCGGGGGCTTCGCTCGGGCGATTACATCGCGCCCGGCTCTCCGCGCGGCCGGATCCGGATGATCGGTGGCGTGCCGCATTTCGTGATCACCCGCCAATGCACCCTGTATCGCGCGGCCGCCATCGAGGCGGGGGAGTAGGACGGTCGTTCGTTGGGGCGACGCGCCGGAAGGGAATGAGCCATGACCTCAGGATTCCTGCGGGATGAGCGCGGCCAGTCCCTCGTCTTTGCGGCGCTCACCTTTTTCGCCGTGGTGGTCGTGGCGCTCATTATTGTGGGGGTGGGAGAGGCGACGACCAACCAGATGGAGATGCAGAACGCCGCGGACGCGGGCGCCTACGCCGCGGCGCTCGTGCTCGCGGATGCCGTCTCCCAGATTGCGTGGCTGAACGAAGCCATGGCCCACGTCTATTATCACACCCTGCGCTACGCGGTGGATACCGCCACGACCGGGGTCTATGCCGAGCTCCAGGGCCACGCGCCCTATTACGGGGGGGCGATCTTCACCGACTACGTTCTCCCGGGCGACGCGGTGGTGGGCCTAGCCAACGCCTCCGGCCGGTACGGCGAGGCCTATCGCCTGGCGAACGAATGGATTCCCAAGGGGGAGGCGTGGCTGGCGCGCCTCGCCCGGCTGGAACGCGGGATCGCCATCCTCGCGCCCGAGGCGGTGGAGAACCAGGCCTATTACACCGCCTTCCACAACGGGGCCGAGCGCGTCGCGTTCTACCCCGAGGCGATCAAGCTTCTGCCCCGGTCTCCCACGCACGCCGCCTGCGACATCGAGCGGATTCTCGATGCCGCGACCGCTCTCCAGGGCTGGCACATCTGGAGCACCCTGGCGGAGACCCTGCCCTTCGACTTCACCGCGATCCACGAGCCCGATCCCGGCAATCCGGGAGACCCCCATTTCCCCCCCGGAGAGGCGGACGACCTCTGGCGCGTGGATTACACCGAGGGCGACGCCGTGGCCCTGCATTTCGACGTGTACACCTATTACCTGGGCGACCCGAACGCCTATCCCCTGCAATACGCGATCCATTACAACGATGCGCACGGCCAGGAGCATTATTACATCGCCCTCGTGCCGGATGCCCACACCGTGACCGTCATCGACGAGGGGCAGGAGACGACCGTCGAGATCTACGAGGGGCCGGGGGGAACCGAGTACGTGATCGGAGACGTGCGCATCCGCCAGACCCCAAGCGGGGAGCTCCAATACTGGTCGGATTCGGACGGCGACGGCGAGGTCGATCCCAACGAGTGGCTCCCGCTGGAGGAGGACACTCAGATCGGCGGGGTTTCGATTCCCGTGGACTGGACGCCGGTGATCGACACCCCTTCGGGGCGCATCACCATCGACGATCCGCTGCATCTCGACTTCAGCCGCGTTACCCTTTCGCTGCCGCTCTACATCGACACCCCCTCCTCGGTCAACGTCGAGATCGACTATCGCACCCCGGCCGGAGCGGTGCGGGTGGAACACAACGAGAAGACCGGCGAATACTCCGCGGCCATCAACGGCCTTTCCACCCTTCATCCGGACGAAACCTGGTCGCGGCGGAACGCCAGCGACCAAAGCTACCACCGGCTCTTTCTCCTCGACGGGGAGGAGGCCGACCAAACGGTGGGGCCCTGGCGCTACGAGTGGGTCCGGATCGGCTCGTACCTGGAGGAGATGAACGGAGAGCATTTCGCCCTTCACGCCCTCATGGACCACGATCCGACCTATGCCGGCCACCACCTCTCGCCCGCATGGGACGGCCATTACTTCGATCCCACGGCCGAGGACGCGAGCCTCTGGAGCGCGAGGCCGGGGAGTTCGCGCTGGCGATACTACCCCCGCTGGGCCCAGCCGCCGCGCACCGAGGAAGGGGCTTCCGATGGCCAATACGGCGGCTGGTTCGACATCACCCAGGGCCGGCCCCGCCGCTACAACGGCGCCTACACCCTCTTCAGCCAGACGCGGACCTGCTGGTACAGCCGTGACAATGGTCCCGGCGCCCTGCGCGATTACGACATCGAGTCGCCGACCTACGGCAAGCTGTGCGTGCGCCCCTGCGGGTTTTGGCACGAGTGGTTCAGCGGTTTCGACCACCTCAACCGGGCGACCGCACGCGTGGCGGGCCTGAACGCCGCATGGAAGGCCGCGGACCTGCCGCCCGGGATGCATGCGGCGTTTGTCATCCAGGCGTTGAGCAATAGTCAACAGACCACGATCCAGGTGACCTGTCCCTGCTGCGCGCGGAAGATCGCCTGGCGGGATCTCTTGGAGGGGCCTCCCCTCGCGGACGAGGCCGAGCTCCACAGGCATCCGAGCGTGGTCCGCAAGTACCTCGCGGACCTGCTGGGGCGGCATTCCGACTCCCGGCCCTCCGATCCCTTCGCGAGGAAGGTGGAGCCCCAGGACCGCGTCTCGGTCGAGCAGCCTTCCAGCATGGACCCGGACCGCTGGCAGCTTCCCCTTGCGCTCACCGCCGAGATCTTCCGGCGGGGCATCACGGTGGGCGCGTGGAAGTCCTCGATCGGGGCCCGGATCTACCAGATCCTGGGCGGCCGGGAGCCCACCTCTTCCGAAGAACGGCTCGGCATTGCGAATCCCTTCCCCCGGGAGGAGGATTTGAATCCCACGCGCGCGGGCTGGGAAGAGGTCTCCGGCGAAGACCGCCTGTGGGGGCATTTCGGCATCGCCACCGCCCGGCTCGCCTTCTGGAGCGAGATGAACGATCGTGACGAGCTCGTGCGGGCGCGCAGCTTTCCCCCCTCCGGGTACGACTACGGCCGAAGGCCGGAATGGATAAGCGATCCCGAGGCAAACATCGATCCGCTCGGGAGGCCGGTCAACTGGTACCGCGAGATGTGGCTGCGCAGCCAGATGAACCATTTCGAGCCCGACTGGGACGCCGTGCTTGTGAGCAACCGCAACGCCCTGGACATCCGCGACATGCAGTTTTTCGCGGAGAACGGCGGAACCGCCGCGTTCGCGCCGGACGACACGGCCGCAAGCTTTCTCTTCCGCGAGATGGGGGGCAAACCCTGGTGGGAGAGCATCGTGAGCCGCCACCGGGCGCGCTACTGGGATCGCCGATGGACCGGCCCGCGGCGCGGGGCATGGGACGTGGGCGCGCACTGGAACCACATGGCCGCGCCGCCCATGCAGGGTCCCAACCGCGGCCGGGCCGTGAACTACCGGGATCCCGCCATCGACGAGGTGGTCCGCCATTAAGCCGAAGACGGAGGTTTTGTTTTCGATGAACAGCAAGACCATTCGGCCGGCGTCGCGCCGCCGGGAGCGCGGAAGCGCCCTGACCGAGCTCGCGATCCTGCTCTTCCCCTACGCGATGCTGCTTCTGGGCGTGATCCTCCTCGGGGAGCTTTCGCTCGGGCGGCAGGAGAGCCAGAAGGCTTCGTTTTTCGCCACGGCCCTGCCGGGAGTTCAGAGCCGCGAGACCATGCTCGAATACACCTTTCCCGGCCGGGCGGGGAATGCGCGCAACCAAATCGATTTCACCGAGGTCCAGGACCCCGACCTCGATCAAAGCTACAGCGAGGAGGAGCCGGTGCTGCCGTATTTAAGCCCCCAGGACATCCACGCCGGGTTTATCCGCATCGAAAATCCCCGCCAGGAGAACACCTTGCGCACGGATGACGGGACCGTCTCCCTGCAAACGCAAACCGTGACCACCTTCGAGGGATATTACCTCCGCAACATGGGTATTCTCCCGGATCGCGAGGCGGACATCGCCAGGCTCCTGGGCGCATGGGCGACCTATTCCGCCGCCAGGACGCAATACGGCTTCACCTATGGCGGGAGGGCCCTTCGCGGCGAGGAGGGGGATGAGGCGCGGAATCCCCGGGCCACCTTCACCCTCAAGCAGACGAGAGACGAGACGCTCCAGGAGGGGTTGGAGTATTATGGCGCCGCGCGCTCCGAGCCGACCCTGGGCACGCATCGGCCCGGCCCCTGGCAGCGATTCGGCGAGCCCGACATGCAATTCGGCGCCTTGCGGGGCCTTGACCTGGTGGATGTCCCCGGCGCCGGAGGAGGGGTCGCTTTGGACCCCGAAAGCATGCCCGCTTCTTCGCTCGACGGGTTTTCCTTGTCGTATCTCGATGCCATGTGGGACGTTATGAATACGCTGAATCCAAACGATTGGAAGCCGCCTCCCTCGCCCTGAGGGAGGATAGAACTTCGGCGGGCCGGCCATCGGAAGAGCTTGAAAAAGATCGCTCCGGTCATCTTTCGTGTTTCAAAAGGTACTGCACCTTGACGAGCCCCATGAATTCCAGTAAGGTAAAGATCGCGAGGATATTCCACCGACTCACGATTCTCGTGGCGGTCGGTGCGGCGGTGTATTGGGCGGTCCGCGTGGAGGGGTTGGGACGCCGATCGGAGTCTCCAGCCGAGCGGATGCGTCGCGCGCGCGCTGCGATAGAGGAGCGATCGCCGCCCTTCATTCCGCCGCCGGAACACCTTCTTGCAACGCCGATTCTGCCCGGCGGGATGGAGGGTGGAGGCCTCTACGAGTCCTCGGACGATCCCAGGGCGGTGGAAGCCTACTATCGTCGCATCCTGGCCAAGGACGGCTGGCGGGAAGAGGGCGGCCCCCTCGCGCTGCCGGAGGATGCGGGGGCGACGTTCACGTTTGCTCGCGGAGGGCATTGTTGCAAGATAACCCTATGCTCCCTGGAACGAGGGCAACCGGGCACGGCGGTGATGATCCAGGTCTTGCGGGCCATTCCCGGGGGAACGGGCAAGGAAGAACGAGGAGCGCCGCGATGACGAACAAACTGGCCGTCCTTCTGGCCGTCATCCTGGGGGTGGTCGCCGCCCTGGCCATGCAGGCCTCGATCCGGGAGCAGAAGGACGAGGAAATCAAGCGATATCCCCTCATGAAGATCCTCGTGGCAAGT
Organism: Planctomycetota bacterium; assembly: GCA_043802275.1. GTDB lineage: Bacteria > Planctomycetota > SZUA-567 > SZUA-567 > JAFGNG01 > JAZDLH01. Next base: position 6,601 of record JAZDLH010000196.1, read on the forward strand.
CGAACGATCCGGGAGAACGAGCCCCTGAAACTTGCCGGGGGCGAGATGCTCCGGCTCGATTCCTATCCCCAGCGCCACGTCAAGACCGGTATGATCACCTCGGACCAGGCCTATCTCTATGGCGGTTTCATCGCAAAGAGGCGGATCGAGCCGGGCGAGCCGATCTTCCAGGACGACCTGGAACCCCCCTACGAGCGGGCCGTGACCGAAGCCTCCGTGGTGGACGACGGCCGGCGCGCGGTGACCCTGGCCGTGGACATGGTCGCGGGCGTGGCCGGACTCATCCGCCCCGGCGACCGGGTGGACGTGGTGGCCACCTTCGACATGGGAAGGGGCGCCGCGGGCGCCGTCCAGCAGGGCGTCGTGACGCTGTATCTCTTGCAGAACGTGCGCGTGATCGCCCTGGACAGCCGGATGGAGAAAGTCCGGGTGACGGAGGATCGTCCCGCCGCCCGGACGGCCTATCGCACGGCAACCCTGGAGCTCGATCCCGCCGATGCCTTGCGCGTCATCAACGCCCAGGAACAGGGGCGAATCCGGCTCCTGTTGCGCAACCGCCTGGACACGGCGGCGCAGCCCGCGGAGCGGGGGGGAAAACCCATCGGGGTGAATGTCGTGGCGAATGAACTCAAGGAGATCGCGCCGCACGCGCCGTAGACCACCGGCGGCACGCGCGTGCGTCGCGGAGCATCAACCATACGAGGGCGCGCCATGAAGCAACTGATCGTTTTGGATCCGAAGACCGGGGAGAAACACGCCGTGCCGCTTGTCGGTTCGATCTTCCGGATCGGCAAGCAGCCGGACAACGATCTCGTGCTCGACCAGACCGGCATCAGCCGCAAGCACTGCGAGCTTCGGGAGATCGGCGGCTCGTGGCGACTGATCGACTTAAACAGCCGGAACGGCACCTTCGTCAACCGCCAGCGCATCGTGGGCGAGGTGATCCTCCCCGTCGGCGCCGCCATCCAGATCGGCGATTTCATCCTCGCGATCTCGGAGGAGGAGTATCTCTCCACCACCGTCTTCACCGCCTCCTCCGGCGGCAAGCGCCTGGGAAGCGACTCGGGCTCGTCAACCTCGACCGGCCACCTCCGACGCGTGACCCCCCCGGCGCTCAAAAAGCGGATCCACGCCCGCCTTCTCAAGGAGCTCGACCTCAAGCACGCGGATTTCGCCGAAAAGCCGGACGAGGAGCTGAGGGTCCAAACCGCGATCGCCTGCACCGAGATCGTGAAGGAGATGCAGAACGCGATCCCCTCATGGATCACTCCGCACGAGCTCGTCAAGGAGATCGTGGACGAAGCCGTGGGCCTGGGGCCCCTGGAGGATCTCCTCGCGGACGAGACGGTCACGGAGATCATGGTCGTGGGGTGGGACAAGGTCTATGTCGAGCGCAAGGGCAAGCTCGCGCTCTCGCTCAAGCAGTTCATGGACGACGCGCAGGTGGTGGCGATCATCCGGCGGATCCTGGCGCCCATCGGCCGGCGGATCGACGAGACCACCCCCATGCAGGACGGCCGCCTGCCGGACGGCAGCCGCGTGAACGCCATCATCCCGCCGCTCGCGCTCTCCGGCCCGGTCCTCACCATCCGCAAGTTCAGCGTCAATCCCTATACCGCGGACGATCTCCTGGCCTTCGGCACGCTCGCGCCCGACATGGCGAATTTCCTGGAGCTGGTGGTCCGCAACCGCGCGAACCTCCTGATCTCGGGAGGGACCGGGAGCGGCAAGACCACGCTCCTCAATGTCCTCGCCGCCTTCATTCCGGGCGACGAGCGCATCGTCACCATCGAGGATGCGGCCGAGCTCCAGCTCCCCCAGGAGCACGTGGTCCGCCTCGAGAGCCGGCCGCCCAACCTCGAGGGCAGGAACGCCATCGTCATCCGCGACCTCGTGCGCAACGCCCTGCGCATGCGGCCGGACCGGATCGTGGTCGGCGAATGCCGCGGCGGCGAGGCCCTCGACATGCTCCAGGCCATGAATACCGGCCACGACGGGTCTTTGACCACCCTGCATGCGAACAGCCCCCACGACGCGATCAGCCGCCTGGAGACCCTGGTCCTGATGGCGGGGATGGAGCTCCCCAGCCGGGCCATCCGCGAGCAGATCGCCGGCGCCCTGGACTTCATCGTCCACCTCGCGCGCCTAAGCGACGGCTCCCGCCGCGTCGTCGCGATCAGCGCCGTGGAGGGCATGGACGGCGACGCGGTGGCCCTTCAAGAGCTTTTCCGTTTCGACCGGCGGGGCTTCGACGAGGAGGGGCGGATCCTCGGCGCGTTCGTCTCAACCGGCGTGGTTCCCGACTTCGTCCAGGAGCTCCGCAAGCGCGGTATTTCGGTGGAGCTCGGCCTCTTCCGGGTTCCGGAGACGGGCTGATGCAGTCCTTCCCGAACGCTCTCGTGGCCGCCCTTGCCGCGGGATGCGCGGTGGGGCTTTTCGCCTTTGCCGGGGTACGCCTCTTCCGGCAGGGGTGGGCGGGATACGAAGAGCGCTACGTCGCCGGCGCGGAGCGGACCCTCGAGGCGATGTATCTCACCATCCCCGCCCAGCACCTCCTCTACCTCGCCCTCCTCTCCAGCGCGCTGTCGGGAGGGGTCGGTTACCTCCTCTTCCGGAGCCTGCTCCTCGCGGTCCCCTTCGCCCTGGCCGGGCTGGGGTTGCCTACGCTTGTCCTCTCGCTTCTCAAGCGCGGCCGCGACCGGCGGTTTCTCACCCAGCTCGTGGATGCGCTCATGAACATCTCGAATTCCCTGAAGGCGGGGCTCTCTCTCCCACAGGCCCTGGAAAACCTGGCGCGGGAGAGCCCCCCTCCCATGCGGCAGGAGATGCGGCTCCTCTGCCGGGAGCTCCGCCTGGGAGTAGGCCTGCAGGAGGCGCTGGAGCACCTCTGGGAGCGCATGCCCTCGCGGGAGATCGAGCTCGTGGTCTCGGCAGTGGGAATCGTGCAGGACGTGGGCGGCAACCTCACCGAGGTCTTCGACAACATCGCGCACACCCTTCGCGAACGGTTCCGCATCGAAGGCAAAATCCGGGCGCTCACGGCCATGGGACGGGCGCAGGCGGTGGTCATCTCGGCGCTGCCGATCTTCATGGTGGGGGCGTTGTTTTTCTTCCTGCCCGGCTGGATCAACGCCCTCTTTTCCACCCTGGGAGGCGTCTCGATCCTGCTTTTCGCGGCGGGCTTGATCGGGATCGGGATCCTGCTCATCCGCCGGATGATCGCCATTGACATTTGAGGCCGACCATGGGAACCGACTTCGACCTCTTGGCCGTCATCGCCGTGGCCGCCGCGTGGGGGGCCGGCGCGCTGGGGACCTATGCGCTCGTCAACGCGCTTCTCCTGATGCGTCAGAACTCGAGCGGCGCGGCCCTGCAGGAGATCGTGGTGAACGAGAGCCGCAGCGCCGTGGTGCGGGCCTTTTTGCCGCTGGCCGGTCGCATCGGACGGGGACTTCGGGGGATATTGAGCCCCGGGGCGCGGGAGGAGGGGAAGCCGGGCCTTTATCCAATGCTCCACGAAGGCATTCAGCGGCAGTTGGGGAGCGCGGGCTTCCCCGAAGGCTTAAACGCGGACGAGTACGTCGGATTCACCGGGCTGTGCATGCTCCTGGGGGGGGCACTGGGAGTCCTGGTGTTTCTATTGTTTCAACCGCTCGATGTGTTTTGGCTCTTCTTTCTGGGCCTGGCCGCGGGGGGGATCTGGATGCCGAGGTGGCTCAAGGCCCGGCGCGAGGCGCGGCACGCGGCCATCCGGAGGGATCTGCCCTTTTCCCTGGACCTCTTGACCCTGGCCATGGAGGCCGGGCTCGATTTCACCAGCGGTCTCGACCGGATCTGCCAAAAGCTCGGCCGCAGCCCGCTGGGCGAGGAATTCCAGGTTCTCCTCAGCGAAATCCGCCTGGGCAAGCAGCGCGCCACGGCCCTGAGGGACCTGGCGCGCCGGGTGGATGTCTCCGAGGTGCAATCCGTGGTCGCGACGCTCGTCCAGACCGAGGAGATGGGCTCGAACATCAGCACGGTGTTTCGCATTCTCGCGGCCCAGCAACGGGAGAGTCGCAGCCAGCGCGCCGAGGAGGCGGCCGGCAAGTTGCCGGTGAAAATGCTCTTGCCCCTGGTCCTCATGCTGATGGTGACCTTTCTCGTGATCTTCGGCCCTCTCGCGCTTTGGTGGCTCGGCTGAGAGGCGCACCTTCCCTTTTTTAAGAAGGGGGCCCGGGGAAGGGTTGCAGAGGACAGGATCGGCCCATGCGAAAGGACATGCAGATGGTCTCGGCCGCGACTGGGGTCGTGATGGTGCCGCGCCTCGCGATCGCGGAAACCCGGTTCGAGTCGCTGATCGGCCTCCTGGGGCATAAGGAGCTGGCGGGCGATGCGGGGTTTCTTCTTCCCCGTTGCCGTTCGATCCATACCTGCTTCATGCGCTTCGCCCTGGATTTGGTTTTTTTGGACCGGGAGGGGCGGGTCTGCAAGCTGGTGGAGGCGATCCCGCCGTGGCGGATGAGCTCGGCCCGGGAAGCCCAAAGCGTGTTGGAGCTCCCCCCCGGCGCCATACGGCGCGCCGGGTGGATTCCGGGGCTTGCGGTGGCGGTGTTGCCGCTCTTTTCCGCGCGGCGCGGGGCGGTTGACAAGCAGGATTCGGCGGGCGTAAAATGAACCGCATGGACAAGCCGATTGTCACCCTGGAACTGTTGATCGAGCCCGGTCGAGGGATCCGGTATCTTCTTTCGGGCGATTCCGCGGTCATCGGGCGGGGCGAGGAGGCGGACATCCGCCTGGCCGATACCACGAGCGTCTCCCGCCGCCACGCCGAGGTGTCTATCCGGAACAACTCGGTCTTTATCCGGGATCTCGAGAGCCAGAACGGCACCTTTGTCCAGGGCGACCGCGTGAAGGAGCAGGCCCTCAGCGACGGCGCGCTGGTGCGGGTGGGAGCGGTGGAGTTCCGGGTCCATATCGATCCCATGCACACGCTTTCCCCCCCCGCGAAACAAGGTTCGGGCGCCTCCCTTCCGGTGGCGGGGACAGGACCTTCCCGGCCGCCGGCCAAGGCCCGGGCCGCGAGCGAGATGGGCTTCCCGGAGAAGGGTTTTCGCAAAGACGGCAAGGAGAAATCGCCCGCCGCGGGGGCCGCGAGCCGGCCGGGCGCTTTTTTGTGGAAGGCGGCGGCCCTGGTGACGCTGATCGTCGGGATTCTCTACGCCGTGGATTGGCTTGCAACGGTTGCGCCGTTCTCCGCCACGCCGCAGTACGTCATCCGGCGGCACGAGAAGCTTGTGCTGCTCTTACCCGTGGCCACGGAGGGCTTTACCGATTCCAATGTGGCCATCCGCGCCGGCGAGGGGGAGGATGTGGCTCACTGGGAGCGCTTCGGCGGGCTCATCGGGAAGGAGTATACGGGCCGGGTCCTGGTGGTGAAGGGGAACGCCAACGGCCGCGCCACGGTGGCGGTGCGGCGGGGCGGGCGGACCGTCTTCCAGTGCATCGCGCATGTGCGCGGGGTCCTTCCGCGCGAATGGCCCGAGGACATCGCGGCCGGTCCTGCCCGGGCGCTCGCCGAACAGAAGATCGCCGTTGCCGGGGAGCTGGAGGCCCATCAGCCCTATGCGGCCATGCTCTGCCTCCGAGACGCGAGCGAGCTCTACATCCTCTCCGGAGATCCGGCCAAGGCCAAGGAGGTCGACCTGGCGCAGACTGAAATCCAAAGCCGGTTGCGCCAGGAGGTCTCCCGTCTCTATGCCGAGGCGCGCGCCTCGATCAAGGGGGCCCCGGGCTCTCCGCAGGACCTGGACAAGGGTTCCGACCTGCTTTTTCAAATCATGCAGCTCATCCCCGATCCTCGGAGCGAAGACTGGCAGTTGGCGAATCTTGTGCAGAAAGACCTTGAAAAGGAGCTTGTCCGTTAAGCGCTTCGTTCAGGAAGAGGCCCTCTCTATGATCCAGCTCGTCTATATCCAGGATGGCATGGAGCACCGCGTGGAAGTCCGGGAGGGCGTGATCGTCCTCGGCCGCGCGGAGGAATGCTCGCCGAGGCTCCGCCATCCCTCCGTCGCCTTGCAGCATCTCGAAATCACCCGTTCCGGCCATACGCTCTCCTGTCGCGACCTCGGGAGCGGGGCCGGCACCACCTTGAACGGCCAGCTCGTGGTCTCGGCGCCGCTCCACCAGGGGGATTCTTTGATGCTCGGGGAGATGGCGATCCGGATCGATGCCTACCCATCCGCTCCGGCTCCGTCCAAGCCCGGCCGGGCCGGGGCGGATACGCCGCCCTTTTTGGAAACGATTCCGGAACCGGCTAAGCAGCCGTCCATGCCTCGTCAGCTCTCCCCTCGCCGCGCGCCCCCCCAGGAAGGGAGCCTCGTTCCCCAGATCGAGCTCGCCGCCGGCGAGGCGGTTACAGAGGTTTTGCCCCGGGGCGCGATGTTCCAGGCCCGCCGGCGGAGACGGTCGTTGTACGCCCTCATCGCCGTGTTGGGCGCGGCGTTCCTGGCGGCCATTCTCTGGCTGTCCTTCCCCCGGCGGGAACTCCCGGCGCCGCTGTATGCCAAGGCCGACTACTGGAAAGACGTGCGCGACGGGATGGATCTCTTCAAGAAGAAGGAGTACGGGAGGGCGGTGGAGTCCTGGAAGGCGGCCCAGGCGGCTTGGGAGAAAGACCACCCCGAGGAAAGCGGCTACATGGTGGCCGCGGCCAAGTTCGCCCGGATCACGGCCCCCCTGGCCGAGGCCGAGAGCATTCAGACCTTTGAAGACGTGGAATGGCAGGACATCCTGCAGGAAACCCGTCTTTTTCTGGACGAGGTCTCCGCGCCCGAGGACGTGGAGGCGTTCGTGCAGGATTTCCGGACCCAGTCCAGCCGCGCCGCCGGGGAGTTGAGCACCTTGCGGGAGGCCGTCGAGCTCAACAAAAAGGGCCAATATGCAGCGGCGCTTGAGAAGGCGGAGCTGATTCGCGCGGACGGCTACTACGGACTCGATTCCCAGAACCTTGCCAGGGAGATCCGGCGGACGGAATTCAAGGAGCGAAAGGCCGCCCTGTATGCGCGCCTCAAGAAGAGTGACGTCGCCTGGGCGGAGGTCGTCCGGGAGGGACAGGCGGTACTTAAGCTCGACAAAGATGAGGCCATGCAAAAGGACCTGGTGGCGTGGAAGCTGAACGCCGATCATCAGCTGATCCTTCAGGAGGCCGATCGCGCCCGGCAGGAGGGAGGCATCGCCAAGCTCCGCCGTGCCGAGAACCTCTACCGGGCGATTCCCCAGGCGAGCCTCTATTACGACGAGGCCCAGGGGCGCTTGAAGGAGATCGACGCGAAGATGCTGCAGGAGATGACGCTCTCCCTCTTCACCGCCGGGGATACGGAGGGCCTGCGCGCCCTCGCCAGGAAGAATCCCGCGGCCGCCGAGAACCCGGATTATCGGAAGACCCTGGCCGGCGTCGAGAGGATCCTGGAACACTTCGCCGCCGCGGACAAGGCGCTCGAGACAGGCGACCCTCTCCAGGCGCGCACCCATTGGGACACCGTGCGCGAGATCGCCGCGAGTTTCGACAACGCCTACAACCGCCAGGCCCGATTCAAGCTCCAGGAGTGGTCGCGTGAGCGGATCGGCAACGATCTCATCCTTCAGGGGCGGGAGGCCTTTCGGCAGGGGCAATATGTCCGGGCGAGGCGCTCTTTCGAAAAGGCGAAGCAATGCGATATCAATGCGCAGGCGGAGATGGACGGGCTCCTGAAACAGTCCCACGATCTCTTCGTCGCCGCCCAGAACGACTACAACAAGGGGCTCCTCTACGAGGCGCGGCAAAAGGCGCTTCAGGCGCGGGACTGCCTTTTGCCCAACGATGCCTCGTACGCGATGATCGAACGGTTCTTGCGCAAGGTCCCCCAGGGGGAAACCCCGTGAGCGAGGGCGCGCCTCTTCCCGGCAGTGATTCCGCCCAGGGCGAGAAAGGCGATCCCCTCATCGGCGAAGAGATCGGCGGCTACCGCATCGAACGAAAGCTTGGCCAGGGGGCGATGGGAACGGTTTATCTCGCCAGGCAGCTCAGCCTCGACCGCCCGGTGGCCCTGAAGATCTTGGACGAACGTTTCTCCCGCGATTCGGTCTATGTCGAGCGTTTCGAGCGCGAAGCCCTGGCCTGCGCCCGGTTCGTCCATTTTAACGTGGTGCAGGTCTATGACTTTGGACATCGGGAGCGGCTCTATTACATCGTGAGCGAGTATGTGGACGGCGCCACCGTCCAGGACCTCATCAACAAAAACGGCGCCCTCTCCCCGGAACGGGCCACGGAGATCGTCCTCCAGTCCGCGTGCGCCATCGCCGCGGCGCAGGAGGCCGACATCATCCACCGCGACGTCAAGCCCGACAACATCATGATCGCCCGGGACGGCATTGTCAAGGTGGCGGATTTCGGCCTGGCGAAATTGACCCAGGAGGGGGCCAGCGTCACCCAGACCGGCGTGATCGGCACGCCCTTTTACATGAGCCCGGAACAGGCCCAGGGGGGAACGGCCGACAGCCGGAGCGACATCTACAGCCTGGGCGTGACCTTCTTCCACATGCTGACCGGCCAGGTGCCCTTCATCGGGGAGAACGTGCTTTCCGTGCTCCTGCAGCATGTATCGGGCGAGCGGCCGGACCCGACCGCGATCAATCCCGCGGTCCCGCGAATCGTAAGCGACGTGGTTCTTCGCATGATGGCCCGGGAGCCGGCGAGGCGATATGCCGCCCCCCAGGAACTCGTCCGGGCGCTGGAGGAGCTCCTTGCGAGGCTCAAGCGGGGCGAGACCGACGAGGAGACCTCGGCCTGGGCGGCCCTGGCGGGCCGGGTGGACCCCGAGCGGCTCAAGGGATACAAATTCCTCAGGGCGGATTGCGTCTCCCGGCTCTTCCGGCGGGAGATGGACCCCGAGAAATTGGACCGGCTCCTGGCCCATGCGCCGGACGATTCCGGCGTCTATGTCGAGGCGGAAAAGCCCTTTCCCGAGAAGAGCGTTCTGCAGATTCGCTTCTCGATCGCCGGTCGTCCGGACGAGGTCGAGGCGCTGGGCCTGGTGCGGTGGCGCGTGACCGAGGGGCCCCTTCCGGGGATGGCGGTGACTTTTTTGCAGGTCAAGTCCGTGCCGCCGCCCGGGCCCCAGGTCTCCTCAACGGCCGTGGCGAGCCGGGTGGAGATGAGCGTGAAAGAAGCGATGCAGCACCTCACCCTTACGGCGCGCCACATGCGGATGCTCAAGTATTACTGCGCCAATGCGGGCCGGACGGTCACTCTCCAGCAGATTGCCGGTTCCCTGGGCATGGGCACGCGCATCGTGAAACAGGGGCTCCAGCCCCTGAAGGAGCTTGGGCTCGCCGTGGACAAGGGCGGGCACGGCGTCGCCTTCCTCTGGCCGGATGATCCGTCCCTTCAAACCGCCATGCTCGACTGGATCGAAAAACACGGGCTTCGCTGAAGAAGCCCCACGGAATTCTTCCCCCCGACGAAACTGCGCTTCCCGGAGCCGGGGAAATATTCTTTGGGCGAACCTTCAAGGAACGGGCGCTTTTTCCAGCCAGGCGGACAGGACCGCGACGATTCTCTCGGCGGCGTGGCCGTCCCACAGGGGAGGCACGCGGCCGGTCCTGATCTTCCCCTCCAGCGCGGCGCGGAACGCGGCGCGGATGCGGGCCGCGTCCGTTCCCGCCACGGTGTTCGTCCCATGCGTGACCGTGACGGGCCGCTCGGTGTTCTCTCGCAGGGTGATGCAGGGGATGCCGAGCGCGGTCGTCTCCTCCTGCAGGCCCCCGCTGTCGGTGAGGACGAGCCGCGCATCGAGGAGAAGGTTCAGCATCTCGAGGTAGGAGAGCGGCTCGAGGAGCGTGACGGCTCCCGGGAAAGCGATGCCGAAGGCGGCCATGCGCTCGCGCGTGCGGGGGTGGCAGGGGAAGAGGATGGGAATCTCCGCGGCGAGCTTTGCGAGCACGGCGGCGAGCCGGCGGAAGGTCGGGGCGTCGTCCACGTTGCTCGGCCGGTGGAGCGTGAGCAGGGCATAGGGCCCCCCGGCCTTCACCGCCTGGAAGCGCGCGACCCCTCGCGCCCGCTCCCGCTCCCGGAGGAGCGTATCGATCATCACGTTTCCCACCGGATGGATACGTTCGGACGGGACCCCCTCTCGCCGAAGGTTCTCCTCGGCGGCGGGGTCGGTGGTGAAAAGGAGGTCGCTCAGGCGATCCGTGACGATCCGGTTGATCTCCTCGGGCATGCGCATGTCAAAGGAGCGCAGGCCCGCCTCCACGTGGGCCACGCCCGTGTCCAGCTTTTTGGCCGTGATGGCGCAGGCGAGGGTGGAGTTCACGTCCCCCACCACGACCACGAGGCGCGTGGGATGCTCCCAAAGAAGCCGCTCGAACGCCACCAGGATCCCCGCGGTCTGCCCGGCGTGGGATCCGCCCTGGACGCCGAGGTTGTAGTCGGGCTCGGGGATGCCGAGCTCGTCGAAGAAGGACCGGCTCATGCAATGGTCGTAGTGCTGCCCGGTGTGTACGAGGCGATACTCGATCGGCAGCCTTGCCCGGGCGTTGTGGGCCTTGAGCGCGTGGACGAGCGGGGCGATCTTCATGAAATTGGGGCGCGCGCCCGCCACGAGGGTGATGGATTGCAGGGGATTTTTTGCCATGGAGTCGTGTCTCTCGGGTCGGTGGTTTCGAGCGCCGATTCCTTGCCGGATGGGCGCTATGATATGGGTTTTGCGAAGCCGACACAAGAAACATCCCCGGGGCCGACCTCATGGCCGGGCGAGCGCCTCCAAAAGCGGGCCATAGTCCCAGGCGACTCCAAGCGCTCGATGCAGGGCCTGCAACCGGTTGTGATACTCGGCCGAAAGGGCTTCGAGGCGGGCTTGCCGCTCTCCCGCCGGCAGGGGGCTTTGGGCCAAGTCGCAGAAGAAGACTCGGCATCCGAGGGGGCGCATGGCGTGGACGAGGCAGGCCTCTTCCGTCTGGAAGGGACAACGGCCCGCTGGAGCCGTCCGAGGGGCCACGCCGGACTCCCTTGCGCGTTCCAAAAGATACAGCCTCTCCAGCCGGGAGGCGAAGAGCCGGTGCTCCACCTCGTCGAAATGGCAGCAGCGGCCGCACCGGCGGCACGCGAGGCCGAGAGGTTCCAGGTCGCGCGATAGATCCCCATAGAGGGCTTCGAGAAGCAGGCGCGCTTTTGCGCCGAGAAGACTTGCCATTTTTCCTTCCTGCCGTTACAATCCCCTGCCTGGAGACGGAGCCCTGGGCTTAAAAAGGTTCGGTTCGATCAAGAGGAACCCCGCATGTCGCAGGAACGCCTGTTCCAAGAGTTGTTCGATCTCACCGGCCGCGTGGCGCTCGTGACCGGCGGCTCGAAGGGTCTCGGCCGGGAGATGGCCGGGATCCTGGCCGAGGCGGGCGCGGACGTGGGCCTCTGCAGCCGCAACGCCGGGGAGGCCGCTCGGGCGGCCGCGGAGATCGCCCAGGCCACGGGCCGGCGAACCCTGGGCCTCGCGGCGGACGCGGCCCGGGCGGAGGAGGTTTCGCGGCTCGTGCGCGCGGTCGAGGACGAGCTCGGGCCCATCGACATCCTCATCCCCAACGCGGGCATCAACATCCGTAAGGAACTGGACGACCTTTCCGACGAGGACTGGGACTCCGTGCAGGCCGTCAACCTGAGGGGCGCGTTTCTGGTGGCCCGGGCGGTGCTGCCCGGCATGCGCGCGAGGAAACACGGGCGGATCATCTTCCTCGGGAGCATCCTCTCCTTTGTCTCGATCGTGGGGCGGGCGGCGTATGCATCGAGCAAGGCGGCGCTCCTGGGGCTCGCGCGGACGCTTGCGATCGAGAGCGCCGCCGACGGCGTCTGCGTGAACATCCTCTGCCCCGGCCCCTTTGCCACGCCCATGAACCAGGTCCTCGTCAAGGACGAGGAGCAGCGAAAGGCCTTCTTCGCGAGGCTTCCCATCGGGCGGTACGGCGATCCGCGCGAGCTCCGCGGGATCACCCTCTTTCTCGCCGGCCCCTCGTGCAGCTTCATGACCGGCGCGAGCGTCCTGGTCGACGGCGGCTGGACGGCCCTCTGAGCCTCCTTCATTCCGGGGTGCCCCGGAGAAGAATCCGACCCTTTTCGGCGGTTCGGATCCGCTCGGTGAGAGCGGCAAACCGGGGCCAGTCCTTCGCCGCGACGATCTGCGGCAAAAAGCTATAGCGTCGTTCGACGCGGATCTCCCCGTCCGCCTCCCTCACGGTCAGGGAATAGGCGCCGAAGACATCCTTTTCCAGGAGGTCCGGCACGGATTGTGCGAGGCGGAATCCCTTCGGCAGAAGGATCGTGATCCGGTCATTGCGCACCTCGGGCCGGGAGAGATGAAAGGGATTTTGCCGCTCCGCCTGTTCCCGATCCATCTCCTTTACAAGGTCCAGGGGCGCGAGGCCCAACCCCAGGGAAAAGCTTCCCTGGCCCTCGGCGGAGAGAATCCCCTCCACCTCCACGACATAGGTCTCCCGGTAGGGGAGACCGAACTCTCCCGAGCCGGATGTCTCCAGGCTCAGGGTGGTGACCAGGGGGAAGGCCGGGGCGAGGCGGCGTTCCAGCCGGCGGATGCGCTCGCCTTCCAGGGTCTCGAAAAGGGACTCCAGGATCTCGGCCCCCCGCAGGCCGCGCACCACGCGCGTTCCCTCGAGCTTTCCGGATTCGTCCTCCGAACGCAGAACGAGGCGTATTTCTTCCGTTTCCTCCAGCGCGGAGGGGCTTAAGCGGGGGAGGGTGTGGAAGACGCCTTCCGGGCCCCGGACCACGAAGGCGGTGGCGCCGGAGAGGTCTTCCACGAGGTCTCCCAGCCGCGCGGCGCGGTACCGGACGTCCACCCACGTGGGTTCCTCCTCTCCCGGCAGGAACACGGCGAGGAGCGCGAGGGGAAAGAGCTCCGCGCGCGGGAGCTCCCAGTTGGCCTCGTAATAAAACTCCGGGGCCGGACGGACCGCGGCCCACCGCGCATCGAGGCCCGCCATTCGCAAAAGCGCCATGAGAAGGACGAGGCGGCTCCCGCTTTGGCGGGCCTGGACGATCGAGGCCTCGCCCGAGAGGGGCGTTTCCTTGATCGAGTCGAGCACGTACCGGCGAAGCCTCTCCAAGCGCTCGCGAGGGTCGCGGGCGTCCCGTACGAGGCGGTCGACCAGCGCCTCGAGTTCCACGGTCGGGCGGAGGCGGCCGAGATAGTTGTTTTCCACCTCTCGGGCGACCTCCTCCCAGCGAAGCGGGGAGCCCGCCTCCACGTAGGGGAGGAATTCGTTGATATGAGGGCTGCCTTTCTCCTCGCGGACGCGCGGCATGTTGCGCATCGTCCAGGTGTAGACGGTCATGCCCTTGTCCGTTTCCACGCTCGGGGGCGTGTCGAAATTGCGCTGCACATACGCGAAGGGAAAGCCCTCGGGCACGCGGATGACGTACTGGGTCAGGACGAACTCCTCGCTCGTGTCCGGCGAGCGGAAATACCAGCAGGGCGCGTCGAAGGAATAGTCCGGACGAGGCGGATGCCCGTAGAAGAAGCGGTATTCCACCGCCGCGCCGGGAGTCAAGCCCGGCATGGTGAGAACCGGCTGTCCCTTGAGGCGGATGGGCTCCAGCGTCTGCTGGTAGGGAAGGCGCGTCCTCGCATCCATGAGCTCGCCGTAGATCGGCACTTCGCGGGCCGCGGTGATGCCGTCCCGCGTGAGGACCTTTTGAAGCTCGTGCATCATTTCGGCGTAGGCGCCGTCGGGGTAAATCTCCAGGACCGTCTGGTCGATGAGCCGCGCCGTGGGACCGGAGTGACGCTCCCCCTCGTCCCGGCTCATCGCCCTGTCCGCGTCGATGGCATACGCGCTCCAGAAGTCAAAAGGCTTGGCCTCCAGTTCCCCGATCAAGCGGAGGAGGTCGTATTGGGACGGCTGGCGGGCGAGGCTTTCCCGGAAGGCGGAGGCGGCCTCCTCGCGGCGGCCCAGACGCAACAGGATCTCGCCCTTCAGTCGCCAGAGGGAGGGGTTCTCCGGGAGGAGGGAAGAGGCGCGGGCGATGAAGTCCAGCCCTTCCGCCAAGGGCCCGAAGCGGAAGAAGTGATCCGCCGCCTGGGCGAGGACCAGGGGGTTGTCCGGGGCCGCCCGGGCGAGCGCGCGGGCGAGCGCGGCGGCCCCTTCCGGGTCGTCCGTGTCTTCCAGGGCGCGAAGGCGCAGGATCCAGAGCAGGCGCTGCGAGCGATCGGTCTCCAGCGCCTCGGCGCAGGCGGCGGCTTCCTCGGAAGCGCGCCGAAGCTTGCTGAAAAGCCGGGCCTGGAGGAGGGGAAGGGCGAGCGTTCCCCGGCCGCTCGTCGAAAGCGCCCGGCACCAGGCTTCGGCCTCGGCGAGCCATCCCTTCTCCAACGCGATATTGATGCGGAGCCTCTGGGCGCGGACGCATCCGGGGTTGACGGCAAGGGCCCGTTCGAGGTGGAAGAGGGCCGGGCGGGTGCCTTGGTCTTCCCAGTCCAATTCGGCGAGTCCGAGAAGCGCCCCGACGCTTTGCGGATCGGCGGCGAGCGCGGCCTTGAACTGATGGCGGCTGCGGTTGGCGCGAACCTCGAGGGGAAGATGATCCGCGCTTTGCAGGATGTCGGCCAGGAGGGTGTGCAGGCAGGGCTTTCCCGGTGCGGCCTCCAAAGCGGCCTCGGCCGCCTGGATGGCGCGATCGGGAAGGTCTTGTTCCGAGAGAAGAAACGCCCGTGCCGCTTGCAGCGCCCAGTCCGCGGGCCGATCTTCGGCCGCCGCCTCCAGGACCGGGAGCGCCCACCGAGGCTGGGGAAGAGGACTCGACGGGGCGCCTGGACTGGGGATGGCGGCAAGGGCTCCCGCCGGGCGAAGGGGCCTTTCCCCTTTGTCCGCGCCTGGCTCATCCCTTCCGGGGTTCTTTGCACCGCTCTCCTCTTGGGGAGCGGGCAGGGCCGCCGGGCGCGAGGGGAGGGGATAGAGGTCGGGACCCGACCGGACTTCGACGCTCCTTAAGGGAAGACCCTGGCCGTCGGTCAGGCGGATGCGAACGGTCCGTTCCGTGTCCGGGGCGTAGAGCTTGAGGAGGAGCCGATTCCATCCGCCGGCCAGCCGCAGGGGCGCGTAGGATTCCCGCGGAAGATAGGACGCCAGGCGATCGGCTTCGGCCGCGCGCGCGCCGTTCAGCCACAAGACCCAGGCATGGGCCGTCTCGAGATGGAGAAAGGCGTCCTGTTCCGAAGGGCTTTTCACCTGGGTCAGGAGATAGAGCGTCGCGTTTTGATAGGGATAAATCGCCGCAAACGGCTGCAGCCGGCCGGAGAAGGGATCGGGCCGGATCGGGCGCCACTCGTTTTTCCCCCACGTGCCCGGCAGCGGTTCCGCGAGCGAGCGAAGACCCTCTTCCGGCGGGAAGGGCGTAAAAAAACTCGCCGCCTCATAGCGGCCGAAAGGACCGATTACGCGCCAATCCATGATTTCGCCCGCGTCCCGGCCGAGGGCGGCGGCATTCTCGAAGCGCCCCTTCCGGACCGCCCATTTCGCGAGGAGCATTCGCGCCTGGTCCACGGCGGGCCCGTGGGCGTTCGGCTGCGCCATATACCGCGCGAGGCGCTCTTCCCATGCCTCGGTGGGGGGGAGATAGAGCGCGTCTTGCGCCCGGATCCACCGGAGGGCGATCTCGGCGACGGGGGTTTCCGGAGCCTCTTCGGCGAGCCGGAGGCAGGTCTCGATCTCTCCCCCCGCGTCGCCCCGCGCGGCTGCGGGGCATTCCAAGAGCCTGCCAAGCTTCGCCGACCACGCCTCGGGCCAGGGCTCCCCGGCCCAAGCGGCCGCTGTACAGAAGGAGAGGCAAAGGGCGAGCAGGCAATGTTTCCTCATGGGACCTTCTCCAGGACGAACTCCAGGGTGTCCGCTTCGTCGGCCCGATGGCAGAAACGGCGAAAGGTCCGATAGGACTCGCGCGGGATGCGCGTCTCCTTGAGGCGGAGGATCCGCCGGATCTCGAGGGTCTCGCCGTTTCCTCGGTACTCGGCCTCGAGGCTCCCGAAGGGCTGCTCCAGGCGGATGGACGCCGGAAGCGCACGCAACCGGTATCCCTGGGGGAAGCGCACGTGGAAACGGCTCTCGATGAGAAGGGTGTGCGGCAGAAGCAGGTCATGCGTGCGCACGGACTCCTCGGCGTAGGCGCGTAAGGCCGGAGGAATGGGGACGGTGCTTTCGCCCCGGCCCCGCAGCCACACGGTAGGAAGGCGGAATCGGAGGAGGCCGTCTTCGGTCTCTCCCAGGGCGCTCAAGAGAATCCGGGCATCGAGAACGAACACGGGCGGGATGGTCCCCGGGGACGACGCCTCCACGGACGCCTCTTCGACCTCCCCCGGCCCGTACTGCCGGCTGATGACCGCCCCCAGCACCTGCTTGATCGGATACTGGCCGGAGAAGTAGGCCCGCAGGTGCGAGGCCACCGTGCCGCGGCCCGTCACCGTCTCGGCGAGGGTGGCGCCGCCCTGGGACGCGAGGACGAGATTCGCCTCTTCGATCCAGGCGTTCGCGTCGGCCGCCTGCGGCGCGATCGGGCAAAGCTCCGCGCCCTGGGGCTTGAGGAGAAGCGCCCGGGCGCCCGCGATGGTGGAAGGGATCTCGCCCAGGGCGGTGAAGTGCGCCGTGCTGTCGAACCAGAGCGTCCGGCCGTCGAGCTCCACGGCGCTGATGGAATGGTTGAAGTGGTTGAAGAGGGGCAGCGTCAGGTCTTCGCGCCCGCGGCCGACCACGGGGCCGCTCTCCTCCGGGGCGCTCAGGAGCACCGGCCAGGCCTCGATGCCCGCCGCGCGCGCCATGACGTTGAAGAGGGTGGCCTTGTCCTTGCAGTCGCCGAAGCGGCGGGTGAAGATGGTTTCGGCCCGGTAGGGCTTGTAGCCGTGCACCCCGAACTCCCACGCCACGTTCTGCACCCGGGTCGTCACCCACTCGTAGATGGCCGCCAGCTTCTCGGCGGGCGTCGTCTTCCCCAGGGTGATGCGCCGGACCTCGGCCTCGATCTCGGGCGTCACGGCGTACTGGTCCTTGATGAGATGCCGATACCAGGCGGCGAGGTCGTTCCAGTTCGAGAAGGTGCTCACGTGGATGTAGGGGGAGAGCTCGGCCGGCGGCGGCATGAACGGCTCGATCTTGATCTTTTCGAGACGGCTCATCTCCCAGACCCTCCGCTCGATGCGCCTGGCCTTGTCCACGGTCAGGACGGGCGCGGGGACCCCCGCGCTCGCGTGCGTGAAGACGCGGCGGTCCAGGGGCGACTCGAGGAGGTAGCGCGCCCGGGCGGTGGGGTGCTGCCGCTTAAAATAAAAGACGTTGCCGAAGTAGTCGCCGAAGAAGCCCTGTTTGAACTCGTCGGTTCGATAGGCGATCTCGATCACGTCTCCGACGCGCACCGGGGAGAAACGGAGCACCTTGATCGGGCCTTCCTCGGGGAGGACGTAGTCGGTGACGCGGCCGGACTCGATCTTGCCGTCTTCGCGGAGGATCCGGGCCGAGACCATGCGGAAGGTCTCCCGGTCGCTCTCGTACGGGAGGGTGATGGCGCCGAAGTCCTGGGCTGCGTCGCTCGTCAGGATCTTCACCACGAAGTGCACGAGCTCCGCCTTGGTGCCGTCCAGGTTCAGGCGGTCGGCGATCTCCCAGAGGAAGTAGAAGCGGCCCTCCTCCGTCGGGACGGCCTCCTTCTCCTCTTGCAGGACGAAGGAGCGCAGGTCCTCGATGGCGGTGCCGAGGCCGTCCTCCGCGCCGCGCCGGAACTCCAGGTACTCCCGCAAGTCCACGTCGTTCGGCTGGATCCGGAGCGCCTCTTCCCAGCTCTCCAGGGCCGCCCGGGTATTTCCCAGGCGATGGAGGACGCGGCCCCGGATCTTCAAGAGCTCGGGGTCTTCCGGGGCGATGGCGAGGGCCTCCTTCGCGGCGGCGAGCGCCGGGCGGAGGGCGTCGGCGCGGAGGTCGGCCTCGATTCGTTCCTTCCTCAGGGCCGGGTCGCACGGACGGACCGCGAGCAATCGTTCCAGGAGCTTTGTGAGCCGGTCCTTTTCGCCCAGGAGGATGAGCGATTCGATCGCGCCTCGGGCCGCCGGCGCGGAGGTCCAGTCCAAAGAGAGGAGCCGCTCGTAGGCGGCCAGGGCCCTGCGGGGGGCGTGCTCCCGGAGGGCCGCCGTTCCGGCCCGCAAAAGCGCCTCGGGCGCACGGGCGTTGCGCCGGAGGAGACGGGCCAGTCGCTCCGCCGCCAGCGCGTCCCATCCGCGGGCCTTCTCCATGTCGTAGAGCGCCGTCTGCGCCGCGACCGAGACGGGGTTCCCTTCCGCGGCCTCTTTGGCGAGCGCTTCCGCCCGGAAGAGGTTTTCGAGGGAGCGCAGGTAATAATTCGCAAGCTCCACGCGAGCGGCCACCTCGTCCGGCCCGAGCTTCCGGGCCTGCTCGAGCGCGAGGCGCCGAAGGTTTTCGTCGCGGTCGGGGCCTTCGCCGGCGTCTTCCGCGGCGCAGCGCGCCAGGGCCAGGAAGTAGATCCCCTCCTTGGGGTCGAGCTTGGTGGCGTCCATGAAGAGGTCCCGATCGCGCTGGTCGGCGTCTCCCAGGGAGTGGCGCGCCATGAGGAGCCACCCCAGGTAATAACGGGCCCTGGAATTCTCTGGGGCCTCTTGGATCGTTTG
>JAZDLH010000197.1:0-2744 GCA_043802275.1 Planctomycetota bacterium
GGCGGTCTTCCAGACGAAGACAGCGGAACTGAAGCATCAGGCGGCCGAAGTCGAGGAATCGCTCGAACGGGCGAACCACTACGACCCTGACGCGCCCGTGCGCGCCCTAACGCTATTCGACTTCAGCCAGAATCTCGTGGATTTATGGCACGGTTCAAACTCGAGCGTTAAGCGCGAGATATTGGATTGCGTGAGTTTGAACCGTACCGTATCGGACGTAAGTCTTTGCCTGACAAAGAGAAGGCCGTTCGACTTTTTGGCCGAACGGCCCTTTTTGAAGATTGGTCGGGGCGACTGGATTTGAACCAGCGACCTCTTGACCCCCAGTCAAGCACGCTACCAAGCTGCGCCACGCCCCGAAGTGATTCTCGCTTCCTAAGAGGATCGGATCGACCGATCCTATTCTTTTTCATGGGAGTGATGACTCCCGCTTTCTTGTCCAATTCCCTTGAATCGTCTTGTCCGCCAGTAGCCTCTCGCTTCCGGCCTTCCTTAGCCGACAAGACGGCCCATTCCGGCCTCTCCCTATATACCCGCTGCCAGGGTTCTGTCAAGCCTTTTCACGCTTGACTTCATGTTGCACCCCCTTACAATCAATTTTTTCCATAGAAGGCCCCCCGCAAGGAAGCGAACCGTGATTCGATCGCTGGTCGAAACCATCGCGCGCCTCAAGGCCGAGCGGAACGCCGTCATCCTCGTGCATAACTACCAGCCGGGCGAGGTCCAGGACATCGGCGACTTCGTGGGCGACAGCCTGGATCTCTCCCGCCAGGCGGCGAAGACCGACGCCGAGCGCATCCTCTTCTGCGGCGTCCTCTTTATGGCCGAGACCGCGGCCATCCTCGCGCCCGGGAAGAAGGTCTACATGCCCGATCCGAACGCGGGCTGCCCCATGGCCAACATGGCCACCCCGCGCGAGCTCGCGGAGCTCAAGGCCCGCCATCCCGGGGCCCGGGTCGTGACCTACGTGAACTCCTCGGCCGAGATCAAGGCCATGAGCGACATCTGCTGCACCTCGGCCAATGCCGTGGCGGTGGTGCGCCGCTTCCCCGTAGACGAGGAGATCCTCTTCGTGCCCGACCGGAACCTCGGCCATTACGTGGCCAAGGAGCTCGGTCGGCGCAACATCGTCCTGTGGAACGGGTGCTGCCCCACGCACGAGCGGATCCTGCCCGAGCACGTGGCCGAGGCGCGCAAGGCCCACCCCCATGCGCTCCTTGTGGTGCATCCGGAGTGCCGGCCCGCGGTCGTGGACATGGCCGACCACGTGGGGAGCACGGGCGGGATCCTGCGCTTCTGCCGGGAGAGCCGGGCGGGGGAGTTCATCATCGGCACGGAGCTCGGCCTCCTTTATCGTCTGGAAAAGGAAAATCCGGGGAAGCGCTTTTACCTGGCAAGCCCGGTGTGCGACTGCCCGAACATGAAGCTCACCACCCTAGAAAAGGTGCTCTGGTGCCTGGAGGACCTCTCGGGCGAGATTCGCGTGCCGAAGCGGATCGCCCGCGCCGCGCTCCGGCCCATCGAGCGCATGCTGGAGACTGCCGGTGGCTGACCTCGCGCGCCTCCGGGAGAACCTCGCCTCGGTGCGCGGCCGCATCCGGGCCGCCTCGCGCGCGAGCGGCCGGTCCGAGGACGCGGTGCGCCACGTCGCGGTCACGAAGACCGTGGACGCCGATGCTGTGCGCGCGCTTTACGATCTGAGGGAGAGGGATTTCGGCGAGAGCCGCGCCCAGGAGGGCGTGCCCAAGGCCGAAGCGCTCGGCCTTCCGGCCGTGAGATGGCACTTTATCGGCCACCTCCAGCGGCGCAAGGTGAAGAGGGTCCTGCCGCTCTTTGGCGCGGTCCACTCGCTCGACAGCCTCCTCCTCGCAGAGGAAATGGATCGCACCGCCCGGCAACTGGAAAGAACGGTCGACGTCTTCATCGAGGTGAAGACAAGCGAAGAGACGGGCAAGACCGGGCTCGACCCAAAATTGCTTCCCGAGCTTGTGGAGGCCGTGTCCAAAATGGAAGGTCTTTGTCTGCAAGGCCTTATGACCATGGCTCCCTTTTTTGAGGAGCCGGTGAAGACCCGGCCCTACTTTGCCCGTCTGCGGGGTCTTAAGGACGAGGTCTCGCGCCGGACGGGCGTTGCGCTACCGGAGCTAAGCATGGGCATGACGAACGACTTTGAGGCGGCCATTGCCGAGGGCGCGACCGTGGTGCGCATAGGCACCGCGCTCTTCCAAGGGGTGTTGGGCTGAAGGACGAAATCCCCATGGATCGAGAGATTTTAAAGGGCACGGCGATCGGCTTTATCGGCGCCGGCAACATGGCCGAGGCAATCGCGCGGGGTCTCCTTAAAGCAGGCCTTATGGCTCCGGGACAAATGCTCGCGGCCGATCCGTCCGAGGCGCGGCGCAAGGTGTTCCAGGCCCTCGGCATCCGTTCGGCCAAGGAAAACGCCCCGGTCGCCAAGCAGGCGGACATCCTGATCCTGGCTGTAAAACCGCAGGTGATCGACGCGGTGGTGAAGGAACTATCATCACAGGTGCGGCCGGAGACGCTCGTGGTAAGCATCGCCGCGGGCGTGAGCACGGCGCGCCTGGAGAAGCTCCTGCCCAAAGGCGCGCGCGTCGTGCGCGTCATGCCCAACACGCCCGTCCTGGCCGGAAAGGGCGTCTCCGGGCTTGCGAGGGGCTCTTGCGCCACGGGCAAGGACGTGGCGCTCGTCCGGGCCATTTTCCAGGCCGGGGGCATCGCCG
>JAZDLH010000198.1:0-8668 GCA_043802275.1 Planctomycetota bacterium
GGGCCCCCCCCGCGCCCCCCCCCCCCCCAATCCCGCGGAGGGGCGCGGAATGGCCCGCCGGCCGGGGCCTCTCGTGAGGCGATGTTCGGAGGCTCAGCCCCCAGAGGATGAGCTTGAGCTGCACCGCCATGGCGATGAAGAAGATGGTGGCGGACATGAAGCCGGTGCGAACGACGATGCAATAGGCCTGGAAGAAGACGATGTACAGGAGGACCGTGCCGATGTCGTTCTTCGCCCCGATGGTCCGCGCATAAAACCGACGGAAGAAATAACCCACGCAGGGGAGGGCGAGAAGGATCGCCCCGATGCCGCCCTCCACGTAGGCTTCGCCGAAGAGGGAGCCCGCCGGGGCCTCGGCCACATGGCTCAGGTAGTTCTGGGCCACGTAGTGGGAGACGGCCGGCAGCTTTTCCGCGCCCAGGAACCAGCTCGGAATGAAGGATTCCGCGAAGAATCGCACGCAATACCCCGTGAGGTACGGTTCGGTCTCAAAGGCGGAGATCGTGTAGGCGAAATAGTCGAAGTAGCTGAACATCCCGCCGGTCAAAAGCTGCTCCGAGACGAAGTTCCGGTCCCACAGGCGCCACGCGTGCGACCCGTAGGTATAGGCGGTGTTCCGGGCCTCCTGGAGGACCATGAGCGCGGCGACCACGCCGGCGAAGAGAAGGATGCAGCTCACCAGGTGCAAGCGCCGGACCCGGTAATGATAATAGACCGCGAGAGAGAGGAGAAAATACACGAACCACTTCCGGTCGTGGAAGGAGACCGAAATCGCCGCGGCCGCCAGAAAATGCAGCAGGTACAAGGCGCGGACGAGGAGTCCCTTCCGGCCGCGGAGATAGGCCAGGAACGGGATGTTTCCGAGCGGAAAGAGAAAGGCGCCGTACTGGAGGATGTATTTGCCGCCCTTGTCGATGGTGGGGCTCCAGCGCAGGAAGTTAAAGAGGTCCATGTCCAGGAGATACACGTAGAGGAAGAAACATCCGGCGCCCACCACACTCAGGGCCAGGGCCAGGTTGCGGGCGATCTCCCCATCCCCAGCCGGGGACGTACGCACTGCGTGGGGCTTCCGAAGGCGCTCGGCGCGCTGATAGCCTAAAAGAAAAGCGAGATACCCGAGCTGACCGCAAAGGATGGCGTAACGTCCGTAATAGAAAAACTCCACGTGATAAAAGAGCCAAGCGTTCTTGTAAAAGTCGGTGAGAAAATAGGTCAAGAAGAGCGGGCGCAGGCCGAAACCCGCGAAAAAGAGAAACGTAAAAAACGCAAACGGAGAAAACACGTCGATTCCAGCCAGGCGCCGCTCGTACAGAAGCGCCGCGCCGACCAGGGCAAGGGTGTAACAGGCGCTGAGCGTCATGCTGCCGCAAAACCAGGCCAGGATCGATCCGATGGCCAGAAGGCCATAGGCGTGGATGCGTCCCAGGCCGCTTTCCACGGGGAGGCGCAATGGACCGACGCGCTGGAGAGAACCAAACTGCATGTCACGACCTCATGGAGAGACGGCTAAGGTGCCCTCCGGACCCTTGGCGATCGCGGCCAGGAGGTGAATCCGAAGCGGCGGAAGGAGGTGCAGTAGGTGGTACAGGAAGGGAGCGCATTCCAGCCGCTCCGTGACCTGCGGCGGGAGGCCCATGCTCTGGAAACGGATGCGGCACTTCGGGAAGAGGCGCCGAATCGCCCTCCGGTCATATCCCCGCACCTCGCGATTCCAGGGATTCCGGTAGCGCAGGTCATACCAGAGGATCAGGCCCCCGGGGTTTAGGACGCGGAGCATCTCGCGCGCGATGCGCTCGGCGAGCGCATCGTCGAGGACCGAGCTCATCATGGTGGAGTTGGAGACGAGGTCAAAGAAGCCGTCCGCGTACGGCGTCTCCGCCGCGCTTCCCGCATGGACGTGGAAATTGGGAAAGAGCGACCGGCAGATCCGGATCCGCTCCTCGGAAAGGTCCATGCCGTAGAGGTTGTCCGGCAGGGCGCCCAGGCGCATGAATTCCCGCAGGCGTCCGCCCGTGCCGCAGCCGAAGTCCGCGATCCGCTTGTCTGAAATGGGCCACTGCCCTTGCTCCCGGAGAATCCGGAAGACGGCGACCGCGCGCTTGCCCCCTTCGATCAGGTCGCAGAGGGACTGGAAGCCGATCCGGAGACCTTCGTCCCGCTTCGCGTACACGGCCCGGATCCTCTCTTCCTCGGCGCGCGAGGGGGGGATATCTGGAGGCGCATCTTCCATGGTTTCCGGGTCCCATGCCGATGAAAGGGGCGTAGCCGGGGCGCTTCCCTGGCCGGTCCCGAGAAGGGCGCGGCGCAAGAGCGCGCGGTCCTCCCGGCTGAGGAGCCGGCGAGCGAGGAGCGCCGTCGCTCCCCCGGTAAGCGCGATCGCCCATAGCCACCCCCAGGCGGCGTTCGCGGGCCGCAGGAGATAA
Source organism: Planctomycetota bacterium (assembly GCA_043802275.1). Lineage (GTDB taxonomy): Bacteria > Planctomycetota > SZUA-567 > SZUA-567 > JAFGNG01 > JAZDLH01. Next base: position 2,424 of record JAZDLH010000198.1, read on the forward strand.
TACCCCCCCTGGAGGGCCGTGGCAAGCGCCAGGGTGATGCCGAGGTCTTGCCGCTTAAGCGGCGCGATGCCCGTCTTCAGGAACACAATCACCGCCCGCAGGATGTCCATGACGAGCCACACGCTCCCCGAGGCGGCCGCGGCGCCCAAGAGCCCCCAGCGCGGCAGGGCATAGAAGAGCGATCCGGCGAGAGCGAGCACGGTGAGGACCGTCATGAAGAACTGCGTCCGGGCGTGGCCGGCCATGTGCAGGAGCACCCCGGGCGAGCCCGCGAAGAGGAGCGCAAAGCGAAGCGCCACGAGAACGGACAGAACCTGCCCGGCCGGCGCGTCCTTCATGTGAAAGAGCGCGGCCATGACAAGCGCGGGCTGGAAGAGAAGGAGCGAAAAGGCGGGAAAGCTCGCGATGAGCGCCCAGCGCACCACCGAGCGATAGAGCCGTTGGAGGGATTCTGTCGCGCCCTGGTGCAGGAGGCTTGCCGCTTGCGAGGCGAGGATCGTGTTCAGGGCCGCCAGGATCACGGTCAAGAGGACGGCCAGGCGCGAGGCATTGAAAAAGACGCCCGCGTCCGCGCTCGAAATGTAACGTCCAATGAGCAGCACCGCGATCCGGTCCCGCAGCACCCAGAAAAATCCCGTGCCCGTTACGGCCAGGGAAAACCATAAAAACTCGGTCTGGAAAGCTCCCTTCGGCCGCTCCGGCGCGTCGTGAATGGCGTCGGCATGGCGGACGCTAAGATACGCCAGGCCAAACAGGCAGGCGAGGAAATACGCGCCGGCGAGGACCGCGATCATGGAGGCCATCGAACGGGTTAGCGCCGCAACGATAATGATGCCAATAAGTTGCAGGGAGGCGGGCAGGATCTCCTTGGCCAGGGAATATCCCAGAACGTCTTCGAATGCGCGCGCGAAGGCCGCCAAAAGCTCGGACGCGACGATCACCGGGAGCGCCAGAAGGAACCAACGGAATACCCTGGCCAGGGCCGGATCGCCCATAAGCCGGCTCAAGGCGGGGCTGCTTACGTATAGGCCCGCGCCGAAGAGGAGCACGGCCAGGGCCGCCACCAGGCCGGCAAGACGGAGAAGATACGCCGTATGCCGCGTTTGGCGCGAGCGATGAAAAATCGCACCCCAGCGGAGGATGGCCTGCGGGAGTCCGAGCCCCGCTACACCGCTCAGGACCATGAGGACGCTGAGTCCTATCACGTAACGGCCGTAGTCCTCCTTGCCGAGAAGGCGCGTGAGGATCATGGCAGCCGCGAGCCGCATTCCGTTGAAGAGAAATCCCGACCCCAGGGAAATGGCCCCGCCCTTGGCCGCTGTTTCATGCAGGGAATGGTCGTCAGGGGGCTGATGCATGACGCCTTTGCCAACTTGGGAAAAGAAGCATGGTTTTGGGCCTCTTGTTTTTTCCTGGCAGCAAGGAAGGATCGCCCTTGTATGCGGGCAGGGATTCAACGTCCGATCGTCATAACAAAAACAGCGCGAAACGGTTACATGCCGGGCTGAATCAAGGGTACGGAGCCGCAGGGAGGGTGTCAAGGTCTTTCGGCCTTCCTGGAAAACGAACCGGGTGGCCGATGGAAGTCTCCCTGTCGTCGGCCGTTTTATTCGAAACGGCCCGCAGGAACCTTCCGGGAGAAAATCTTCTTGTCAACTATGCCCGAATGCGTTACCATGCCCCTGCAGCAAGATAATAAAAAACGGAATGAAGCGGAGCAAGACCGGGGAACGATCGCCCCGGGCTCATACCCTGCCTGTCATTCCCTCACGACCCGCCTTCGGAGAGGCGCCGCCGGATGTCTTCGATTCTTGAGGATCTGAACGCGCCTCAGCGCGAGGCCGTCATGCACAGGGACGGCCCCATGCTCGTGGTGGCGGGCGCCGGCTCGGGGAAGACTCGGGTGGTGACGCGCCGCATCGCCCACCTCATCGGACAGGGCGTGCCGCCCCGACGGATTCTGGCCCTCACCTTCACCAACAAGGCCGCGCGGGAGATGGCCGATCGGGTGGAAAAACTCGTGGGGCCGGCGAAGACTCTGGTCACCACCTTCCATTCCGCCTGCGCGCGCTTCCTTCGTTTCGACATCGAGCGGCTCGACTGCGGCCGGGACAGGCGTTTTTCCATCTACGACGAGGCCGACCAGGAGGCGATCATCAAGTCCGCGGTCAGGGAATTGGACCTCGACTCGAAGCAATGGCCTTCGCGGAAGCTCCGCGCCTCGATCAGCCGCTTCAAGACCGACATGGTCGGTTTCGAGGACGCCCTCGCCGCGGCCTACGGCCCCCGGCAAGAGCTCGCCGCGCGCGTCTACGAGCGCTACGAAAAGAAGCTCCGCGAAGCCAACGCCCTGGATTTCGACGACCTCTTGTGGGTCATGCTCCGCCTTTTCCAATCGGACAAACCCCTCCTTTCGGAGTACCAGGAGCGCTATCCCGACCTTCTCGTGGATGAATACCAGGACACGAACCGCGTCCAGTACCTCCTCTTGAAGGCGCTGGCCGGCGAGCGGCGCAACCTCCACGCCACGGGCGACCCGGACCAGTCGATCTACTCCTGGCGGGGGGCGGACTACCGGAACATCATGGATTTCGCCCGGGACTACCCCGGCACGCGCCTCGTTCTCCTCGAGGAGAATTATCGCTCCACGAAGCGGATCCTGAACGTCTCCAACCGCCTGATCGCGCACAACGCCCGCCGCTACGAGAAGCGCCTCTTCACCTCCAACGCCTTGGGCGAGCCCGTCCGCCTCGCGCACCTGCCGGACGACCGCGCCGAGGCGGCCTGGGTGGCCGCGGAGGTGAAGGCCTTGGCGCGGGCGGGACGGAGCCTTCGGGAGGTCGCCGTCTTCTACCGCGTGAACGCCCAGTCGCAGCCCTTTGAAGAGGTCTTCATGCGCGAGACCCTTCCGTACGCGCTCGTCGGCGGGGTGCGCTTTTACGAGCGGAGGGAGATCAAGGACCTCTTGGCCTACCTCAAGGCGATCCAAAATCCGCGAGACAACGTCTCCTTCCGCCGCCTGGCCGCCTCCCCGCCCAAGGGCGTGGGTGAAAAGACCCTCGCGGCCCTCGAAGCCCTGGCCAACGCCCGGGGCCAGGGCATGGAGGCGGTCCTCCTCCGGGAGGACTTTTCCGAGATCTGGACGGGCCGCCTGTCGGCCAAGCTCCGGGCCCTCCGGGAGCTCTGCCGGGCGCTTGCCGGGCTCCCGCGCGCGCCGGTCTTCCCCCTCGTGGAACGGGTCCTCGCGCTCTCCGGCCTCAAGGAGCACTACAAGAACCTCGCCGATCCGCGCTCCGACGAGCGGACCGAGAACATCGAGGCGCTCGTGAACCGCGCCGCGGAGTTCGACCGCGACCGACCCGGGGGCGATCTCGCGGCCTTCCTCGAGGAGGTCGCGCTCGTGGCGGACGTGGACGAGTGGGACGACACGGCCGACCGCCTCACCCTCATGACCATGCACGCGGCCAAGGGGCTGGAGTTCGCCGTGGTCTTCGTGGTCGGGGTGGAGGAGAGGCTTCTACCCTACGGGACCAACGTCGAAAGCGAGGCGGAGAAGGAGGAGGAGCGGCGCCTCTTCTACGTGGCCATGACCCGGGCCCGGGAAAAGCTCTATCTCTCGGCCGCCGCGCAGCGGCTGCAATGGGGCCAGGTCACGGTCTCGCTCCCCAGCGAATTCCTGCAAGAGCTCCCTGAGGAGGACGTTGAGGAGATGTGCCTGGAGGACGAAGCCCCGGCGGCGGCGCCGGAGCTCATGCCTCCCATGGGCGGCCGGGCCTATTGTCTCGGCCGACGGGCCCCGGTCCGGCAGGGGCGAAGGCGCCTCCTCGGCGCGGGCCAGCCGCGACGCCGGCAGTTCGAGGACCTCGACGAGCCGTGGGACGAGACGCCCTTGGATCTCGACGCGGACTTTGCCCCCGGCCCGGGTCTGGGGGAGGGGGGGGACGGGGATCCCCTGGGGGGCTAAGGCCGGATTTCTTTGTCCCACAGCGCGTCGCGCCGCTTCCCGGAAAAAGGGATGGGGAAAGGGCGCCGGAAGGGGCCGGACCCCTTTCGGGACAATTTTTTATGGAATCGCCGCGCAAATCGATGCTGTGGACTTTACTTGCAGGGTTGTTGTTCGATAATAAAACAAAACCGGCGGAGGAGGTGCAAGCCGCCGTACGGATTGGTTCTTAGGAGAAGAGCGATGAAGCGCAGGAACGGGGGGGCGGTCCGGAAGATGCCCCCCAGGAAGGAATCGCCCGCGGCCAGGACGCTGGGGCCGGTCTCGGACCTCGAGCGGCACCTGCCGTCGGACTGGTGGCGGAGCCTCTTCAATTCGTTGTACTTGAAGACCGACGGCGACGTGGTGGAGAACCCGGAGAACACGCGCCAGGAGATCGACCGGGTGATCGAGGCGGCGAACCTGGAGACGAACGACCATGTCCTCGACCTCTGCTGCGGCCAGGGGCGGCATTCGATGGAGCTCGCGCGGCGCGGCTTTTCCAACATCACGGGCATCGACCGCTCGCGCTACCTCATCCGGCAGGCGAAAAAACGCGCGCGCGCCGAGGGCCTGACCGTGAACTTCCACGAGGGCGACGCGCGCAAGTTCCGCCTGAGCAAGCGGCAGTTCCACTGCGTGCTCCTGTTGGGCAATTCCTTCGGCTATTTCGAGCAGCAGTCCGACGACGAGGCCGTGTTGCGGAACGTGGCGAACGTTCTCGCCCCGCACGGCATCTTTATCCTGGACGTGGTGGACGGCGATTGGATGGGCGAGCATTACGAGCGGCGTTCCTGGGAGTGGATCGACGAGAACCATTTCGTCTGCCGCGAGCGCGCCCTGTCCAAGGACGGCCGGCGGATCGTGACGCGCGAGGTCATCACCCACGCGGAGAAGGGCGTCATCGCCGACCAGTTCTATGCCGAGCGGCTCTACTCCAAGCAGCAGCTCTTGGATCTCCTGGATAAGATGGGCTACCAGAACCCCCGCCTCCACGGGCCCATGGCCGCGGAATCCACCCGGGGGCAGGACCTCGGGATGATGGAGCAGCGGGTGATCCTGACGGCCGAGGCGCCGGTCAAGCTCGCGCCGACCCGCGCGGTGCATTTCAAGAAGATCACCGTTCTCACGGGCGACCCGCGCCTGCCCGACCGCCTCAAGCTCGGCGGGCAGTTCAACGAAGAGGACTTCCAGACCATCCGGAAGATGAAGAGCGCCCTCGAGGAGCTGGACGAATACGAGTTCACCTTCATCGACAACCACCAGCGGCTCATCCGAAAGCTCCTGTCGGAGATGCCGGATTTCGTCTTCAACCTTTGCGACGAAGGCTACCAGAACGACGCCTTCATGGAGCTCCACGTCCCCGCCATCCTGGAGATGCTCAACCTCCCCTATACCGGCGCGGGGCCGGCGTGCCTGGGGCTCTGTTACAACAAGGGGCTGGTGAGCTCCATCGCGCAGAGCCTGGAGATCCCCGTGCCCTCCGAGTCGTATCTCGGCGCGGACGACAGCGTGGCGACCCTGCCGACCACCTTCCCGGCGATCGTGAAGCCGAATTTCGGCGACAGCAGCGCGGGCATCACCGTGCGCGCCGTGGTGAAGAACGCGACCGAGCTCATCGATTACATCGATTATCTCCGGGTCTCCTGGGGCGCCTCGGGGATCCTGCTCCAGGAGTTCCTCTCCGGCACCGAGTATTCGCTCGGCATCGTGGGGAACCCGGGCCTCACCTACAAGGTGCTCCCGCCCCTGGAGGTGGATTACTCCGATCTCCCGCGGGAGCTCCCCCCCATCCTGGGATACGAATCCAAGTGGGACCCCTCTTCTCCGTATTGGACGCGGATCAAGTACAAGGAAGCCGTGCTGGACGACGAGTCCCGGCGGCAGCTTTTGGACTACTCGAACCTCCTCTTCGAGCGCCTCGGCTGCCGGGACTACGCCCGGTTCGACTTCCGAAGGGACGCCCGGGGCGTCATCAAGCTCCTGGAGGTCAATCCGAACCCCGGGTGGTGCTGGGACGGGAAGTTCAACCTCATGGCGGGATTCGACCGGATGCGCTACGCCGACCTCCTGTCCATGATCCTGCACGTGGCCCAGGAGCGGGTCCTCCAGAAGGTGGTGAAAAACGGCGGCAACGGCGTGAATGGCGGGAATGGAGGGAAGGGGGGGTAAACCGCCGGGCGCAGGGAAAAACTTAAGGAAGCGGGGGGATTGCTCCCGCTTCCTTTTTTATCCCTTCACGGCCTCGCGGACCTTCTGGATG